>JAUNJG010000057.1 GCA_030533385.1 Eubacteriales bacterium | reverse complement strand
CCTCGTATGTGATTTCTGTTCGTCAGACCAGAGATTTGCCCATGGGTTAGTATGCTCCCCATATCCAGCTTCCTTCAGATTCCACCTCACGATGGACACCCTTGCCTTCGGCTATATCCTTCCCACTACCGGGCGGATTCGAGACTTTCACTCGTTGGAAACGTGCGCCGCTAGGCGCACCACAATAAAAACGGCTGAACCATATTCATCGTGTTCAGCCGTTTTCCTGTTTTTTCGCAGATTTATTTTCTACGGGTGGCAAACCGGTGGCAAAATCGCCGAATCCCCATCCTTAACCCCCGGAAAACCGCCTATTTCCGCACTAATTTACAGATACTCTCCACATGCACCGTCTGGCAAAACTGGTCTATTGCACAAACCCTTTCCACCATGTATCCGGCTTCCAGGAAGGCGGGCAGATCCCGGGCTAGGCTGGTGGGTTTGCAGGAGATGTAGATGATCTGATCTACGGCGTAGGCCAAAATCTTGGGGAGGGCCTTGGGATGGATGCCGTCCCGGGGGGGATCCAGGATGATGGTATCTGGTTTTTGGGGAAGGGTGTCCAGAACCTTCAGAACATCGCCGGCCAGGAAGCGGCAGTTGGCAAGCCCATTTCGGGCAGCGTTCTGGCGGGCAGCTTCTACAGCTTCTTCCACGATCTCCACGCCGATGACCTCCTTTGCCACAGGTGCGATGAGCTGGGCTATGGTGCCGGTTCCACTGTAAAGGTCAAAAACTGTGCGGTTTTTTGTATTCCCCACATAATCTCTCACCACCGAATAAAGCACCTCCGCAGCTAAGGAGTTGGGCTGGAAAAAGGAAAAGGTGCTGACCTTAAACCGCAGCCCCAACAGCTCTTCATAAAAAAAGTCCTTCCCATAGAGGAGCCTGGTCTCATCGCTTTGCACAACGTCAGACAAAGAGTCGTTCAGGATGTGCAAAATTCCCACAATCTTGCCCTCCAGCGGAAGGGCAAGGAGCCGCTCCACAAGGGGTCCATAATCGTACTCCTCCTGAGTAGTCGTGACCACATGCACCAATATTTCCCCAGTGGTGACTCCTCGCCTCAATAAAAGGTGACGAAGATATCCCACATGCTGCATTTTTTTGTAAAAGGAGGCCTTTTTTTCCTGAAAAAACTCCAGCACACAGGCTCGGATATCCGTCATATCCTTGTGTACCAGTTTGCAGTCCACGGTGTTGAGAACATCGTAGCTGCTCCCCTTTTTGTGAAGTCCCAGGGATAGAGGGCCGTCTTTGTACTCGTCCCCAAAAGAAAATTCCATCTTATTCCGATAAGCAAACTCCATAGGGCTCCCATGAATGCCTTCCCAGGGAAGATCCTCTCCTACAGCCTCCTTCAAGAGGGTGTAGATCTGCCTTTCCTTCATCTTTAGCTGCGCCTCATAGGACATGGTCTGGTACATACATCCTCCGCATTCTGGAAAAACGCCGCATACCGGCTCTCTTGTTTCCAGAGGGGACTTTTCCAGTACTTCCAGCAACCGTCCCTCTGCCCTTCCGGATCTTTTTTTGTTGATCATAAAACGAACTCTCTGCCCTGGCATTCCATTCTTTACAATAACCTTCTGGTCTTCCACTGTCACGATCCCCCTATTGGGAAAATCTACACGTTCTATCCTTCCCTCGTAAATCTCGCCTTTTTTCATAATAATATAATAATCTCCATTCCGCCGCCAAGTCGGCGGCACAAATAGTAATGAAAGTCTTTGAATCCTCCGCGTTATTGGTAAAATAGTTTGCAAAGAAGCCCTACTACAAAACGCGGAAAGGTGAATGGTAAAGACTTTCTTCGGTTTTAAACAGCATAATAATCCGTGTGAGTTCCATCTTTTTCGCACAAATAAGCGGCTCTTTTAGACCGTACAATAAGAATTGTTTTAACTTCTCTTGGAAATGTGCGATGGAACAGTCAATGGCTTCTTTATCCCATTTTGAAAGGAGTTTTGACTATGAAAGTTGTTTACACAGCCTGCTGTGGCGTCGGCGTTCACAAATCTATTTTCGTTGCCACTATCACCAGGACAGCTTGTTAACGTGTGCCATTTATTGACTGTCCTCTGTTTCCTTTCACAGTACTTCTTTTCTGCATTTACAATATGATAAAAACCATCCGAACCGCTTGTTTATGATTGTCCGCCTCAACATCCTTCTCCCAATAAAAGAAACCTGATTTCCCGAGCCTTTCCGTTCTTTATTGGGGTTTTATCGCTCTCCTTCCCTTTCTTCCCCTTATCGAAAAAATAGCTCCGGTTTCACACAGGCCGGAGCTACTTTGTCATACGTATAAAATTCTGCACTGAAGGAAAAAGAACTTACTCCTCTTCATCCTCAAAATAATCATCGAAATCGTCATCGAACTCTTCCTCAAAATCCTCCAGATAATCAGGAGTCAGGAAACGATACACGGCAAAAGCAATGCCAGCCACCGCTGCCACTGCACCAATGATGGCCAGTACCCAGAGGACCGTATTTTTCTGCTTCTCGTCTTCTTTCTTCTTCAATGCTGATAACAATTCCTCAAGCTTATCCATTTTGATATTCATAACCAATACCATCCTCTCTTATTTTTTTGTAATGCGGACAACAAAAACGTCTCGTCCACCCATGATGCCCAAACACTCGGGGCAATGCAGGTCTGCAGCGCCAAAGCCAGTCCATAACCTGCTGTCCTTCTCCGAAAAACAGCCGCTTATCCGAACTCCTGGCCAGACGTCATATCCCCAAAATACCCCTGCCGACAACCCTAACTTGGATCTTCGGACTCTCACTCCAGGTATCATCTTTCGTCCCGCCGCACCGGATAAAAAACCGTACCCCCGGCCCAGACTCCAGCGCCGGCACCTGACTTTGATTTACATTATAACACCATCCATTGGATTTTACCACAGATTCTCTAAAATTCCTTACAGCTTTTTCAGCTTTGCGAAGCTGGCAAACATTTTTTTCACTCCCACACGGTCAAATTCCACGGTGACTTCATAATCCCGCCCGCCTTCAACGATGTTTTTCACGATACCCACGCCAAATTTTATATGCCGCACTGTATCTCCCACACCGTATTCCAGGGAATCCACCTTCTTCACCTTAAAATCCCTGGGTTGAAAGTTACGGGACTGGAATATCTGCTTCATCTTGGAATATTTGCTGTCCAGAGGAATCACATCCTCCGCCCTCTTTTTCGTCGGCTCAACCGTATGCCCCAGATCCACCAGTTCCCTTGGGATCTCACGTACAAATCGGGACACCCGATTGAACTGGGTCTGCCCACGGATCATCCTCTGCTGGGCGCTGGTGAGCGTCAGCATCTCCTTTGCCCTGGTAATCCCCACATAGCAAAGTCGTCTCTCCTCCTCCAGCTCCGATGGATCCGCTCCCGCAAAGGTCACATACCCTGGAAAAATCCCGTCCTCCATGCCAGTAAGAAAGACTCTGGAAAATTCCAGCCCCTTCGCACTGTGAAGAGTCATGAGAAGGACATAATCCTGCTTTGCGTCCACAGTGTCAATATCTGCCACCAGCGCAACCTCCTCCAAAAAGCTGGACAAAGTCGCCGGCTGCCCCTGCTCTTCCATGGCCTCCTGATAGGAAACTGCCTTGGAGATTAACTCATCGATGTTTTCCAGCCTGGCCCTGGCCTCATCTGTATCCTCCGCTTCCAGCTCGGCACCATATCCCGTAAGATCGATAACCTCCTTCAAAAGCTCCTCCACGCTGTAGCTGTCCGCCTTGCTCTTTAAGGACTGGATAAAGGTGACAAAGCCCTCTATTTTTGAAAGGCTCCGCCCCATTCCTGGGATCTCCTTCGCCACCCGAAGCGCCTCATAAAAGCTTATCCCCATTTGATCCGCATAATCCTGTACACGCCCAACGGTGGCCGCCCCGATCCCCCGTTTGGGAACGTTGATGATCCTCTGCACCGCCAGATCATCCTTCGCATTACTGATGGTCTTTAAATAGCAAAGAAGATCCTTGACCTCTTTTCGTGAGTAAAAATTAATCCCCCCAACGATCTTATAGGGAATGTTTGCTCCGATGAATTTTTCTTCAAAGATACGGGACTGCGCATTGGTGCGATAGAGGATGGCACAGTCCTTATACTGGCAAAGCCCCTCCCTGTGGGCCTTGCTGATCTCTCCGGCCACATACTCTGCCTCCTCAAAGCCATTTAGGAACTGGCGAAAATGGACCTTTTCTCCCTCCGGATTCTCCGTCCACAAGGTTTTTTCCTTGCGCTCCGAGTTCCTTGCAATCACATGGTTCGCCGCCTGAAGAATGTTCCCGGTGGAACGATAATTCTGTTCCAAACGGATGACTGCCGCATTGGGGAATACCCGCTCAAAGCCCAGGATATTGCCTATATTCGCCCCCCGAAATTTATAAATAGACTGGTCATCATCCCCCACCACACAAAGATTTTCGTACCTGGCGGCCAAAAGGCTGATAAATTTAAACTGAGCATTGTTGGTATCCTGATACTCATCCACCATGATGTATCGGAACCGCTCCTGATAATATTCCAAGACCGCTCCACAATTCTGAAACAGCTCCACCGTTTTCACGATCAGATCATCAAAGTCAAGTGCATTATTTTTTCGCAGCGCCGCCTGATACTCCCGATAAACAGAGGCGATCTTTTTTTGTGTAAAATCTCCCGCCGCATTCATCTCCATCTCATCCGGCGTGATCAATTCATCCTTCGCATGAGAAATGGCCGACAACAGCGCCCGTTCCTTGTAAACCTTTGTGTCGATGTTCAGCTTCCGGCAAACCTCCTTGATCAAAATCTTCTGATCATCAGTATCATAGATGGCGAAATGGTTGTCAAAGCCCAGATTATCAATATGGCGCCGCAGGATCCTCACGCAGGCAGAATGAAAGGTGGAAACCCAAATGCTCTCGGCCCCAAAACCAACCAGGCGTTCCACCCTCTCCCGCATTTCCTGAGCAGCCTTGTTGGTAAAAGTAATAGCCAGGATATTCCAGGGATTGACCCCTTTTTCTTCCAAAAGATATGCGATCCTGTGGGTGAGTACCCTGGTCTTTCCCGAACCAGCCCCCGCCAGGATCAAAAGGGGACCCTCCGTATGTAATACAGCTTCTCTCTGCGGCTCATTTAAGCTATCGTATATACTCATTCTCACGCTCTCCTGTCTCACTGCTTAACTCCATAGCTTCCTCAGAAACCTGTTCCTGTTAGAGTACCATACACCTCTCTTTTTATCAAGTGCCCGGGAGAAACTCTAACCTTTCTATTGCTCTTCAGCGTCTATACCTGTGGATGCACCGGGAAGATTGATTTTTGCGAAAATGTATGCTAATGTGAGTTTAACCCGTATAGCAAGACATACTCTTCCATTTTAGAAGGATGCAAAAAACCAAAAATAAATTTGCGCCAAGCAACGCCTGAATCCGCCGAGTAAACGGCGACTTTTCAATTTGTTTACCCGGCAAATCGTAAAGGGAATTTAAAATAGTCGCCCGAGTACATATTTGAGGAGAATCGATGTATGGATGAGAAAAAGATAACAATTAAAAAAATTGCAGATATGGCAGACGTATCTATAGCAACAGTGTCTCACGTTATAAACCGGACTCGATATGTCAGCCCGGAATTAGTCGATAAAATAGAAAAAATAATCGTAGAAACAGGGTATGATCAAAAGCTTGAGAAAAAAAAAGGAAATATCCGCTTGGGAAATCAATCCATTATCGTGGCAATCTTTCCCACATTAGAAAGTGCCATATACAGAGATATGGTTTCTTATATGAGAGAGCTCATAGTTGAACAGGGCTATCAGTTTTTTGTTGCCGTAACAAAAGAAAACCACAATCAAGAGAGTACTATTTTGGAAGGACTTATCAGAAACAAGTTGACTGCTGGTATTATTTTGGCCCCCGTCAAAAGCGAACGAGAGGCATATCAGAATTTAATGAAATCAACTATTCCCTTCGTTTGTGTGGAAAGAATCATCAACAACGAAAATATCGACATGGTTTTGTTCCAGGATATGCAGTCTTTATATGATGCAACCAAATATCTTCTCAAGTCAGGGCACACCAACATTCTGTTTATACGAGAATCTATAGAATCCATCTCTCGAGAAGAAAGAACCAGAGGATATCTAAAAGCTTTAAAGTCCGAGGGTATACATGAAAACGATGCAAACATAACAGAAGTCAATCTCCGAGACCCGGAAGAAAAGTGCAGAAGTGTCATCCAGAGAGCATTGCAAAGGATCCAGCCGACCGCAGTCATAGCAGGGGGAAACCGTCTGACCATGCACTTGATGAAAGTCCTCCAAATGTGTGGGATTGAATGCCCAGACCAGATATCAGTTATAGGATTCGGGGATGAAACCTGGAGCGAGCTTATGTATCCCCCTCTTACAACAATAGACCGCGACGTACAGGGCCTGAGTACACTGGCAGTAAAGAAGCTTATGGAAAAAATCAATACGGGAAATTCTATTACAAAAAAGAATTTTGCCAATGTCACACTGAATATAAGGAAATCCACAAGGATGCTGGATAATGGGCCCTTGGGAGAAAAAGCCGCATCACCCGAAGATATTGTGTTTTCCCAGGAAGAAAAAACGATCTTGAAAAAAGGTAATTTCAAGGTAGCGATCTCTTTCCACTATACCGGCACAGCCTGGGCGGAAATGCACGAAAAAGGAATCAGAGACGAACTGGATAAATTTGGAATTAACTTAGTATCCGTCATGGATGCCCATTTTGATCCCGAGCTGCAAAACATGCAATTAGATGCAATCCAGATACAAAAACCGGATGCGGTTATCGCCATTCCCGCAGATGACAGACTTACCGCAGAAAAATTCAGAGGGTTGTCAAAAATCACAAAGCTCATTTTTCTAAGTAATATTCCAGACTCCATAGAAAACAACGACTACGTTTCCTGCATATCCGTCAACGAATGGGAAAACGGAACCAACGCAGGACGCCTTATGGGAGAATATTTTGCAGACAACAGAACTACTAAGGTTGGATTCATCGTCCACGGAGCAGCTTTTTATGGTACGAAAGCCAGAGATTCCGCAGCACAAAAAATCGTAACCGAAAAATATACGAACCTTGATATCGTCTCAGTAAAAGGATTTGGGCGGATAGAAAATGCTTATCAGACTGCCAAAGACATGTTGCAGCAGCATCCAGACATACAAGGACTATATGTTAGTTGGGATCAGCCTGCTCTTAAGGTGATAAAAGCCCTTGAGGAACTGAAACGTAAAGACATTGTAATATTTACTACAGATTTGGATTACGAAATTGCAAAATATGTGGAAGCAGGGTATGTACAGGGTCTCAGCACACAAAGACCGTATGAGCAAGGACGGGCCGCAGCCTTGGCGGTTGCGAAATCATTGGTAAGCAGCTGCGTTCCCAAATATCTTGCAGTTCAGCCATACATAGTAAACGGAAACCAACTAAAACGGGCATGGAAAGACATTTTTCACGAGCCATTTCCAGATGATTCCAAAAATTTACGTAAATATTGAAAAAGAAAAGGAAAAAGGACAAAAAGGATCTTCTTATTTTTGTATATTTCGACGTTTTTTAAGGTGTATAATGTGTTATTATTGACAAATGGAGATAAAAATATTATCATTTACGTAACAAACAAAACAAATCTAATTATTAATTATGCGCAGGTTAATAAACAGAACATTTTATCAAATCACGGAGGAATATATTTATGAACAAAAAATTTTGGACGATAAGTGTCAGTACGTGCATGGCTATCGGAACGATTGCCGGAGGACAGATCGCAAATGCAGCAGAGAAATCCGGCTTGTCTTTTGCGTTCTGCACGAACACACTCAATAACACATTCCAGAGCTCTATTGACTCCAAGATAAAGGAGCTGTGTGAGGCAAAGGGAATCGAATACACATGCCTCGATCCAGATTATGATCTGAACAAACAGCTAAGCCAGCTTTCCGATGTTGCAAACAGCGGATATGATGCCGTCTTTATCATACCAGTAGATTCCGCAGGGATCACGGCCGGCTTAGCAGAAATAACGGACGCAGGCATTCCCATCTTTAATGTGGACACAGCAGTCATTGATGAAGATATAGAAAACTTTGTTGTTGAGTTCGTTGGAACCAACGCTTACATGGCCGGACAATTAGTTGGTGAGCAGATGGTAAAGGACTACCCAGATGGCGGCGACATTGCAATATTAGACTTTCCGTCTAATGAAAGCTGCGTGGACAGAGTAAACGGCTTCCTTGAAGGGCTGGGTGAAAGCTCAGATAAGTTTAATATCGTTGCGCAGCAGGATGGAGAAGCAGCATTAGACGCATCTCTGCCGTTAGCTGAAGATATTATCATCGCAAATCCCGACATTGACGCCTTTTTCTGTATTAACGATCCGTCTGCGTTGGGGGCCGCTGCCGCCATCAAGGCAGCGAATAAAACAGGGGAAATCGGCGTTTACAGCATCGATGCCTCTCCGGACGGAAAACAAGCTCTGTTAGATGGCGAATTTACAGCTGTTGCCGCACAGGTTCCATTACAGATCGCTGAATATGCTTTTCAGGAAGCAATCGATTACATCGACGGAAACACCGAAATCGATGAGAAAAAAGTATATCTGGATTCGCACCTTGTTACAATAGAGGAAGCTGAAAAAACAATCAACGATTGGCAGTGATCAGCTGATAGTGCGGCAGCCTTGGCTGCCGCATTATTATTCAAGCTGGATTATCAAAAAACATTTTTCTTGTCGGAGGAAAAACATGGGACAAACAATTTTGGAAATGGCAGGGATCAAGAAAAGTTTTTCCGGTATTTACGCCCTAAACGGCATAGATTTTACATTGAGTCTGGGGGAAGTCCATGCATTGTTGGGAGAAAACGGCGCCGGCAAATCAACCCTGATAAAGGTGCTAGGCGGCATTTACCAGCCTGATGCGGGCAAAATAAAGATCGACGGTAAAGAAGTAAAAATTACCAACGTATCTTCTGCGAGAAACAATGGGATAGGTATTATCCACCAGGAAATTGTTCTTGTTCCTTACTTAAGCGTAGCCAGAAATCTATTTCTGGGCAGAGAATTAACAACCAAATTCGGAACTGTGGATGGTGCCGAAATGAACCGGCAGGCTTCCCAAATGTTATCGTCCTTAGGCGTAAAGATTGATGCAAATACGCTCATAGAAGACTTAACGATCGCACAGCAGCAAATGATTGAAATTGTAAAAGCAGTTTCATTCAATGGTAAAATCATTGTTATGGACGAACCCACCTCTTCATTATCAAACGAAGAGGTGGAGCAACTTTTTGAAATCATTGTACGGCTAAAGAAGAAAAAAGTCAGTATCATATACATTTCTCACAGAATGGAAGAATTATTCAGAATCTCAGACAGAGTTACCGTCATCAGAGATGGCGTATATGTAGGCACACGAAAAACAGAAGAAACCACTGCCAATGAGCTGGTCTCCATGATGGTGGGTAGGACTTTGGATAATTTTTACGCAAGGGATTTTGCAAACATTGAAAAATCGGACGTTGCACTCGAAGTAAAGAATCTTTCAGGAAGCAATCTCTTCAAAGACGTGAGCTTCTCTCTCCACAAAGGAGAAATACTGGGCTTTTCAGGGCTGGTCGGAGCCGGACGAAGCGAGATCATGGAAACCATTTTTGGGGCACGTCCTATTCAGGAAGGTTCAATTTATCTTCACGGCAAGGAGGTCCACTTCAAAAGCCCGATGGAAGCCATCAAAGCCGGGATCGCCATGGTACCCGAAGATAGAAAAAAACAAGGTCTTGTTTTGGGAAACAGCGTTGCATTCAATATGGTGCTTTCCTCACTAGACTTTTGCATGAACGGAATTGCGATCAGCGAAAACAAGCGCAAAAAAATTGTCGATCACTACACAGAAAAACTAAGATTGAAAGCCGCTTCTCCAAGTATATCAGCAGGCAGTCTTTCCGGCGGAAATCAGCAAAAAGTTGTTTTAGGAAAATGGTTATCCACGAAGCCTGACGTGCTGATCCTAGATGAGCCTACCAGAGGCGTTGATGTCAACGCTAAATTTGAAATTTATTCTGTAATCAATGAAATGGCCAAATCGGGCATTGCTATTATCATGGTGTCAAGCGAACTGCCCGAAATTATCAATATGTGTGATAACGTCTGTGTGGTCAGAGCAGGACGGCTTGTGAAAAAGCTTTCAAAGAACCAATTAAGCCAGGAAGAGATCATGAAATACGCAGCAGGAGGGATCGGTCAGAATGAATCAGAAGAATAGATCTATTATGTCAAATAATCCAATAGTATCAGTTCTGAAAGGCAATGCAGGAATATTGTCAGTACTAATTATTCTCTGCATTATCATTTCATGCGCCACAGATAAATTCTTAAGCACAACGAATATCATATCCGTATTAAGGCAAATTTCCATCAACACTTATATTGCATTGGGGATGACTTTTATCATCATTCTAGGGCATATAGACCTGTCTGTCGGAGCGATCGTAGCTATGAGCGGCACTCTTACCGTTGGCTTTATCGTGAATCAGGGTATGCCAATAGCCGCCGCCATCATAGCCGGCCTTCTGTTAGGTGTTATCACAGGTGTCATCAGCGGTGTCATCGTATCCTGTTTTAGGGTTCCCGCATTTATCATCACCATGGCTATGATGAATGTTGCAAATGGCGTGGCTTATGTGTATTCCGGCGGCCAGTCAACTCGTATCAGCGATGAATTTTTCATCAACATAGGCACAGGTTATTTATTTAATATCATTCCACTTCCCGTTGTCTACATGGTCATTTTAATCGGCATCTGCAGCTTTTTATTAAGCAAAACCAAATTCGGCACTTATGTGTATGCCATCGGCGGAAACCGCGAAGCCGCAAGACTGTCAGGAGTCCCCATCAAAAAAGTAGAAATCATTGTATTTACCCTTTCTGGTATCCTATCCGCATTCGCAGGCTTGGTGTTATGCTCAAGGATGTATTCGGGTCAGCCGTCCGTAGGAAGCGGATATGAACTGGACGCAATTGCCTCCTGTGTCCTCGGAGGAACTTCGATGACTGGTGGTAAGGGAAAAATAAGCGGAACTGTTATTGGCGCAATGGTCATCGGCGTCATATCCAACGGATTAAACTTGATCGGAATCAGTTCATATTGGCAGCTGATCGTGAAAGGATTGATCATCGCCTGTGCAGTATTGCTTGATGGACAAAAAAGCAAATTGTCAAGTTTAAAGAAAAAAACAATTCAGAAATAATTAAAGAAAGGTATTGATTCTATGAGAATTTTTAGAAGAATGTCATTCGCAGACTCAACGGGAGATGCAATCCCTTTTTACCACAATGGACAGTACCACATTTTTTCCTTGACGCCACCTCCCGGAACAACCGTCTATCCTGATAGATTACGCACTACATGGGAGCATTCTGTTTCAAGCGATTTGATACACTGGAAGGAATTGCCCACTGCAATATACCCAGGCGAGGGAGATTCGCCAGATGCTTCGGGAGTTTGGACTGGTTCTGTCGTTTATGGAGAAGGGGAATACCATGCTTTTTACACCGGTTACAGTCTTCAATCAGAATTTCAGCAGACAATTTGCCATGCAACAAGTAAGGACGGAGTTACCTGGAAAAAAGATTCTATGAATCCAGTTATCAAGCCCAAAACCGATCTGTACGAAAAACTGGACTGGAGAGATCCCTATGTATTTTATAACGAAGATGATCACTGTTACTGGATCCTAATTTCTGCAAGGCGATTGGATATGCCCGTCACAAGAAGGGGATGCATCGTTCTATACCGTTCCGATAATCTAAAAGATTGGGAATACTATGGACCTGTGTATTCTCCCGGTCATACAAATTGCCCCGAGTGCTGCGAAATGTATAAAATGGGCGATAATTGGTATTTATCATACTCCAGATTTTCTGAATTTGTGAACACCATATACCGCATTTCCAAATCTCCGTTTGGTCCGTGGAGGAAGCCAAAACACGATGGTATCGGAGGCCGGAGATTCTATGCAGCAAAATCCTTACAAAATGACGAAGGCCGAAGATTTTATTTTGCATGGGCACACGACCGCGCAGATGCCAGCGATAAAGGAGATTGGTACTGGGGAGGAGCGTTTTGCATCCCTCACGAAGTAAAAGTGCGCAGCGATGGAGAATTGGATGTCCTCCTTCCCAGGGAATATGCAAATGAAATGACAACTCCAGTCAAATGGAAGTACAAAAACATCTTAGGAAATTCCCAAATGTACGGAAAAACCACTATAGAGATGAACTCCATCGGAACATGCACCTATGGTTTCCTCGAGCACCATGAAAAACATTATATGCTTAGCTGTCAAATTATGCCCCATGACGCCAATGACTACTTTGGTGTTATATTAAAATCAGACAGGGAGGCCAGCGGATGTCTTCTCCTCGAATTTGATGTCGCCATGCAAAGAGTTTCCCTTTTGTCATTACCAATGGGCGTCGACCCATTTTGGGTTCAATCATGCCAGGCGGTACCAGAGCCCACGGACCCAGGGCCAGATGGAGTGAGAGTATGCGAAAAAACATTCCTCATCAAAAACAATGTACCAATCAATTTAGAAATAATAGTCGACCACGACATGGTAGAAATATTCGTAGGAAATGAAACAGCCTTTACATATCGCATATACGAGGAAAGAGAATATGAAACCGGTCTCATCGCACAAGACTCAAATGTAAAATTTTATGATATTCTTATCAAGAAATAGTATTCTGGTGCAATGATCCTTCGGTCAAAAACCATTTCGAGTTTTCGTAACGATATGCCGACAAAAATCCGATCCATCTTCGCAGACACCTGCCCTTCATGGATCGGATTTTTTATAGTCAAAACTTTGACAGCTTGAGTTTTTCTTCCAAGTACCCGCAAAGACGTTCCTGCACAAACATTGGGACTTCCAGCATCTTTAAAGGCTTATCATTTCCCTCCATTTTGTGTACATACTCTTTTACCGCATCATAGTAAACCCCCAGAAATTCTGTTCCAATGTTAAATTTATTGATTCCGTTTCTAAACGCCACCTCTAACTGATCGTGGGGAATCCCACTTCCGCCATGGAGAACCAACGGTACGTTTGTAGCATCATTTATTTCCCTTAACCTTTGAATATCCAAATGCGGCGTTTCCGTATAGACTCCGTGCGCATTCCCGATGGCAATAGTCAATGAATCACACTTCGTCTCATGGCAGAAACGCTGGGCCGCATCTGCTTTCGTGTAGAAATCCGTTTTTTTCCCATCACTGTCTTGTGCCATTCCCACATGACCCAATTCTGCCTCCACCTCTGCCCCCAGAAGATGCGCCGCCTCCACCACTCTTTTCGTAATAGCGATATTGTCCTCCAATGGATGTGTGGATGCGTCAATCATCACAGATGAAAACCCTTTTTTAATAGCTCCAATAACAGATTCGTAATCATAGCTGTGATCCAGATGAACACCAATCGGAACCTGTACAGCGTCCGCCAGTTCCTTTGCCATCTGTACAAATCCACTTACATTCGCTGCGTTGTTCTGCTCAACGTGCTCTGGCAGCAACATCACGAGGACAGGCGTATTCATTTTTTCAGCCGTAGTCACAACAGAATACGCCATGTTATAATCCAGACATATAAACGCAAGAGCCGCCGTATTGCTTTCATCTGCCATCTTCAAGATTCTTCCAACTTTTTCCAGCATAGCATTTCACCTCACATTTTCATAAATCCTATGATAAAAAGCCTCAAAAATAAAGGTCGTTGATACCGCCCCCGGATCAGGTAAGCCCAACGTCTTTTCTTCAAAGTTACGGCTCCTCCCAGTCTTGGAAACCATCCCTCTACATGCTTCCATTCCATGAAGTGCCCCCTGATATCCGGCTCTAAACACCTCGATAAGATCTGCGGATCCCTTTGCCGCCAACTCCATCTGGACACAGGCAGGAGAAAGAGCATCCAGCATCGTTTTCTGGCCCGGCTGTGCCTTTCCTCTCTTTTCTACGGATTGTTCTCCCATCCAAAAGTACTGGCTGATCTGTTTTGCGTCAGCATATTGAGAATGTGGAAGGCAATCTACTCCGCCCAAAAACATGGAGCCAAAAATAATACCAGATGCTCCTCCCATCGTTTTGATCAGCTCTACACTAATTTCATAACATAATTCGTCAATATAGGCATATTGTTTATTCCTTAAAAGCTTTTCTACTGATTGAAACCCCCGCTTCATTCCCAGGCCATGGTCACCGTCTCCAATAGCACTGTCTATTTCTGTCAAATATGGTTCCTGGCTGATAATATTCTCAGCAGCGCTCAAAAACATATCTTGAAATAGCCCAACCTCTAGCTTGTCTATCATGTCCTCACCATCCCTATACAACAAACCCACAGGCTCTTACCGGCGCCACATATTCCTTTAGTTCAGCATCACACGCCAAAAGACTTAAGATGTACCCACTTCCTTGGAAGACATCAAAATAATTCCCACAAGCACACCCCCATATTTTCCGGTGCCTTTTCTCAATCGCTGCCACTGCATACTTCAAAATGACGTAACTTTCCGTATAGCTGACACCCGAAAAAGGATTCAAAGAAATATAGATGTCATCTCTATCCCATTCGCTCATTTCTCCCAGCAAAATATCGCAGCATCTTTCCACTGTCTGGCTGACATTCGTAAAATGTTCTCGAAAAGCGGCCTCCTCTCCCGAAAATCCCTCTCCCCAAAAACACATCGCATTTCGTATGCCCAAAGATATGGATCGCATTCTGGCATTTCCTTTCTCCACCAGCCTTGTGACCTCACACAAGTTTAGACCATTTTTTGCCGCTTTCGCTCCAATTTTACAGAGCTGCCCGATCCCATGCAAGCCTCCTCTTTTATCTTTCTCTTCTCCTCTATAGCTGCAGACGTCATCAGAAGCATAACATGCAGAAGCTTTTATTCCATCTCTTTCCAAAAGCTCTATGGCCATATCGTTATTAAGATAATCTCCCATAAAATTATTCGCAAGAAAGAGAACACCTCTTCCCGCTTCTATCTTCTTAGCCGTTTCGTATAACACAAACGCATTTGGTGCACAATCGAAGCTTCCATGCACCATAGCATCTGCGAGTCCCTCATCCGCAAACCCGCTCCACATGGGCCCATACCCTCCACCTCCATTTATAATGATCCTGACCCTATCATTTGGAAGCACAGTCCTGTATAACCCATATCCATGTTCCGAAGGCACCCTTTCATAATACCCTTTATTTGCCCTAATATAACCTTCGATGGCCTCGGCATGAGCATTATCTTTTAAATCCCACATCCTCATATGATCATCCCTTCACAGCCCCAGCTGTCATGCCTTTTACAAATTGCTTCTGAACGATAGAGTAAAATACAATCATAGGAATCGTAATAATAATTAGGATCGCAAATAAAATCCCCGGCTGGCTGTTATAAACGCCCTTGTATTGTTGCGCGATCAACGGAAGAGTTTTTGTTGTTGCCTTCGTCATAGTACATAATGCCAAAAAAAATTCATTCCAACAGGTTAGGAACGTCCATATCGCTACAACCACAATTCCCGGCTTAAGCATTGGAACCACAATTTTGGAATACAATTGAAATATATTGCATCCATCCAGCCCCGCAGCTTCCTCCAACTCCTTTGGAATCCCCTTCATGAACCCTTGAAGGATCGTAACGGCATATGGAATATTCAACGCTATATACGGAAAAATCAAGCCAAAGTAATTATCTAAGAGCCCCATTTTGCTGTTCAACTGAGTAATAGGAATCACAAGGGCACTGATCGGAACCATCAACGTACACAAAATCAAATTATATAAAAAGACTTTTCCATACACATTTTTTC
>JAUNJG010000141.1 GCA_030533385.1 Eubacteriales bacterium | reverse complement strand
ATATAGACCAATCGTTACATACCATCTCAAAAAATGTCGGTTTATTCCTTACGGATAAGATACCTTTAAATGAATTGTTTAACAAAACTGTCCCGAAAGAAAAGTGTGATGATTTGCTATATCCGAGCCTTTTTGACTACGATGATTTCTAAACGGGACAGCAGTGATGTCTTAAAATGTTTTGCGCTGCGAAGGTACAACTTTATATCTCCCGTTGCAGGTGATTGGCGTCACTATGCGTCAGCCAATTCCTTTTCTTTCCACAAAACACATTATTATGCTTTTGGTGGATATGAGAGACTTTCGTCGGTGATGGATTCCAGTATGCAGCGGGCTATCGGGAGATAGTCGCCGAGCTGCTCGTCATACTTGCCGCTGAGCCAATCCTCCAGCGGCTTGTTTAATCCATTTTCGCTGCCAGCTACGCTCAAGGCGTTGGTGTTAGGTATGGTTTTCTGCATCTCCTCGGGCATGGGCACCCTTTCAGAATACATCCTTTTCTTAATGTAATCCACAGCCCTCTGATAATGATTGCTCCCATCCACAATCCCGAAGTATTGCATCACGCGATACACCGCGAGCCACTTCTTCTTAGTGGAGAACACCCGTCTCGTGCGCCCCCTACCGTCCGTCACTTCCAGCGCGAGGGCCCTCTCGATGGCACGCCTCATCATGGGCGGAGTCACTTGGATGTCGCGCTCGGGCAGATTTGCCCACTCTGTCGAGCCGCTCTCCTTGACTTCCTGCTCAATTTCGACCATATCATTCTTGGCCGAGTTGATGAAGATCATCCCCAATTCCATTTTCTCACTTGCAGTCAACAGATACATCGACTTTGCCATCATTGCCTTGAGTTGCTCAACGGCAATCTTTTTTGCAATAAACTTTTCCTTTTTCATGATTTTTTAAAAAATTTTATTTAGGTGTTTAATACGTATCGTGAATTTTTACATTTTGAGATACTTTATGAAAACATAATCTGTTTTGGAGTGTAAAACACTCCGCCGGTGCCTCATGCAGCATCCAACACCGAGAGTGTCAAATGCCGAAAAAGCGGCAAAAAATCAATGAAAAGGATATTAACCCCATCACACCGCCTACATAAGCCCCTGCCGTCTCTAGCATAAGTGGCGCAACGTATGTAGGCATATAGGTGGAGAGGGTTGTGTCGATGGTAAATAAAGCAAGGGCTTTGCTGGAATAAAAAAATCATTCTTCCGTTAGCGATAAGGCACAAAAAAAACGAGGCGATAACCAAACTGGATATCGCCTCGTTATCATGATAGATATGGGATATATAGTCTTATTTTACGCCTCGATTTTTATCATAACTTTTTTTGCAAGTGTATATAAGAATCACAGGGGAACAATAGCTACAAAGTCTCAATTTCTTCATCCGTCAATCCTGTCATCTCAGATATGTCAGCCGCGGAAAATCCTTTGGACTTCATTTTTCGTGCAATATCCTTTTTCCCCTCTGCAAGCCCTTCTGCACGTCCTTCTGCACGCCCTTCTGCACGTCCTTCCCTACGCGCCGAGTCAATAGAGTTCTTGATGTCGCGGTAGGCCTTGAGGCTATCCTCATACTCCCGCAGAGCCGTGGGGCTTGCGGGACGAGAATCGTATTTTTGCGGACTTTACTTATTTTCGTTGAACATTCTGACAATATTGTCAAAGGCTTCGGATATTTCTGACAAATTAGGATGGTTGTTCATTACAATCATGGAAATATACTCCATTATGTCATCACCTTTTACTTCGGCAGACTTAATGGTATATTTCTTTTGTTGTTCATAGCCTTTGAACCATCTAAGAAACAAGCGGGAACGCTGAGCTTGCTGACCTCCGTCTGTGCTGCATAAATAGAGCAGAATGTCTGGATTTTGATTAAAGAATTCTTCAATGATACAAATCACGGTTTTGGCAATCTTTACGTCACCAGGTGATTTCTCATGAGAGATATTGGTAAGATTAAACCAGTAGGACTTGTACTCAAAGTTTTCTTCTTCGTCAAAAGAAACAGAATACTCTATTCCATTGTCTGTCTTGAATAGATATTCATCCTCTTTATTCCATACAGGATAAGGCGAATATGTGTTTATAGCGTCAATATCGAGTGGATTCATATCTTTCAATTCAATGCAATGTCATAGTAGTGTGATTCCTGAGCCTTAAGCCTTAGCTCTTGGCGCATTCTCATTTCCGACTGCACTCTTTTTTCCCAAGCGAGTTTGCGCTCTTTTGCAGCCTTGATAACATTGATTATCTGCTCCTTAGTGCAGTTGTTCAAGTTAATCTTTTCGTTTGCCATAACTTTATTATTTATTGTTTACGGCTGCAAAGATAGTGCAAATTTTGCGGAATTCAAAATAAAATCCTGAAAAGTTTTATTTTTATTCCCAAAATGCAGTCTATCTTATCAAAAGATACGCAATAATTTCCGTTCCGCCAAATGTTTTCGGGGATATTTTTTGTAAGATTTTCGAATTCATTGTTTGGATTGGAGCTCATAGGGTGGTATTGCAAGAGGTAAAGCCCTGTAACAGAGGGCGATTGCTCCATAGAGAAGGGGGCGTGATTTGCTGATGAAAATTTTTTGTTTGATTAATTATTTATATCTTTGCAGCGGTAAACCAAAGTGCAATAAGTAGTTGCGGCTATTTTCTATGCACTATAAAAGGAAATGAGAAGCCTGTCTCTTGCGCAAGGGTCAGGCTTATTTTTTAGTTACAAAGTTCTGATTTCTTCTTCCGTCAATCCTGTCATCTCAGATATGTCAGTTGATGAGAATCCTTTGGACTTCATTTTTCGTGCAATATCCTTTTTTTCCTCTACATGCCCTTCTGCAAGCCCTTCTGCCCGTCCTTCTGCCCG
>JAUNJG010000056.1 GCA_030533385.1 Eubacteriales bacterium | reverse complement strand
AAACATTTGAAAGAAAAACAAAAGAAAAGTTGCCAACGTTTACTTGACACAAACCCCTGGGAAACAAAAGATGCATTTTTTTATATTCTGTGTTATGATGTTGTTGTGCAAAAAGGAATACATGAGAGGATTTTGTCGGCAAGGCCGGGTCGGGCCGGGGAGAGAGTCCGCCGTGTGAGAAGAAAGGAATGAACAAAATGAAAATAAAATTAAATTCTGATGAAAAAGTAGTGGCAATGATAAAAGAAGGTCTGGCAAAGAAAAACGGCTATTGTCCCTGTCGTTTGGAGATGACGCCGGAGAACAAGTGTATGTGCCAGGAGTTCAGAGATCAGATTGCGGACGAGGAGTTTGAAGGCTACTGCCATTGCAAGCTCTACTATAAAGAAAAATAACAGATGGGTAAAACCATGCAGATAAAATCCGTTACCTTGCCACCGGCGATTTTTATGGAACGGATTTTCTGTAGTTTATGGGGAAGTGGGAAGGGAGAGCCTTTCCGGGAAGAGAAAGACAAAAAGGATAATAAAAGTTATCATAAAGACGAAGGAGGAATGATGTGAGAATAAGAGGAAGAAAAGGAATTTTCGGCCTGCTGTTGCTTTTTTTTGCGTGTTTTTGTATCTCGGCAAAATTGCCGGGGGCGCAGACAGAGGCAAAATCAAAAATAGTAAAGAAAGATAAGACGCCGAGGGAGCCGGAAAACAGTGATTTGCGGATTGTTCACACTGCGACGAAATTGGCATCGAGGCGCTGGATTCAGTCTTTTACTTTTGATTCTAAATATTATTATTACATACAGATGACCAGGCCTTACTGCGGGGATTTGCGAATTACCCGGGTAAAGTACAAAGGACTGGGAAAATACAATAAGGCAAAGATGGATTTGAAAGGGTTTGGTCATGCCACCAATCTGGACTGCTCCGTTCACAACGGAGTGACCTATCTTTGGACGGGAAGCCATGCGAAAAGAGGCTCGGATGTGTCGAGGGGAATTAGCTGTTTTCGCTTCCAAAAGAACAGGAGGCTTCGGAAATGTGCAGATATTTCCTATAAAATCCCTATGGGAGGAGATGGGAAATATGTGACGAATGTGTATCCGGCGATCAGTGCGGACAGCTCCAAGCTGGGAGTTCGCTTCACTTATGATGATAAGCAATATTATCAGATTTATGA
Organism: Eubacteriales bacterium; assembly: GCA_030533385.1. Taxonomy (GTDB): domain Bacteria; phylum Bacillota; class Clostridia; order Lachnospirales; family Lachnospiraceae; genus Anaerobutyricum. The sequence goes on along the minus strand of JAUNJG010000056.1, from coordinate 14,798 downwards.
TTTGGTGAATGGGACACAGATCAATCCTGCCGATCCGATTAAGCAGGTTATTTTACCTAAGACGATGGGAGATTTTCAGGGATTTGACATTGACGGTTCCGTCATCTGCACCATCGAGGGGAGCCCCAGAAAATCATTTTTGAAAAGTTATGACAGGCGCAGGGTATACCAGCCGACCATCATCCGGCAGTGGGATTATGAGACGGGAAAGGTGTCCAGCCGTCTTATCAAAGGTGCCGCCAGGTTGTCGTTTCGGGAGCCGGAGGGGGTGAAGCTGACGGAGGATAAAAAGATGCTGATTATGTTTGTGTCGCACCGGCTTGTGAACCAATCCTGCAACATTTATGAAGTAAAATAAGGGCGAAAGCATAAAAAACGTAACATCTTGGGCGGGGAGAGAATCACCGATATGCCCGCGATGGAGGAGGAGCAAAGGAGCTGCCGGGAAACAGGAACGTTCCGGAGAATATGGCAAAACCAGACGGATGGATGCCATAATCTGCGTGGATATTCTGTTTTCCGAAAGCCTCTTGTTGCTCCTTTTTTGCCGCAGAATCTGATGGGAAATGCCGCAAAATCTTACAGATAGGCTCGCATGTCTGCCGATAAGGCCTCCTCGGAGGCGATGACTTTTTTCACCAGAGATTTGGCTTCCTGACTGGCGTTGGTACAGTCATTTAATGTTTTGTACAAGGTGCGAACGCCCATATCACAGCCGGTGGAAATCAGGTTGGCGATGGTGTCATCACCTGGATTGACGGACATTTTCAGATTGGTCTTCATCCATGACATTCCCTTGGCCATCATGCTCGGTTCCTCATCTTTTTGATGATTTTTGAGGAGGAGTTCGTGGGTCTCGTTGCCGAAGCTCTCGTGTTCTTTTTTGCAGGCCGTCAGCGTGTCTTTTAATTTTGTGCTTTGCACGTTGGGAAGTACGTCGTCGATGGCGTCCACCGCCATCTTGATTCCGGTGTTACATTCCTTTAATAAATCACAGGTATCTTTTTGATACATACCGATGTCTCCTTTCACAAAAATTATAGCAGTCCAGCCGTGTCGGGCGATGGGAGCGAGTGCTGTCCGAATCTCCATGATTTTTGTCGCATGGCTGGAATGCTGTCTATAGTATAAACGGCGAAGAACAAAATATTACAGGAGATTTTTTGAAAAAAATTTTTCTTCGGAAAGTGAGAGAAAAATATATCGGAAGCCGGTGGGAAAAGCCTTTGGTAATTTTGGGGGTTTATGGTATCATGTATAAAGCAAAAGAACTGACCCGGCGGGGGACAGACAGAGCAGATGGGGAGGTAGCAGTATGCCAAAATGGATAGATTTGAATCAAGTGGACGAGGATGCGCTTCTTTTAAAAAGGAATTCCGTGAGCAAAAGACTGAATGTGGGTGCCGCATCGGCGGCGGACGCTTTTGAGGATGATTTTCTGGATGCCATGGAGCCGGCAAAAAAGAGCATGACCATCTTTTTTCTCATCGACGTGTCCGGCAGCATGAAGGGAACGAAAATCGGTTCTTTAAACGGGACGATGGAGGAGCTTCTTCCCTCTCTGATTGGGGTGGGAGAGGCATCCACCGATGTGAAGGTCGCCGTGATGAAGTTTTCCACCAATGTGGAATGGGTGACGCCGGAGCCGGTGAGAATAGAGGAATACCAGTATTGGAATCGGCTGGAGGCGGAAGGGCTGACCTTTATGGGAGACGCTTTTTTGGAGCTTTCCAGAAAACTTTCCCGGAGCAGTTTTTTGAATTCCCCATCCATCTCCTTTGCGCCGGTGATTTTCCTTTTGTCCGATGGATCGCCCAATGATGACTGGAAGAAGGGGCTGGATACTTTAAAGGAAAATAAATGGTTTCAGCACGGGTTGAAAATTGCGCTGGGCATCGGCTCAAAGGTAAATATGGACGTGCTGCGGGCCTTCACCGGAAACGAGGAGCTGGCGGTGCAGGCAAAGACGGCGGATCAGCTTCGGGAGCTGATTAAGCTTCTGGCGGTGACCTCTTCTCAGATAGGCAGCCGCAGTCTGGCACTGGTGGAGGAGGGCGGTCTCGCCCCGGCGGAAGAAGTGGTGGCCATGGCAAAGCAAAAGGTGCTGGCGGAGGAGATTCGCAGCGGAACCAGAGATATTTTGGGTGAGGCCGTGGATTTGGATGCGGTCAATTACGACGAAGGATGGTAGGACAATGAGAGAATTAAAAACAGGAGAGCGGATTCCCGTGGAGGCCGGCGGCGAGGCGGTAGTGGTGAGAGAGCTGGGACGGGGCGGCCAGGGTATCGTCTACCTGGTGCGGTATGACAGCAGGGAATATGCGCTGAAATGGTATTTTGTCAGCCGGATTAAAAATCCGAGAGCGTTTCGGGAGAACCTGAGAAGGAATATCGAGGACGGCGCACCGGACGGCGGAAGGCAGTTTATCTGGCCGTTGTTTCTCACGGAGCAAAAGAAAAATGGCGCCTTTGGCTACCTGATGCGCCTTGCTCCGGCGGGTTATGACTCCTTCACCGATATTTATAATGGATACCGATGGGAAAAACCGGCGGTGAAGGGAAGGCCGGCAAGGAAAATCAAGGTGAAGTTTGCTTCTTTGGACGGGATGATTTCCGCAGCCATCAACATTGTAAAGGCGTTCCGTTCTCTGCATCTGGCAGGAAAAAGCTATCAGGATTTGAATGACGGCGGCTTTTTCATCAATACGAAAACCGGGGAGGTTCTGGTGTGCGACTGTGACAACGTGGCTGCTGACGGAGAGAATTTCGGCATCGGGGGCATGCCGGGCTTCATGGCGCCGGAGGTGGTGCGGGGCATTGCCAGGCCGGGGGTGCTGACAGACCGGTATTCTCTGGCGGTGGTGCTGTTTAAGCTGTTTTTCCGGGGAGACCCGCTGGAAGGAAGCAAGGTGCTGCAATGCGTGGTCATGACCGAAGAAAATGATTTGATTCACTACGGCAGGAATCCGGTGTTTGTCTATGACCCGGAGGATGCTTCCAACCGACCGGTTCACGGTGTCCATGATAACGTGATTAAACTGTGGCAGATTTATCCGGACTTTATCCGACAGGCGTTTACCCTTTCTTTTACCTACGGAATTCAGGAGCCAAATTCCAGAATTATTGAGAAAAATTGGATACAGATGCTCATTCAGCTAAAACTGGATATTATCCACTGTACCTGTGGAAAGACGGCGTTTGCCTCCGCCTTTGAGCAAAGAGGAAGCCATGCGCTTGTATGCCGGAATTGTCAGAGTGTCATTTACACGATGGGTGTGAAGGATTTCGAGGTTCCTCTCCATTCGGGCACAAAGCTTTATCGCTGCCTGACGGAGAAGAATAACGACGATTTTGAGACGGTCACCGGGATGGTCATGGAAAACCGACTGAAAAAGGGGCTGTTCGGGGTGAAAAACATGTCCTCTCACCCGTGGACGGCGGTCTTTCCTGATCAGTCTGTAAGAGAGGTGGAACCGGGGAAGGCAGTGCCTATCTGGAAGGGACTGGAAATTGATTTTGGAGACAACATAAAGGCGAACATTTTGCTGTAGCGGATAAGTTTATGGCAGACAGGCGGTAAAATGAGTGAGAGAATGAAAAAGGAGCTGTTCTCCCTGAAGGAAATTTGCGGAGAGGAGCGAACAGAAACGGATGGGAAGGGAAGAACAAAAAAGCGGACGGTTCATTTTTCGTCCATGGAGGCGTTGATTGACGGTGCTCTTCATTTTGTGGAGTTTTTTGAGCGCCTGCACCGGGAGGGGAAAGTGTATCGGAGCAGTGAGGCAGAAGGTTTTCTGTTTTCAGGGCGGACGGGGGCACTCTGTGTTCCGGCTTCGGAGGAAGGTCCGGCAGAACTGTCGGAATTTCTGGCCCCGGAGCTGGTGGAGGCGATGGCAGAAGGAAAGATGCCGGAGGAGCTTCCGTTTACCGTGGAGACTGACCGGTATTTTATAGCCGTTTTTTTGTTTGAATACTTCTTTCATACCGGGTCTCCTTTTGAGGGGAAACGGATGGTGAACCGGTGCTTTCTATCTCCGATGGAAAAGGAGCTGTTTCGGGCTAGAGAAGGGCAATTTTGCATGGAGGTCGGAGAGGAATCCAACACTCCGGTAAAGGGGATTCAAGACAAGCTGATATTTTACTGGGAACAGTATCCCGATATTTTAAAGAAAATGTTTCAGAGGGCGTTCATGGATGGAGGACGGATCTGTGAGCTTCGCCCCACGGAGGTGGACTGGAAGCAGACTTTCGTGCGGATGGCCGTGGATTATAAGCGGTGTTCCTGCGGCTTTTGCGGTTTTTCCTTTAGTCTGGAGGCAAAGGGAAACGGCACCTTTGCCTGCCCGGACTGCGGCAGAGTATACTATCCGCTGACCAACGGTATGGACAGGATTTTGCTGGCGGCGGGAGAAAAACTCTATGAGTGTCAGACAGGAAAAGATGTTTTTGATAAAGAAAAGGTGACCGCCATGGTGGTGGAAAACCGACAAAGAAAAGGGTTGTACGGCATTAAAAATATGAGCGGGGGAGTCTGGGTGGGCCGCTTCCCCGACGGAACGGTCAAAGAAATCGGCGAAGGACAGGGGATTCCCATATGGAGCGGAATGTCGGTTCGATTCGAGGTCGGAGAGGAATGGCATTTAAGGCAGATTTCTCAGACGGAAGGAAAGGAGATTGGTGAAGATGAGCAGCAAGTATCTGGAGCAGAATGTGGATGCGATTGATCCGCTGGAGACGATGCCTCCGGCGAAGAAAAGCATGGTGATTTTTTTTCTTGTGGACACGTCAAGGAGCATGGAAGGGAGCAAGCTGGATTCACTGAACAAGGTGATGGGAGAAATTTTGCCGGAGTTGATTGGCGTCGGCGAAGCCGGAACCGATGTGAAGGCCGCCGTGCTGTCTTTTTCGTCGGGCTGTGAGTGGGTGACGCCGGAGCCTGTTCTCATCGAGGAGTTTCAGCGCTGGGAAAATCTTCATGCCGATGGCGTGACGGACTTGGGGGAGGCCTGTCAGGAACTTTCCATGAAATTGTCCAGAAACGCCTTTCTCCGCTCCCCGTCCCTGTCTTATGCGCCGGTGATTTTTCTCTTGACAGATGGATATCCGACGGATAATTATAAAAAAGGGTTTGAGATGCTAAGAAAGAACCGGTGGTTCCAATACGGGTTGAAAATTGCCCTGGCCATCGGGTCGAATGTGGACATGGAGGTGCTTCGGGAGTTTACCGATGATGAGGAGCTGGTGTTGCAGGCTTGCGGTGCAAAAATGCTAAAAAAGCTGGTTCGGGAAATCGCCGTTACCTCCTCCAAAATCGGCAGCGCCAGCATGACGCTCACGGAGACAGGAGGAGAGCGCTCCTTTGAAGATGTGGCGGGAGCGAAGAAGGAGCAGATGGTGGAGGCCGTGCAGGAGATTCGACAGGACGTGCTGGGACTGGATGATTTGTCCGACCTGGAAGATATGGATATTGAATTTGATGAGGGATGGTAGAATGTTTCAGGGGATACATACCACCGTGACGGGAGACAGCCACATCAGGAGAGGGGTAGTCTGTCAGGACAGTTCCGGCATTTACATCAGCGATCATTTTGCCATCGCAGTGGTGGCTGACGGGCATGGAAGCGCCAAACATTTTCGCAGCGATGCCGGTTCCCGGATTGCCGTGAAGGTGACGGTAGGACTATTAAAAAACTATATGCGGCGGGAGGATTTTCGCAGGCAGTTCCTCAGTTATCCGACCTTCATCCTGGAACAGATGGAAAAACAGATTTTGATGAAATGGCGTGAGGCGGTGGAGGAATATCACCAGGAAAATCCTCTCAATGAGGAAGAAAAGAAAAAGGCAGATTTGCCGGGAAGCAGGCGCCGGACGGCAGTTCTTTACGGCAGTACCGTGCTGGCGGCGGTGATAGCGGAAGGATTTTCCTACGGGCTGGTGCTGGGAGACGGCGGGTTTGTGGTGCTGGATGGCCGGGAGCGGCTGTTTATGCCGGTGGAGGATAAGAATTCTCACGCAAATTACACGTCATCTTTGTGCAATACCGATGCCATTCATTACTTTGAACACTGGTATATGGAGGGGACGCCAAAGGCGCTGTTCGTGTCCACCGACGGATTGTTTAAGTCCTTTGCCAGTGAGGAAGACTTTTTGAAATACCACGGTCTTTTATCCCGTATGCTGCCGGAAAAAGAGTGGGCGGAACAAAGCCTGCATAAAAATTTTGAAAAAAGAACGAGAGAGGGAAGCGGGGACGACATTTCCATGGCTGTCGTCTATTCTCTTTCGGAACATGGAGGTGTACATTAGATGAAAAAAGAAGCAAGTGTAATTTTGGCCAAATGCGGCCGGGAGAAAAAGTTGTACGGCATCCGCATTGAGAAAAGGAATCATGACTGGGTGCGTACCTGGGCTTTTCCCATTCAGGAGGAGGTGGCCGAGAAGGAAGGATTTGATAAGACGAGCTTTACCGGAAATTTTTATACGGATGAGGAATATCCGGGCTGTCCATATTGCGGCACAAAAAAATGCTTTGTCTGCGGAAGCTGCGGCAAGGTAAGCTGCTATGACGGCAAAGAACAGGTGGTTTGCAGCTGGTGCGGTGCGGAAGGAAGAGCCGCCAGCGAGGGAACCATGGACGTGTCAGGCGGTGGATTTTAAGATGGGGAAGGTAAAGAATCGGGGCGCTTTCCGAGGGGAGGTGCTTTTTACAAATCAGGCTTTGTGGGCATTGATCCTTCCTCTGTTCATGGAGCAACTTTTGACGGCGCTGGTAGGCTTGTGCGACTCTATCATGGTTGCCCAGGTAGGAGAGGCGGCAGTGTCCGCTGTGTCCCTGGTAGATTCCGTCATGATTTTGATTATCAATATTTTTAATGCCCTTGCGACAGGAGGGGCAGTGGTGGCCGGACAATATCTGGGCAGCCGACAGAAAGAAGAAGCCAACCGGGCGGGAAAACAGATGATGCAGTTTATGATTTTGCTCTCCACCGGCTTGATGCTTCTTCTTTATATCTTTAAGTCTGTGCTGCTTCGTGTCGTGTTTGGTTCCATAGAAGCGGATGTGATGTACAATTGTAACCTGTATTATATTATCTGTATGGCATCTGTGCCATTCCTCGCTGTCTACTGTGGAGGAGCTGCCCTGTTTCGTTCTGTGGGCAATTCAAAGATTTCCATGATCATTTCCATTATCATGAACCTGGTGAATATTTCAGGGAATGCCATTTTGGTTTTTGGATTTCATCGGGGCGTGGAGGGCGTGGCGATTCCGACGCTGGTATCCCGCATCGTTGCCGCTGCGATGATGACGGCCTATCTTCGCAATCCGTCTTTTGATTTGAATATCCGGGACATGAAGCTGTTTCGGTTTGAGGGCAGGATGATTAAAAAAATTCTTTATATCGGTATTCCGAACGGAGTGGAGAACAGTATGTTCCAGCTGGGAAAAATCTTGTTGTTGAGCCTGATTGCAACTTTTGGAACCAATGCCATCGCTGCCAATGCGGTCTCTAACTCGCTGGCCTATTTTGAAATTCTGCCCGGCATGGCGCTGGGACTTGCCACGGTGACGGTAATCAGCCGGTGTATCGGGGCGGGAGACTATCCCCAGGCGCAATATTTTGCAAAAAGGCTGTTGAAATATACCTATGTGAGCATGTGGGTTACCAACGGGATCACGCTGGCGGCTCTTCCACTTATCTTAAAGATTTATCATCTGTCGGCGCAGACCAGCGGTTTCACAAGGGATATCATGGTGTTTCACAGCATTATGGCGATGATTTTCTGGCCGTTGTCTTTTACGCTGCCCAACGTGTTTCGAGCCGCCAACGACGTGCGTTTTACGATGATTGTCGGCGTGTTTTCGATGTGGGCATTCCGAATTGTCTGTGCCTTTGTCTTTGGAAAATATATGGGAATGGGAGTATTTGGAGCATGGGTTGCCATGGTGCTGGACTGGGTAGTGCGATCCGGCTTCTTCATTCTGCGGTATAAGAGCGGAAAGTGGAAGGGGAAGGCGCTAATAAAGATGTAGCAGTCTCCTTTTGGTGCAGGAAACATTTTGCGTTGGTATGCATTGTCTTTTTTTGTGCAGTTTGTTATAATTTTTAACATGAAATGTAGTGAGATGCGCGAAGCATCGTAGGATATCATGCAAGGGGAATATTAGTTTTATGAAAGAATCCATGAAAGACCTTATTTTAAATGCCTCTGCCAGGATGACTGACAGCTGTCATATGATGGACTTTATTGTGTCCAGGGGACAGCGCCGTCTGCCGGGCAGAGGAGTGATCATAGGCATCCTGAAGGATTTGAGGCGGGTAATGTTTCCGGGATTTTTCGGTGATGAGAACATTACGGTGATCTCGCCCAGCTACTTTATCGGAGACAGGCTGACTCATGTATATGCCGCTTTAAAGGAACAGGTGGCAATTTCTCTTTATTACAGAGATTATGATAAGTTCAGCAGAGAAGAGATTGATGAGAGAGCGGAGGAGATTTGTGCAGAGTTTTTCCGCCGTCTGCCGGACATTCAGCTCATGCTCATGAAGGATGTACAGGCTGGATATGACGGAGACCCGGCGGCAAAGAGCCGGGAGGAAGTGGTGTTCTCTTATCCGGGACTGTTTGCCATCTTCGTATATCGGATTGCCCATGAGTTTTATGTGCAGAATGTACCTTTCCTTCCCCGTATCATGACGGAATATGCCCACAGCAGAACCGGAATTGACATCAACTCGGGGGCAAAAATCGGGGAATATTTTTTCATTGACCATGGAACTGGGGTGGTTATCGGAGAGACCACGGAGATTGGGGATTATGTGAAGCTTTACCAGGGAGTGACCCTCGGCGCATTGTCCACCAGAAGCGGGCAGAAGCTGAAAGGCAAAAAACGGCATCCGACTATCGAAAACCATGTGACCGTTTATTCGGGTGCGTCCATTCTGGGAGGAGAGACGGTTATCGGAGAGGGTGTTATCGTAGCCGGCGGCGCTTTCGTGACCAAGTCTGTGCCGCCTTACACGAAGGTTATCGTGAAAAATCCGGAGCTTCAGATCAAAGATTCCGACGTGAAGGTGGAATTGCAGGGAGCGGAGAACAAAGAAGGCATCTGGGAAATTTAGGCATCTTTACCCCAGATAGACGGATGCTCCTTGATGGAAAAATAAAAAAGAAAGAAAAAGAAAGTGAGAGAGGGGAGAGGATAAAGATATGAGTAAGAAATATGTAGTACAGGCGAGGATTTTTAAAGCCATGTCTGATGAAAACCGTCTGCGCATTTTGCAGTTGTTAAAGGATAGAGATTATAATGCGGGCGAGCTTTTGGACGAGATGGATTTTGGACAGTCCACCCTCTCCCATCACATGAAAGTCCTGTTGCAGGCGGGAGTGGTCCGCTCCAGAAAAAATGGAAAATGGACTTATTATGCTCTGCAAAAACCTGCGTTCCAGGGAATGATAGAGTGGATGGAAGGCTATCTGTCCTGAGATTTTTTGGGAAAATCTGCTTGACAGACCAGGGTTTTGTATAGTAGAATAACTCCATTGCAAGCGTGCTTGCGAGATGCCCAGATAGCTCAGTTGGTAGAGCAGAGGACTGAAAATCCTCGTGTCACTGGTTCGATTCCGGTTCTGGGCATTTTTTTAGTGGTTTGAATTTCCATTTGTTCCACGGTGTCCTGACGAAAAAACTCCGGCTCTTCCCCTTCGTTTTGTGGGGAAGAGCCGGAGTTTTCATTTTTCCGAAAATTTTCGATATCTTTCTGGACGGGCGAAAGAAAAATTACAGCACGACATATTTTAGCACAAAGAGAACTGCAAGCACATACATGAGAAGGCTGATTTTCTTTTCTTTTGCTTTTCCGGCTAAGAGGTTGATAATCACATAGGAGATGGTTCCCATGGCGATTCCCTCAGAAATGCTGTACATGAAAGGCATGGCAATGATGGCGATGAAGCATGGAATTGCCTCGGTGTAGTCGTTGAAATCAATTTTGGTGATGGAAGTCATCATCAAAAATCCTACGATAATCAATGCCGGAGCCGTGGCAAAAGACGGGATGGCAAGGAAAATCGGAGACAGGAAAAGGGAAAGTCCAAAAAGGATGGCGGATGTGAGGGAAGTCAGCCCTGTCCTTCCACCTTCCGCCACGCCGGAGGCGCTCTCCACAAAGGTGGTGACGGTGGACGTACCACAGACGGCGCCGAAGGTCGTCGCCAGAGCGTCAGAAAGAAGAGCGCCCCGGATATGTGGAAGCCTTCCATCTTTATCCAGCATATCTGCCTTAGAGGCCACGCCAATCAAAGTTCCCAGAGTGTCAAACATATCCACAAAAAGAAAGGCACACATGATGACAATAAAATCAATGCTGAAAACAGAAGAAAAATCCATTTTCATAAAAGTGGAGGACATGCTGGGAATGGAAAATCCGGTGGAGAAATCCGGAAGCAGGCTGTAAAAACCGGCTTCGGCGTTTGGGGTGTACAGTCCCGTAAACTGACAGACGATACCCAGTCCCCAGGTGATGAGGATGCTCCACAAAATGCCTCCTTTTATATTCTTGATAAGAAATACGGCCGCCAAAAGAGTTCCGAACAATGCCAAAAGCACGGTGATTCCCTCGAAGCGAAAGGTGCCGTTGGCGGCAGAATCTTTAAAAGAAAACAGACCTATGAGCGTGGCGTCATTGTTGACGACAATCTTTGCATTTTGCATTCCGATGAAGGAGATGAACAGGCCGATGCCGACGGAGACGGCATGTTTCAGATTCATCGGAATGGCGTTAAAAATGGCTTCCCGCACATTGGTAAGAGATAGTGCAATAAAAATAAGACCTTCTACAAACACAGCCGCCAGGGCGATCTGCCAGGAATATCCCATGCCGAGAACAACGGTGTAGGCAAAATATGCGTTTAGTCCCATGCCGGGCGCCAGGACGAAGGGATAGTTAGCCAGCAGAGCCATGAGGCAGGAGCCAACAAAGGAGGACAGAGCGGTCGCAGTGAATACCGCACCCCTGTCCATGCCGGCGGCAGAGAGGATATTCGGGTTTACGGCAAGGATGTAGGCCATGGTCATGAAGCTGGTCACCCCGGCCATGATTTCCGTGCTGACGGAAGTTCCGTTCTCTTTTAGTTTGAAAAATTTTTCCATCATAGATTCCTTTCTTTTGTTGGAAGCCGGAAAACCGGCGTTACTAGACAAACAGTAATATATTAGCCTTCTTGGGCTGATTTTGCAACAGGAAATTTGTCCGTAGACCTTTTGTTGTTTAGAAAAAAGGTGCAGAAAGGACGCTGTGATTGGTGTGGTCACAGCGTCCCTTCTGTTCGGAACGAACGGTTTGAAAATGGCCTTCCGTTAATATCGCTTTTTTGAAATTGATATCAGAGAAGGAAGCCGCCCTTTGTCTGACAGACCTTTTGTAAAAAATACAGGCAAGACTGGAAGATGCCCCTATTTAAAAGTGTACAATTTTCCTGTGTCAGTATCAGGCGAAAATGACATAGATGATAGAAATCAGAATGGTGCAGAGGAAGATGGCCGTGGCAGGCGGGTCGATGTGAGAGTCCACATCAGTGTTCATCAGATTGCCTTCCACATCACCGATGATGGCTGCCAGCAGCCCGAAAAGGATTCCGAGAATCATAGCCCAGCCACCCATGCCGCAGGTGTAGCCGCACATGACAGCCTCCGCAGAGATAATACCGATGTGATGCCAGCCAAAATAAGCCTGCCCAAACTCAGCAAAGACGAGACCGATGGCTGCCAGGCCGAAGATCACGATATGATAGGAGCCGAGCTGTCCGGAGTAACCTTGCAGAGCAAGAGCTACATAGATGCCGGAAACTACCAGAGAGTATGCGAAGGCAATGAGCAGGGTGTTGGTGAGAGAGGAACCTTTGCTGAGAAATTTTCTTGATTCAGGTGCGCTGTAAAGTCCCCGCTCTCCGAACAAGAGGCGGACGATGAGGGCGGAGAGGAAGACGGTGCATCCCGGATTATCGGTGTAAAAGGGAGTCAGGGCAAAGATACCATTGACGATGGTGAAGATGAGATGGCCGAGCATACCGAACAGACCACCCACGGCGAGTACTCTGCTGTCACCGATGCCGTTGAGGGCGAGAGCGATATCCGCACCGTTTGTAATCTTGCCGATGCGCTTTGCGTAGGCGGAGGCGGCCACCCCTCCGGCAAAGCAGACATGAGGGCCTAAGAAAGGGCCGAAAGCCAGGTTATCCACCAGCAGTTCCTCGGCACCGGGGATTCCGGCACAGGACAAAATGGCGCCGGACAGGGCGACGAAGCCGGTCAGGATAAAGGACGGCAGAGCGCCGATGGATGCGCCGAACACCCCTCCGCCAAAAGCTGCAAGAAAACGAATGAAAAATGCCATCATAGAAAAATCCTCCTTTTGCGTTACATAGTTGTCCATGGAAAAATTATTTTGCCCTGCTCAGCGTGCCGCCTGTGAAAACGACGATTTTTTGCCCGATAAATCTCTACTGTGTGCAAAGATTTCTCTTTTTGCGAGGACAAAAATCTTTTATAATGGACATAAATAACCAGGTTTACGTTTATGTATATGTATTTGGGAGAAGATTATGCTTGTGATTACGAGAAAAAATATAATCGAATATTTGAAAAAGCGGATGCCGGCGTTTGATACCTCCCTCCCTGTCACCGTCTCCCAGGTGGGAGAGGGAACCGAGGAGGAGGATGGAGACGGCTATGTGAATTATATTTTCAGGGTTCGGACTGAGAAGGAAGCCTATGTGGTAAAACAGGGACGCAGGATGGCCAGAATGGCTCAGACACCTATGGGTTTGTACCGCACTCGCCTGGAGTATGACAGCATGAAGATTCGCCGTGCCATCGTGCCGGAATATATTCCGTTTCTTAAGTTTTATGATGAGGAGAATAATCTCTTCGTTATGGAGGACGTGTCCGATTTAAAGATTTCCCGGTTCCAGTTTAATAAAAACAGGATGTTCCCTGCCTTTGGAAGGCAGTGCGGAGAATGTATGGCGAGGACGGAGTTTTATACGTCAGAGTATTTTTTGGAAAAAGAGGAGTACCGCAAGCTTCAATGTCGCTTTGAAAATACGGAGCTTAGAGGAATCATGGAGGACGGCATGTTTCTGGATTTTTTTGGGTGCGGCATCGACAGGAATCTGGGCAAAGATTTTGAGGCTTTTGCCAGACAGGTGACCGAAGACAGCCGCTATGAGACGGAGCGGTACAAGCTGCGCCGCAGTTTTATGAGCCACGCCGACGCCCTGATTCATGCGGATATGCATACTTCCAACATTTTTATATCTGAGGATGCCATGAAGCTGATTGACATGGAGTTTTCTTTCATGGGACCGTTTGGTTATGATTTGGGGTATTTGACGGGCAATCTGCTCTCCCAGTACTGCGCCGCTTGTTTCCGGGAGTTTCCTTCGGAGGAGGAGAGAAAAACGTTCAAGTCCTACCTTCTCGCAACGATCAAAAGTCTGTATCGCACCTATTTTTCCACCTTCGAGAAATGTTGGAATCAGGATGTGAAAGAACGCTACCGGGGGAAGGATGGTCTGCGCCGCAGCATTTTTGAGGAAGTGATGAGGGATTCGCCGGGGTATGCGTCCATGGTGAACTGGTTTCGTTGTGTCGGAGATATTCCTTATCCGGATTTTGACACCATCAGGGAGGATGAAAAAAGGAAGCAGGCGCAGATGCTTTCACTGGTGATGGATTGGCAGTTGATGTTCCGGCGTTATCAGTTTGAGGATGTGGATGATTTGATTGATGTGGTTCTTTTTGCGGAGAAGGAGTTTTTTCTGCGTAGAAGGGGAGGAGGGGATGTGTGAAGAAAATCAGGAGGTGCATGGAGAAAACCAGAGCGTTTCTATTATGTCCTGTGTTCGCTCTTGCTCCCAACATCTGTCCGGTTCTGTCGGACAAGATTGTCCGCCAGAAAACGGACAGATGGGTCGCAAAGGCGGACACGTCGGACATATAGAAATCATCTGGTTTTCTTTCATGAAGTGCTGGTGACGCTATGCAAGGGTCGGGAGAGGGGGCCTTGTAGAGAGTGAAAGGCAGGCAGATGTGGAAGTCGCCTGTTTTTCATGGGGTGCTGGTGACGCTATGGAGGGGTCAGGAGAGGGGGCCTTGTAGAGAGTGAAAGGCAGGCGGATGTGGAAGTCGCCTGTTTTTTGTGGAGTGCTGGAGGCGCTATGCAGGGGTCAGGAGAGAGCTTTATAGAGAGTGAGAGGCAGGCGGATGTGGAAAGTCGTCTGTTTTTTGTGGAGTGCTGGTGACGCTATGCAAGGGTCGGGAGAAGGGGCCTTGTAGAGAGTGAGAGGCAGGCGGATGTGGAAGTCGAGGGTGGGGGATGAGAGGAAGGATATTGAAGTGATATTTTGTGTGAAAAAGAAAAATGGGCATGAAAAAAAGCACGAGACGGGATTCGAACCCGCGACCCTCGCCTTGGCAAGGCGATACTCCACCACTGAGCCACTCGTGCATAAAAATTATACATAAATTATATCATAAAGATTCAAACTGTCAAGAAAAATCTGAATAATTTCAACTTTTCTAAAAGTACCGACATAAGAATCTTCTAAGCGGGTGATGGGAATCGAACCCACGTATCTAGCTTGGAAGGCTAGTGTTCTACCATTGAACTACACCCGCAAGTATTTTCAACAAAAAGTATATTACCACACTTTGAAATAAAATGCAAGTATTTTTTACACGAAGTTTGTGTCAAGTAAACGTTGGCAACTTTTCTTTTGTTTTTCTTTCAAATGT
>JAUNJG010000055.1 GCA_030533385.1 Eubacteriales bacterium | reverse complement strand
TCTCTTCCCTTTATTTTTTTCTTTTTTGCCAATGATAATTATACTCTAAGGACGGTGTTCCGTGACAAAGGGTACGGCCGATTGTTTGCAGTCGAATGGGGAAAGTATTCTTGCGATAACATTGTAGAAATGTTACAATATTCAGGAGAACTTTTTCTTAAAAATATGGAGGAAATAACGAATGGAAGATATGATTAAGGCACTGCTTGATGTGGTGAGGGCGCAGCATTCTGCGGCGGAAGGCACGGAGGAGTCGTCTTTTGGCATAGACGATGTTGTTGACATGGCCATAAATATCATGGGTCGTCCTGACGAGGAGGAGATGGGAACCATGGTGGATTCCATCCGGGACATGGTGGAAAGACTGGCGCCGGACATATTCCCTCCAAAGACTTTTGAGCAGATGGATGAAGAAGAGAAGGCCGTGTCTGCGGCCAATATGATAGAAGAAAGCTTGCTTCGGGGGAGAAACAGCCGTCGAACGCCGGAGGCGCAGCCAAAGGAGGAGACAATGCCGGATTTGGAGCTGACCTCTGGCGGGCAGGAGGAAGAGACTGCTGATATGGATGATGCAGGGGAAGCTGCTGATTTGAATGATTTGATTTACAAAAATCTCATGCAGATGATGGGGTTGCAAAACCCGCAGGTGGAGTACCCTTTTGACCGTTCTCAGCTCCGTTATGGAAGAGAAAAAACGATGACGGAGATTCTGGAGGAGGAAAGGCGGGCAAATCAAGAAGAAGAGGAGCGGGGAAAAACGGAGAAAAGACAACTTTCTGCCTGGGAGCTGGCGCAGGCGGCCGTCGATGAGGAGGAGGCGGCCCATGAAAAAGAGCCGTACATTCCGCCGGTGATGGAGGAAACGAAAACAAAGTCAGCTTCTCAGCTTGCTGCGGAGGCCATACGGCGCTCTCAAGAAGAAGACAGACAAAAGCTAGAGATCGAAAAACAGGCGGAACGCCTCATGGAGGAGGCAAAAAAGCGGGGACAAGACCCGATGAAGTTTGCCCTCCATCAGCAGGAAATTTTGCGATATATGGAGAAGAACAGCGAGGAGCTGGTATCTTTTGAAGATTACGAAGACTTATCGCCGGAAGAAAAGCTGGAAATGGAACGACAGATTTATGTGGAAAAACAGCTTGCGAAAGGGGTGGCGCCGGATGAGGTGGACACGCAGGTTCCGGAAGAGTATATTCCACGGGAACTCAAAGAGACTTTAGACCTGACTGCTCCTGTCGACAGAGGGGAATCAGTGACGGAGAAAAGGGAAGTCCCTGTTGTGGAGGAAGGGACGAAAGCGCCGGGCATGACGGAGGAAATGCTTCGTCAGCTCAGCCGGGAAGTGGTAAAAGAAAATTCTTCCATGATTTTATCGGACAATACCGATGCGAACATGGACAACATCCAGGAGATGATTTTTCAAAATATTAAAGAGATGATGCAGGGCAGCGGTGCACCCGTCGGACAGGAGGACGTGGACAGCTTGTTAGAGCAGGCTGCGATGTCGGCAAAAGGGGAACCGCAGGCTCCGGCGCCGGAAGAGAACGCACGAAAACATGCCCCATTGCAAAAGGAGGAGGCGGGAAAAGTCGAAGGGCTGTCCGCCGTGGAGCTGGCGAAAGCTGCCCAGAAAGCAGCGGCGCTGAGGGCGAAGGAGGGGCAGAAGACAGAAGAAATGCCTGCCGCAGAGCCATCCAGAGAAATTGGGAAAACGGCAGAACCGGAGATGAAGGAGAGCGAGGCAGAAGGAATGCTCGTCGCAGAACCTCTTGGAGAGACCGAAGAAGATGGAAAGCCGGAGGCGAAAGAAGGCAAGATGGAAGGAATGTCTGTTGTGAAGTCGGGCGGAGAGATGCCGGAGGAAGTTTCTTTTGCTGAAGCGTCGATTTTGGAAGGAGGACTTCCGGAGGATGAGGATCTGGAAGAAGAGGAAGACGACTTTGAATATGTAGCGCCGGGAGAGTTGGTGCTGGGAAATCATACTCAGGCAGAGGTGGACGAAGCGCTGGAAAATCTGGACAGCCTTGGCCTGGAAGGCGACGTCCTTGAAAGGGCGAAGCGAATGCTCCTTTTGGAGCTGGCAGGTTCTGAGGCGGAGCTTGAGGCATGGCTTCAGGAACAGGAGCAGGGTAAAAAGAAAAAGGCCGCAGTTTCCGCCCTCGATGAGGAAGAAAAGTTGGAACTGGAAGAGTTTGACGAAGACAGTTTGGAAAAAGAGCTGGAGCTTGCCCTGGACGAAGACTTTCTTGAGGAAGATCTTCAGGAGGAAGCAACCCTTTCTAAGGAGCAGGAATCTGAAGAGAAGTCGGAAGAGGAAACTGTGGGAGGTTCTGAAGAAAAGAAAGAGGGCGAGTCTGGAAGAAAGTCGGAAGAGAAAGCTACAGAGGAATCCGAAGAAAAGAAAGAGGCCGAAGTCGGAGAAAAGTCAGAAGAGGGAACCGCAGAAGGTTCCGAAGAAAAAGAAAAAGTTGCAGCCTGCCAGGATGTCCTAAAAGAAGAGGACACGATGGAAACCATGAAAGAAGAAAGACAGGAGCCGGAGGCCAAAAGTTATCAGGTATCGGTAAAACGGCCGTTTGTTCTGAAAAATTCTGCCAGTTTTATGGATCGGTTTGAAGATTATATTGTGGATATTCAGGAGAACCGAAAGCTCAGCACCGGATTTCGCCGACTGGACGGAATGTTACGCTACGGTCTTCATAAGGGAAGTTATTTTGTAGATGCCCGGCCGCAATTTCTGAAAAACAGCTTTATGCTCCAGATGGCAGATCGGGCGGCAGAGAGCGGCGTAGACGTTCTCTACATTTCCACGGAGCTTTCCCGCTATGATCTCATGGTGGAAAGCGTATCCCGGTTAAGCTACGAGATTCATCAAAAAGATGTAAAAAAGGCGGTGTCCGTCATGTCCATCATGACCGGAGAGGAAGGAGCGGATTTGGCATCTTTAAAAGATGAGTTAAACTGGTATCGTGGCAGAATCAGTGAACATCTGTATATTTTGGATCAGGAAGCGGTGATGGACTATACCGATGACATGGAGGAAGCTTCAGCCGGAGACATTCTGGAAGGGTTGATTCGCTCCATCGTTAAAGACGGTGTCCACAAGCCGGCGGTATTTATTGATAACATTGAAAATATTTTGTCCGTGGAAGATTCTGAGGACATGGCGCCTTTGATGGATGGCATCCGCAGGCTGGCCAAAGATTTGGGCATCCCGATTGTGCTTTCTTATGGCTATGCCCAGGCGGAGACGGAGGCAGAGCTAAGTTCCGAAGAACAAAATCTGCATCGCTCTCTTGGCCATATGTGTGATGTTTACATGGAATTAAAATTTGCGGAGACCATCACAGAAGATTCCATGGAGTTGACAGAAGGTGAGATGAAGGAGCTGGCGGAAGAAGGAAAGACGCTTCTCATAGACGTACTTCTTCATAAAAACCGGAGAGCGCTGAAAGCTTCCTGTCAGATTCAGGGTACGCCGAAGTATAATCATTACGAAGAATGAGAGAAGACGGCTGCTAATAAAGAAAAAAACGAATAAAAACCAGACAATTTCATTCGATGAAGCGAAGGAACGCAGCATTGAAAAATTGTCTGGTTTTTTATTGTCAGGCGGTGAGGTAGATCCTAATATCCAAAATCGTCGGTGATGGCCTCGATTTTTGCACTGATTTTTGTAAGTTCCTCTGTCGGTTCATAGTCCTTGGTTCCAAAAAGGTAGGCGTGAGCCTCTATCGCATTGGAAGCCGCAGTGAGAGGAAAGCCGTAATAGATGCCACCGTATTTTGTGTCTACGGAATCAAAAGGGTAGGCCTGGGAATCCTCGATGGAATAGCGGGGAAGACTTAGAGACAGACGGGTCAGGTCGCCGGTGGACAGGCTGGTCTTGCATTGAGGAAGTACTTTGTCGATAAGTTTCTTTAATTTCCAGGGCCTTTTTTTTGCCTGATTCATGATGGCTTGCAGCACAAGCCTTTGATGGTTTGCACGCTCATGGTCTCCACCCTCCATGTAGCGGATTCGGGAGTAGGCAACCGCCTGGTTCCCGTCAAAGTGGTGGGTGCCGGTGTCATCAAAGACAGGGGAGTCTCCGCCATTGATTTTGTTCATATTCTTAATGTAAGCATTGAGATTTTCCAATTCTTTTTCTGATTTGACTGTCAGTTCAACGCCGCCCAAAATATCTACGGCATCAGCCAGCGCCTTGAAATTGACGGTGGCAAAATCGGTGATGTTCAAATCCAGATTCCGGTTGATGGTGTTGATGGCCTGCTCCGGCCCTCCGTAGGCATAGGCCGCATTGATCTTGTCGTATTTGCCGTCGATGCTGACATAAGTATCACGATAAATGGACATCAGCTTGACCTTTTTGGAAGAGTTATGGATACAGGCCAGAATGATGGAATCGGTGCGGGAACCGATGTCTTTGATTTTGTTGTCCTGGTTGTCCACGCCGAAAAGGGCAATGGTCTGATAGTCATCCAAGTTGGCGTCCTGCTCATTGACGGCAATCTCAGACAGATCAAGTTCGTAATTTTCAATTTTTCCGAAAGAAGACCGAAGGAACAGGAAGCAGAAGGCAAATAAAATGCAAAGAAGCAGAAGAACCGAAGTCAAAAGCCGCATCGGGCGTCTGCCGTTTTTTTGATTGTTCCGCCTTCGAGTGTCCATCCTTGGTGATGCGGAATGCTTTGTTTTATTCATTTGTATACGCCTCTTTTCTAATTCTGGTATTTCTAGTATGCATTTTTGTTGACGAATCCTTTGAACACGGTGAGAAATAGTATTTTGATGTCAAAGGTCAGAGTCCAGTTCTCAATATAGAAAATGTCATGTTCAATGCGGCCTTCGATGGAGGTGTCTCCCCTGAAACCGCAGACCTGCGCCCAGCCGGTCATGCCCGGACGCACCTGGTGCTTAATCATGTATCTTGGAATCTCTTCCTTAAATTTCTCCACGAACAAAGGGCGCTCCGGCCTCGGGCCGATTAAACTCATGTCCCCTTTTAAAACGTTAAAAAGCTGCGGCAGTTCATCAATGCTGGTCTTTCGTATGATGCGGCCCACCGGAGTCACCCGTGGGTCATTGTGAGTCGTCCACGCCGTTTTTTCCTTGGAGGCAGACTGCACGCCCATGGAGCGGAACTTGTACATCTTAAAAGGTTTGTTGTGAAGTCCGACCCGCTCCTGACAAAAGATAATCGGTCCCGGAGAACTCTTTTTCACCAGGATGGCGACCACAAGCATGACGGGAGAGAAGAGGATGATGCACACGATGGAGCCGACCAAATCAATGGCACGCTTGATGAACTTATTTACCGTATTGGTCAGAGGGACATTTCTGATATTGATAACGGGAAGACCGACCAAATCCTCCGTCACAGGATTTGTCGGAATAAACTTATAGTAATCGGGAATGAACTTCGTGTGAACCCCTGACTTTTCACACAAATTAACAATGGATTCCAGCTTGTGGTACTCCTTCAGGCTTAGCGTGATGGCAACCTCATCCATGGAACTTTTTTGAAGGAAGGTTTCAATATCTTTGATCTGACCAATACAATAAATATTTTTATATTGGAAGTTTTCATTTAAATTATCGTCAAAAATACCGTGAATCATGTATCCCCACTGCGGATTGGCCTTGATTCTGTCGATATAAGCCTCTGCGGCGGTGCTAAACCCGATGATGATAATGTGTTTCAGGTTATATCCTTTTCGCCGCGTTCGCTGCAAGAAGCTGCGGATGCAGATGCGCTCCGCCAGTGTGGTCATCATACTCACTGCGTAGAACAATAAGATAAGGCTTTTGGAGACGTGGGGAATCTCTAAAAAGACGACATAAAGGAGCAGGAACAAAATGGCACAAGTGTTGGCCTTGGCAAGATTCCGGTATTCGATGGAACGATTCTGGTATCGCTTTGGCTTGTAGAGGTTGAACCGGGCATATAAAATAAGATAGACCGGAATCAAAACGAGGAGAATCCCCTGGTACTGCCACAGTTCCCGCCAGTATCCAACTTGCGGGAAGATGATTGAGGTTAGAGGGAATTCAAAGCGCAGATAGTAACTGAGACAAAAAGAACAGTAAATGACAGCAGCGTCAATGACGACGTGGAGTCGGTTAAAATATTTTTGATTTTCTTTAATCATGATGTTTTCCTTATCTTTCAGACATTTGCCGTATTTTTATGTTTATCTCATCTATTATAAAATAGAATATACTAATTCACAACATCAAATTTAGAGAGGTTAGTATTTTTGACAGCGATTAGGCCATCAAAAAACAGAAAATCTGGTGAATGGAAGGCCGGACGATCGTCATTTCAGCGGCTGTCATACACGCAGATTTTATATTTTCCTTCAATTTTTCACCATAATTATAACACAATATAGTCACATATCATTGCTAAGATAATGCTAACAAAACAAAAGGAAAGGGGATTTCAAAATGAGTGACTTTGATTTTGGAGATAAAAAAGATACACAGGACAATAGTATATATCATAATAGAACAAACAATGAAAATGATATCGAGGTGACTGCTTCGGAGGAGGAGATAGAGAGGACGCCGTACGCAGACAGCACTTATCATTACGCCGGAAATCCTTATAAGGAATCTTCAGATTTTTACGGAAATCCGGATCGGAAGAGTAACTATCAACGCGGCGGAGGAAGCGCTTACCAGTCCTATGACAGCGGATATGGATATAACAGTTATGTCCCTGAGGATCCGGGGAAGAGACGGAGAGGCGGTCTGGGAAAAAAGATTGCAAAGCTGGCGGGAGCCGCTTTGATTTTTGGTGTGGTCGCAGGAGTAGGTTTTGCGGGAGTCAACGTGGTGAAAGACCGATTCTTCCCGTCAAGAACCAATAAGATAGAGGCGACGACGATTCAAAAGGGGGATTCAGGCAGCGTGGCATCCATGGTGGAGCAAGCTGTGGCAGACGTGGTAGACGGCGTGATGCCTTCTGTAGTTTCCATCACAAGCAAAATACAGAGGCAGGCCTATTTTGGATTTGGCGTCCAGGAATCAGAAGGTGCCGGCTCGGGATTTCTTCTGGCAAAGACAGACGACAAACTGATGATTGCCACCAACAACCATGTGGTAGAAGGTGCGAAGGAGCTGACGGTAGGTTTTAGCGATAATACGTCGGCGCCGGCAACGCTGGTGGGGGCTGACTCAGACGCCGACTTGGCAGTGATTGCCGTGAATGTCAAGGATATATCTGACGATACCATTTCCAAGATTAAGATAGCGGTACTCGGTGATTCCGACAGCTTAAAAGTGGGAGAGTCCGTGGTGGCCATCGGTAATGCGCTGGGATATGGACAGTCGGTGACAACGGGAGTCATCAGCGCTAAGAACAGAGAGGTTTCTTTTACGGACGGAACGATGACCTTGCTTCAGACAGATGCGGCGATCAATCCGGGAAACAGCGGGGGAGTGCTTGTCAACATGGAAGGTCAGGTTGTGGGTATTAACAATGCGAAGTTGGAGGACACCTCTGTGGAAGGTATGGGATATGCCATTCCGATTTCCACGGCTCAGGTCGTACTGACAGATATTATGAATGCCAGGACGATTCCGGAGGGAGAAGGTGCATTCCTCGGAATTATTGGAAAAACAATAGACGCTCAGTATTCTGCTGCACTTGGAATACCGAATGGTATCTATGTCTCCCAAGTAATCAAAGGTTCTCCGGCGGAGGAAGCCGGCATTGAGGCAGGAGATGTGATTGTTGGTTTTGATGGAAACACGGTTTCTACCATGCATGGACTGAAAGAAAAAATCTCCTTAAAAGAAGCAGGAACCAAGGTGGAGCTTACCTTAAAACGTGCCAACCAGAATGGAGAATATGAGGAGCAGAAAGTCCAGGTCACGCTCGGAAAAGAGAGTGAGTATGAGGAGGATACGGAAGATTCCGAACAGTCCGGTCAGCCGAACACAAGCACTCAGCAGGAAGACTACTATTATTATGAAGGGAATCCTTTCAATGGCGGATTCGGAAATGGTTTTTACAACTATTTCAGATAAAGATAAGATTTTGGATGAAAAAAGAAAAGAGCGCCCCGCATTTTTGCGGCGGCGCACAGGTCAGCGAAGGCTGGTCGGTAATGTTGGTTTTTTTAAGGGGACGCCTCAGAGTGAGACGTCCCCTTTGCTGTTTCTTTGTTTAGCTTGATTTGTTATTTAGTTAAAATAGAAAGAATCTTGTTAGAACGGCTGACGAAGGCGGTCATTTCTTCCGGTTTCAGAGGATGGTTCGCCAATTGCGCCAGGTCGTAAAGCTGTTGGCAGATGATGTCTACATGTTCGCCTTCCTCGTGTTCCAGAAGATACTGCACCAGTTCATTGTTCATATTCAGTACAAGAGTTTCTCCCTGTTCGCCGAATCCGGTCTCGCTGCGGCTCATGCCGTACATTTCCATCATTTCCGCCATACGTCTTGTCTGTTCGGAGACGGTAATCATAGAGGCAACATCTGCGTTTTTCAGTTTTTCTACTTTTAAAATCAGATTTTCTTTTCCGGTAGCCTTCTTAAAGACGGCAGCCAGCTTGTCCGTCGTCTCTTTGACCTCTTCCTCAGACAACTCTTCCTTAAAGTTATCAGTCAAGTCAGAGTCGATACGAAGGAAATGGACGTCCTGATTTCTCTGCTCTAAGTGAGTGATGAAGGTGGAGTCGATGTTGTGGGTCAGGTACACAGCGTCCATATTCTGCTCTTTGAACATATTGATATACTGGGACTGTGCCACATCATCCGTAATGTAGAACACCTGATTTTCGTAAGATTCCTTACCGGCTTCCAGATATTCTGGCAAAGTGATATATTTTCCTTCCATATTTTTGAAAATAATATAGTCGGTCATCTTGTCATTAAATTTGGTGTCCCGGATGCAGCCGAACTTGATGAACGGGCTGATGTCATCCCAGTATTTTTCGTAATTTTCCCGGTCGGTCTTGCACATGCCGGAAAGCTTTTCTGCCACCTTTTTGGTGATGTAGTTGGAAATCTTTTTCACAAATCCGTCATTTTGCAGGGCGCTTCTGGAAACATTCAAAGGAAGATCCGGACAATCGATGCATCCTTTCAGAAGAAGCAGGTATTCCGGAATCACTTCTTTGATGTTGTCTGCGATAAACACCTGATTATTGTAGAGCTTGATGGTTCCCTCGATGGTGTCATACTGGGTGTTGATTTTCGGGAAGTATAAAATACCTTTTAAGTTGAATGGATAATCCATGTTCAGATGGATCCAGAACAAAGGCTCCTTATAATCATGGAAGGTATCCCGGTAAAATGTCCGATATTCCTCTTCGGTACATTCATTCGGATGTTTTGTCCACAGCGGATGGATCGTGTTGATTGGCTTTGGAGTGTTGTCTTCTTCCTCTTCCTCCTCGTCCAGCGTAACCTCATGGTCACCGTCCTCTGCGCCCTCCTCTTTGGCGTCCACGTCCACCACCTCAGGGATTTCTTCTTTTTCCGGTTCTTCGGCATCTTCGTTGGTAAAATAAATCTCCACAGGCATGAAGGAACAATACTTTTCCAGAACCTCACGGCAGCGGTATTCGTTAGAAAACTCAAAGCTGTCCTCGTTGAGATACAAGGTGATTTCGGTACCTCTTTCAGTTCTGTCCCCGGCTTCCATGGTAAATTCGGTGCCACCGTCACATTCCCAGTGAACCGGTGCGGCATCTTCCTTAAAGGAGAGGGTGTCGATGGTCACTTTGTCCGCTACCATGAAGGCAGAGTAGAAACCGAGGCCAAAATGCCCGATAATCTGGTCCTCATTGGTCTTATCTTTATACTGGGCGAGGAAGGCTTCAGCGCCGGAAAAGGCAATCTGGTTAATATATTCATCCACTTCTCCCTCTGTCATGCCGATACCGTTGTCAATAAACTTGATAGTTTTATCTTCCGGGCTGACAACCACATCCACACGGTAATTGGTATTTTCCGGTTCCTCAAATTCTCCCATAACAGAAAGTTTTTTTAATTTTGTGACAGCGTCACAGCCGTTGCTGACCAGCTCTCTCACAAAAATATCATGGTCGGAATAGAGCCATTTTTTAATAATAGGAAAAATATTTTCACTGTTGATTGATAAACTTCCCTGTTTTGCCATTGTAGCATCTCCTTTTCATCTAAATCATGAAATTGTGTAATTAGTATCCAAAGATTAAAACGAAAGCAAGAACGTCCGAGCGTTCCCGTATCATTGCTATGCATAATATAGTAATACCAATAAGGAGGAATGTCAAGAAAAAATTAGCACTCATCTAAAATGAGTGCTAACAAAATATGGGGTCAGACGGTGGTGAAGAAGATTCTTCGCAAATGAATCAATATAAATAACATAAATATAGGAAGAAACTCCTTCGGAGCCTGAAAGTCTCCGCAAAAAAAGATAATTATTTTCTTATTTTTTCAAAATATTTTTTTGTTTCTGCCACGACCACTCCGTTTAATGCCAGAAGAGCGATGAGGTTGGGAATGGCCATCAGTCCATTAAAAATGTCGGCGATGGTCCACACGGCGGAAACTGTCATGTAAGGGCCGATGAACACGCAGGCGATATAAAGCCAGCGAAAACATTTGACAGCGGTGGCGTTGTTGTGGCTCAGATAATCCAGACATCTTTCACTATAATAATCCCAGCCAAGGATGGTAGTAAAAGCGAAGAAGATCAGGCAGAGCATTAATATAAAAGAAGAAACCTGTGCCGAGAAAGGCAGGCCCATTTGGAATGCCTTCGTGGTGACGGCGACGCCCTCCAGTCCCATATCCCAGGTTCCGGTGATGACGATGGTTAAACCGGTCATCGTACAGATGATGATGGTATCAATAACCGTGCCGAGCATGGAAATCAATCCCTGCTTTACCGGCTCATTGGACTGAGCTGCTGCCGCTGCAATGGGGGCGCTTCCCAGTCCGGCCTCGTTGGAGAAAATACCCCGGGCAATTCCTTTTTGCATGGCGGAAATCATGGCGCCCAGTGCGCCGCCGGCAGCAGCGCGAAGACCGAAGGCACCCTGCACAATCTCTGCGATAGCTCCCGGAATTGCGGAAATATTCAACAAAAGAATCAGCAAGGCGAAGGCAACATAAGCGATGGCCATAAAGGGAACTACTACCTGGGAGACGCTGGAAATGCGCTGGATACCGCCGATGACGACGAAGGCGACAAGGACGGTCAGCACAATGCCGGCAATGACCACGGACCAGGAATAAGAACGCCCGAATAAGTCAATAGTATGCAGGTTGTTCGGATCAAAAAAGTTATTGACCGCACTGGTGATTCCGTTGATCTGCGTAAAAGTACCGATGCCCATCAGGCCGACACACAGTCCAAAAAAGGCAAAGATTTTACCGAGCCATCTCCACTGTTTGCCCATGCCGTTTTCAATATAATAGAAAGGGCCGCCGACCACATGTCCATCTTCCGCCACTGTCCGATATTTGATGGCAAGAAGCCCCTCGGCATATTTGGTGGCCGTGCCGAAGATGGCTGCCACAATCATCCAAAATAAGGCGCCCGGTCCTCCTGCCACGATGGCGGTAGCCACGCCAACAATGTTTCCTGTTCCGATGGTTGCGGAGAGAGCGGTACAAAGAGCGCCAAAACTGGAAATATCTCCCGTGTCTCCATCCTTTTCATCAGACAGCATATAGCGAAAAGCGAGAAGCAGTTTTCGCACTTGCAAACCTTTTAGACGAATGGTCAAAAAGATGCCAGTGGCAAGGATCATCACAATCAATGGAATGCCCCAAACCGCATCATCAACGGCAGTCAAAAATTTGTTCATAGAATCTAACATGAGTGTTCCTTCCTTTCTTTTTCATCTGTTTCATTTGTCGCGTGCGTCCTGCAGCAAAATCAGGAAGAAGGGGGAAGGGGCGGAAGAGATAAAAAAAGTCTGCTTTTAAAAAGAGTGTCTCTCTTTTAAAAAAACAGACAAAAAGAAAAGAGAACTGAATCATCGTCATTCAGCTCTCTAAAGAAAAACAAGTATATACGTCTTCTGTCCTTTTGCCTGAGAGATTGGCAATTGCTTGCCGTACACCTTCGGCGCTTTACAATCCTGTCCTCCCCACTGCATCGCCTCGTCCTTTGCAGGCAGGCCTGCACCGGGAAGCTATGGGTGGCTGGACAGTTATCGATCATAAAGACTCTCCAGAGTAATGCTGTATACATAGCGAATGGATAAAGAGTAACATAAATGAAAGAAAAAGGCAATATTTTTTTATGATTTTAAGGCAATTCATCATCTCCAAAGACCGTGGAGAAAGAAAATATTGTAAATTTTTTGTGTGTTTCATGATTTCCTAGAAGGAAGGCTATTTTATCATCCATTAAAAGGAGAAAAGCCAGTCGTGGCAGACAATTCGATATCGAGACCGTCTATTGGAAGTCTGGGCAGAAAGACTGGGGAAAAACAAGGTGGATTTTAAGAATCAAAGTAGAAAAAGATTTCCGTTTCACAGAATGATGCTCAGTATCTCCGAAGAGATGCAAAATTCCTTAAAAGAATTGGTCGGGTTCAGTCAATGGAAGCAAATAAAGTTTCCCGTGCCAAATGCGAAGAAAAAGAGGTGTTAAGCTATGTCTAGATATATTACGAGAAGGACTATATCTGGAAACGCCCATATCCTGTATATGGGCGTTTTTCTTTAGATAAAACACAATATCTTGTGGTTTTATGCTGTATTTTAATACCGCATTTTGTCGCTTGTCGCTTGTTTGTCGCTTAAATCTGCTAAATGCGGCTTGAAGATATTGGACGATAAGCGACAGAGGACAGGGAAAGAAAAACGCCTGCCGCTGTTACACGGTAGGCGTTTTGAGTTATATATTACTCTTGCGGCGGTTGCAATCAGCGCAAAGCATTTGACAATTTTCGGCAATCGTCTTGCCGCCCTTGCTCCACGGCGTTATATGGTCTGCTTGCATTTCTTCAATTTCAAAATGTTTGCCACATTTCGGGCAAATGCCCTTTTGTCGCCCGTATGCCGTGCGCGCCATTTTCGGGGTGAATGCACGAATAGACAAATGCCGCTCGTCACCGTCAAGCAGATATTCATATATGCCATTTTGCTTTGAAATATCCTCATCGTCAAGCAATTCAACAATGCGGGCTTCAAGGGCTTTCGGGTCATAGTTGCCTGCGCCGTATTTGTTGTAATAGATACCCCATTCAAGCCCTTTCATCAGCTTGCCGCGATATTTGGGAAAAGTTGCCTTTACCCAGTTTATGACGGTCTGGAAATACAGCCATATTTCATTGCAGTTCGTGTCATGCTGGTGCTGTGACATATAATCTTCAATTTCGATACCGTCACGGGCTGCAATCCATTTGATAGCGGTTTCAAGATAGTTTTGACGGATTGCAGAACCGCTCAAATAATCACCTGCAATTTGATAAGCGGGGCATTGTGTCTTGCTAAAATATTTCTTTGCTTCTGTCAGCCATTCGCCTGTGTAGATAGCGTTACGCAATTCCTGCGCGGTCAGTTGTTCGCCCGCAATATTGATTATTTTGAACCAGTCCAGCTTCTCTTTGTCCGTACCCTCACAAATATAAATCATAAGGGGATAGTCAAGAATTTGATTTTGTTCTGTTTGGGTCAGATTTCCAAACTTGCGAGGCATACCGTCCACTACAACGGAAAATTCATCGGTTGCATATTGGCAAATGCTGATTGTCCTTTGTTGACCGTCCAGCACCTCAAAGTTGCCGTTATCGCTCTTTACCCAGTACATAACATTCAAAGGAAAATTGCGCATAACGGTATGTATTACTTCATTGCGCTGTTTATCCTTGTAAATAAATTCACGCTGAAAAGCAGGGCGAATATTCAGCTTGCCGTCATACCCTACAACGCCGTTTTCTGCGCTGTCTTTGTAACCCGCCACAACATCGCGCACGGGGATTTCATGCAATTCTATTTTCATTGGTTATCCCTCTGCTTTCTACGGATAAGCACCCTTGCATAAAGTTGTTTTCCGTTCAATATAGCTTTCGCAAAATCATATTCATTTGCGCTTCCACTATTTAGCACACCCACAATAGAAAATTGTTCGGGATTGTGTTTTGTCATAAAGGTTATTGGCACACCTATGACACCGGTATAATCGCAAGGAATATCCGCTGTCTTACTTACTTCTATGGCATCGTAATTATCATATTTAGGATATTTTTCGGGAGAATAGGTTCTAAAAAGGGTAATATCTTCATGCCGTCTTTCTGTATCAAGATTTGTATACCAGCATATATTACCCATGCGCCGCCATTTCTGCCCGGTTTCGTCAATCTTAAAATCCGTGCGTTTTTCTTCATAACTATCAGGAACCTTAAACCAATAATGCCCGCTGTTACACCCGAGCCAAACTTTATCTGTCATAAACAGGGGCAATATTTCTTTGTACTTCACCGCATTAAGATTTCCAATAATTAAAAATTGCTTTTCATATTTTATTAGTAGTGCGATATAATCACGAAATAGCGAAAAAGGGGGATTTGTAACAACTATATCCGCCTGTTTCAACAATTCAACGCATTCAGGGCTGCGAAAATCGCCGTCACCGTCAAGCAGGGTCATTGTGTTTTTCTTGTTCCGCATTAAATATTCCACGTCCGCAAGGTCAACACGCCCGTCGCCGTTTTCGTCCGTTACTTCGGTTATCTCGACCTTATAAGGGTGTCTTTCGCTTTGTATTGGTGTTGAGCCTTCAACAGGCAAAAAAGCAAGCTGCCCGCCATTGCCGACAAAATATTGAAATTCCTTTCCCGTAACGGGTGAGGTCGCATAACAGGTTGTTATCAGTTTTTTCAACCCTAAAGAATTGAAGTTCATAGCAAAATATTTGAAAAAGTTGCTTTCATAAGGGTCGTCACAGTTGCAAAGAACAGTTTTGCCCTTGAAATGTTCTCTGTAATGCTTTAATTCGCTTTCAACTAAAGAAAGCTGCGTATAAAATTCGTCCTGCTTATTCCTTGCAGAATCATTCAAATTACTATTGCCTGCCATTTACTCACCCTCTTTCTGTATTTCCACAATATCGTCAAGCCCGCAATTCAGGGCGGTACATATCTTTGCAAGCGTTTCCATTGAAACAGGCTCGTCTTTGCCCATTTTGGCAAGTATATTTGTGCTGATACCTGCCGCTGTGCGCATTTCGGTTTTTGTCATGCGCTTGTCAATCAATAATTTCCATAGCCTGTTATAGCTGTATATCATTCGCCCACCGCCTAACCCATAAGTATAAAATCACAGGATATAGTATAGCACATCTAAAATCAAATGTCAATAATATATCCTTCTTTCGTGATATTATATTTTTGTTTTACTCTGCCCGTTTTGCCCTATGACTTCGCCCTGCAATACAGCTTCAAGTCCTCTTTGTACCCCTCGAAAGTATCAATGCGCAAGATTTCATATTCAACGCCCCGGAATTTCACAACATAATTTGTTGTCAGGTCTGCCCGGTAGCCGATTTGAAACAGCACTTCTTCCTGCACCTGCGTTGTCGCGCCGTACATTTCTTTCATGGAAAGCTGCCGGAAATACGCCCACACGGTCGCCACGGTGACAAGCACCTTTTTCCTGTTCCCGATAGCGTCAGACACATATTGACTTTGACATAATTCTATTTTCTTGTCTTTCAGCTTCATATACAAGCCCCCCTTAAATCGCATTTGTGTATTCATTGTAATGCTCATAAAGCCCCACATAGCAGTCAAGCAATGCCGCCGTGCCGTCAATGCGCTGTTTCGGCGATTGGTTCTTTATGGGAACAATATTTCCGTTTCGGTCTGTCTGAATGCCTGTGTTCGTCAAGCACCATTTCAGAATGGGGTTGTTGTTGTATATGACTTTGTGTGCCTGCAAGTCTGCGCCTAACATCTGCATAGGCAGGGAAAGGGTCTTTGCGCCCTGTATGCAGCGCACCATTGTAAAGCCCTGCATTTGCATTTCCTCGACAAAAT
>JAUNJG010000054.1 GCA_030533385.1 Eubacteriales bacterium | reverse complement strand
TACTGCGCTGGACAAGGCAAGCTGTGGATGATTGCTACAAACGAGCCGGGATGACAGTGGAGGATATTAACTGCTTTGAGACGCACGATTGCTTCACCAGCTCGGAATATGCCGCTATCTCTGCGTTTGGCCTGACGGAGCCGGGAAAAGAATATGAAGCAGTGGAGAGTGGATGCATCGCCTTTGACGGTGACAAGCCCATTAACCCCAGCGGTGGTCTGATCGGTTGTGGACATCCGGTAGGAGCCAGCGGTGTTCGGATGTTCCTTGACCTGTATAAGCAGGTCAGCGGCAAGGCGGGGGCGTATCAGGTGAAAGACGCAAAGAACGCCATGATGCTGAACATCGGCGGAAGCGCAACTACGAACTATGTGTTTATTGTAGGAAGGGAATAAAATGAACTGGCAACGAGTACGACATACAATTGGTATGTATTTGACTTTTTCGGCCACGAAAAGAGCGGAGTATTTGAAGAAACATAATATTCTTTATGGGATTGGAGACAATTGTATGGTTATGTTTCGGAAAATACCACTCTATCCTAAATTGATATTGTTCGGAAACAATGTATGGGTTGCTGCAAAAGTCAGCTTTGTTACGCATGACTTGATTCATAGGATGCTTAACAATTATCTTGGTGAGAAAGCATTTGAGGAGAATGTTGGATGTATTGAAATCAAAGATAATGTATTCATTGGAAGCAATACTACTATACTCCCTAATGTCACTATTGGACCAAACACTATTATTGGTGCAGGAAGCCTAGTTAATAAAAGTGTGCGGGGGGGGTATATGCAGGAGTTCCTGCTAGATATATATGCTCTCTTGATGAGTATTTAGAAAAGAAACGTGATGTTCAGCAGATACATGTGATTAAAAATCAAATGGGAGAATTAACCTTAGAGACTACTGAGGAATGCTGGGCAAGATTCAAAAAATGATAGAAAAATATAAATAGAGGTGTAAACGTGAAAGAATATTTCAAAGTTGAAGTCAGTCGCTATGCGACAGAAAAAAGCTTTAGTATATATAGACCGGCTTCACTGGAAAATCCAAAAGACAATGCTGTAATGTTCGTGACCGGAAAATATGTGGATAACGCAGCGCAATTACTGAAGTGTAGTAACTGTCTAGTATTTTGGCCAGATGGAATTGATGTGCCGAATGCAATTGAAGAGAGGCATGTTGTATTAAGAAGTGAAAACCCGAGAAAAAGTTACTGTATGTTTTTTCGGGATAACAATATAACCTATTATCCTGCTTCTGAAAAATACAACATTGTTAATGACGCATATGTTTCGGAGCAAGCGGCAATCGGAGAAAACTGCCAAATAATGCCGGGAGCATATATTGCTGGGGGAGTTGTTATCGGAAATGATTGCTATATCGGAACTGGTGTGCGCATTGTAGGGGAAGTGCAAATAGGCAACCATGTCGTAATACGGGAGAACACTGTTATAGGCGCAGATGGGCTTTCTACAAACCGAGATGAGGAAGGAAAAGCAATAACGATGCCACAGTTTGGTGGCGTCATCATAGAAGATGATGTTCAGATAGGTGCATTGGTTGTAATCGGAAGAGGAGCCATCGACAATACTATCATAAAACGAGGGGCTAAAATTGATAATAGCACATTCATCTCACACAATGTGATAGTTGGAGAGGATACATTTATTGTTGGAGAGACCATCATGTTTGGAAGTTCATCGACAGGTGAACGTGCCTTTATTTCAGGAAATGCGACTATACGTGACGGAAAACATATTGGAACAGAGGCAAAAGTAGGGATGGGTGCTGTCGTTGTAAAAGATGTTGAGGATGGTGCTGTTGTCAAAGGAAATCCGGCCAGATAGGATGATAGGAGCATAGAATGAAAATATTAGTCTTTGCCCCACACAATGATGATGAAGTTCTTGGTGTTGGTGGCACTATGGCAAAACATATAGCTTTAGGTGATGAGGTTTATGTGTGTGAAGTGACAGCTTCTTTGGTAGAAAAATACAAGCAAAAATTGCAAAATGAGGCAAGGAAAGCACATGAATTTCTTGGAGTAAAAGAAACATTTTTTTTAAATCTCACGGTTGTAGAGTTGCCAAGAGAAGAAATTAGAAAGTTTAATGGCGCAGTTTCGAGCATTGTAGAGACGATTGCACCAGATGTAGTTTACTTTCCTTTTTATGGGGATATGCACGGAGATCATACAGCAGTAGCAAACAGCGTAATGGTAGCCGTTCGACCACTGGTGGCTCCGTTTGTAAAAGAAGTATATATGTATGAAACGCTTTCGGAGACTGGTTGGAATTATCCAACGGCGGACAAAGCATTCATACCAAACACCTATGTAGATATCACAGATTATTATTTGAAAAAAGAAGGGGCTATGGGGAAATATCAGTCGCAGGTAAAAGAATATCCTCATCCTAGGTCTATGCAGGCCATGAGAGCATTGGCGGAATACAGAGGAAGCACCGTTGGCGTACATTATGCGGAAGCTTTCATGTGTGTGAGAAGGATTATACGATGAAAAAAACAAAGATTGAGGAGGAATAGAAATGGCAACAAATTACGATAAACTGCTTGATAAAGTCAGGAATCTTGGAATGGATTACAGATGGGCAGGGATGTTTGTAAAAAAACTTCGGGATGACGAAAATGCCTTTCCTGTCGCAGATGATGAAAAGAAAAAGTGGGCACTGGAGAGGGGATTTTATCCTGGAAGGATTGAACTTTACGGCTTAACTGAAAGCAATTACAGGGAATATGTTCCCGACTATCAGTATTTTATGCTGCACCCCATGAACAACCATTTCTTAAAATGGTTGGATAAGACCACACTTAAATATGTTCTTAACAGCGGCGGATGTGAAGAAACAATGCCTGATTATTATGTGTATGTTGAGAACGAATTATGTGGGGGGGGGTATACCTACCTAATGGATTGCCCCTCGGATTTGCCTAAAAACGAGGAGTTTTTATGGAGACTGCTGTGTGAGAAGAAAGTTTTGGCGATGAAGCCAAATTCCGGCACGTCCGGCGGTCTTGGATTTATCAAACTTGAACTCCGGGACGATACGATTTACGAGAATAACAAAGCAATCGACAAGACAAGATTTGAAGAAATCCGGGATACCATGCGAAACTATATTATTACCGAGTATGCGCATCAGCACCATGACCTGGCTAATGTCTGGCCGGATAGTGAATGTACGCTTCGAGTAATCATGTGCAAAGACCCATCTGATGATAAGTATGCGGCGCGTACCTGGTCATGTGCAGTTTCTTATGCGCGCTTTGGAACTTCAGTAAACGGCGGCGCAAGCAATCTTTCTTCTGGTGGTGTTGGTGTTGGGTTTGATTTTGAAACCGGCAAGTATAAAGACTTTTGTATTCGTTACAAAAGGTATACACCCGATGGTGTATGGATGCTGGATAAACACCCTGATACTAATGTCGAATGGAAAACTCACGGTCTTCCGAATTGGAACTATGTAAGAACTCAGATTGATAAAATTTGTCAGCAACTGTCATCATTGGACTACATGGGGTTGGATATCATCATAACGGAAAAAGGAATGAAACTGTGTGAGATTAATTCACACCCAGCTATTGATTATGAGCAGGTGATGTGTGGCCCAACGCTTTCAAGAGAAAAAGTAAGACAGTTCTTTGAACATAAGGGTCTGAGAAATTTCGATGCTAAAGATTTTTATCAAGCATATATGGAGAGTCAGGAATGAGAAAGGAAGAATTATGACAAACGATGCTTATGACGATTCTGTGATCCACACAGAAATTCCCCACCCTAGAAAAACAATCTATTCAATGTATATCAAGAGGCTGCTTGATATCCTACTGAGTGGAACGGCAATTGTAGTGCTTAGTCCAGTGCTTTTGATTCTCTGCATATTGGAGCTTATTTTTCATGGGAGACCGATTTTCTACATTGATCAGAGGCCGGGAAAAGACGGCAAAATGTTTGGTCTATACAAATTTAGATCTATGAACAGCGCCCGTGACGATGAGGGAAACCTTCTCCATCCAAGCAAACGAATCACTCCCTTTGGAAGAATACTGCGTCGGACTTCGCTGGATGAATTGGCTGGATTGTTTAACATCTTTGTGGGCGATATGTCGATTATCGGACCACGGCCGCTGATGAAGGAATATCTGCCGCTATATAGCGAACGTCATAAGTATCGCCACTCTATGCGGCCAGGACTTGTTTGCTTAAAAATTCATGGCGATGATAAACTGACATCATCGTCATGGACATGGAATGCACAGTTTGAAAATGACATTTATTACATTGAACATGTGAGCTTTTTGTTGGATGTGCGCATGGTAATAAAGACCATAAAGACGCTGTTCATAAAAAGCGAGATGAGGACAAATTCGGATAGAATACGATTTGATGGAAAAAATCTATTAGAAACAAGGCCAAGGCATGAAATAATTGCTGCGCAAGAAAAAACCATGTAAAGGTAAAATGTGGTAGAAGATATAATGCTAGAAATCATGTTAGATACTGTCGAGAGGGGGATTGTATGAAGCTGGATAATAAAGAAAATGGAAACCGATCCCCATACTTTAGTATTGTAATACCAGCCTTCAATGTTAATGTACAATATTTTACAGAATGCATCAACAGTTTGATTGGGCAATCATTTTCTGACTATGAAGTGATTATTGTAGATGATGGCAGTGAAAAGACGTATTCGTTAGCATATGACGATGCGGCAGCAAAAGATGAACGTATTCGAGTAATACATAAAGAAAACCAAGGTGTATCGATTGCGCGAAATGTCGGGGTCAAGGCTGCGAGGGGTAAGTGGATTTCTTTTGTAGATGCAGATGACTGGATGGAAAAGGATGCTTTAAAAACGATACACTATCATTTATGCAATCAAAACTGCGATATGCTGATGTTTCGAGCCAGTAGAGATTCGGCAGATTCAAGCGTTGATATGGATTATGGATTAAAAACCGGAACGTTGTATGACTTCGGAGACTATGAGACAAAAAGATTTTTTTATCATAGAGTGATGCAGGTACCCAATGCAAAAAAGAAACGGTTAGAACCAATATATTATTCATGGGATAAGGTGTATAGCAGGCTGTTTTTGCTTGATAATGAGTTGGAGTTTCCGGCCGGTGTCGCAAAGAGTGAGGATAAGATATTTATCGCATTGTGCTTTGAGAAAGCCAAGAAGCTATACTATATAGGAAATACTCTTTATCACTACAGAATGAATGATGAAAGTGTCTGTCACAGCTATTCTGCGAAGATGGTTGTTCAAAGACAAATGTTAGCAGATATATTGCTTCCGATGGCAAAAAGAATGGATGCAGAATTATCAGTTATATCGGGAAAAGAAAATTCGCAGAGCATATATGATGAATGTGAGCGTTTCATTTTTGGGATTATAAGTGATGTGCTTATACTGCAATTTTATCATAAAGACAATCCACAGAAAAATAAACGCAGAAAGGAAGCACTTGTCTTTTTACACACAGAGCCTTTTTCGGTGGTTATTGATACCATGCCTAATAGCAGACTGTCAAAGAGTGCAAGGCTAAAGAAGTGGTTACTTAAAAATGATATGGTAACGACCTTTTATTATCTTTATTATTTAGAGAAATGTATTAATAGTAGGAAATAAGGAGTAGAATGATGAGACTTTTGGTTGTCACTGGAATTGATATCATTATGGAGAGTTAAAAAATGAAAGCAATAGTACTATGTGGTGGAATGTCACAACTGCAAATGGTAAAAGAATTAAAGAATCGAGGGATAATCTCAATCCTAGCAGATATAAATCCCAATGCACCCGCTGTAAAATATGCAGATATTTTTTATAAAGTTTCCACTCTTGACATTGATGGAATCAGGAATGTTGCGGTTAAGGAAAATGTTGATTTTATTCTGTCGGTCTGCGCAGACCAGATGCTTTTGGTAGCTGCACAGCTGTCAGAAGAATTGGGACTTCCTTGTTACATAGATTATCAAACAGCAAAAAATGTGTCGAGTAAGGAATACATGAAGCGTATTTTTATGGAGAACGGTATTCCTACGGCGAAATATATCGTCGCAGATAAAATGGCAATCGACGATATATCTGGACTGAAATGGCCATTGATAGTGAAACCGGTGGATTGCTATAGTTCCAAAGGTGTAAAAAAGGTAACGAATGAAAAGGAATTATTTTCTGCGTTTAAAGATGCAGTAACCTATAGCCGAACAAATACGGCTATTGTTGAGGAGTATGTATCAGGTGAAGAATTGAGCGTGGATTATTATATTGAGAATGGTCAGGCAAAAATGATGTGTTGTCGTATTCTTGATAAGATACCGGAGGGAAACGGATTTATTATTTGCCGTGGGAGATATCCAGCACCTTTATCAGAAATGCTGAACAGTAAAATTGCTGACGTTGGACAGAAGATAGCGGATGCATTTTGTCTCAAAGATACACCAATGCTTGTACAGATGAAAGTGAATGGAAACGATGTAAGGGTCATTGAATTTTGTGCAAGGACTGGAGGTGGGATTAAGTATCGTCTCATGCCGCATGTGACGGGCTTTGATGTGGTTAAAGCTGTACTTGATTTAACATTAGGTGAAAAACCACACTATAACGGACACCATCTGAAGAAATTTATCATAGATGAGTTTTTATATTGTTACCCTGGAACGCTCGATCATTTGGAAGGTTTTGACGAATTGCTATCGGATGGGGTAATTGCGCATTATGATCAATTTAAGGCGAATGGTAGCGTGTTTGATACAATAGAAAGTAGTGGGAATCGTGTGGCATATTTTTCTGTTGAGGCTGATACAATGGAAGAATTGAAGAAAAAACACCATCTTGCTGAGAACCGAGTAAAGGCAGTTACTAAAGAAGGAAAAGATTTGATACGACATGATATTATAAAGTTTAAACCGTATGGAATTTAATAATGAAAAGACCGGTTTGAGATGAATACGGTGATGGGATATTCTGCTTATTAGTTGTGGAGGGTGGATTGTGGATAAGAAAATAGGGATTGTTACGTTGTATGGTCTTTATAATTATGGAAACAGATTACAAAATTACGCTATACATAAATTAATGCAAGATTTAGGCTTTGATTCTGTAACGCTTGTTTGTTTAAAGTCAAGAGCATGGCATGTTGCACAAAATATATTTCGCATATGGAATACGTTAATAAGAAAACCGGAATACCAAAGAAGAACAGCTTTTTTGAAATTTGTAAAGAGAACTACGCCTGTTCGTTATATATACTCAAGGGAAATGAGAATCCCTGATTCTGTTTCGGAAGAATTTATCGGATTTTTTACGGGCAGCGATCAGGTTTGGAATCCGGAAATTAGAGTAAATGAAAAGTACAATTATTTTTTAAGGTTTGCGCCTGCCAATAAACGCTTTAGCATTTCTCCGAGCTTTGGTGTGTCTGCTATTCCGGAAAAATTTGTTAAAGAATATAGCGAATGGCTCAGTGAATTCAGGTTCCTTTCCTGCCGGGAAGCTGAAGGCGCTGAAATTGTTAAGAAGTTGACAGGTAAAGATGCCCAAGTCCTTATTGATCCTACAATGATGTTGAATCGAGATGAGTGGAAGAAAATTTATGAGGATATTTCTGTCCCGAACCAACCTTATATGCTTCTGTATTTTCTAGGTGACATTTCTGATGATAGGAGAGGCATAATAAATAAGATAGCAAATGAGAATAAGCTGTTAGTGATTGATGTTTTGAATAAAAACGAGACAAAATATATGAATATGCAACCGGATGGGCTTTTGCAAATGATCGACAACGCTGCCTTAGTCTGCACGGACTCATTTCATGTGGCTGCATTTTCTATCAATTTCAACATTCCATTTTATGTATTTAGCAGACATCAGAAGGAAACATTTGGCAATCGTATGCTTTCGCGGATTGAAAATCTTCTTTCGCTTTTTGGATTGAGTGAACGCTTAAATCCAAAAACAATTGAACACGCATTGCAGTGTGACTTTTCATATGCAAATGATATTATTGAAATCGAACGTCAAAAGGAAAGAAACTACCTTCTCAAGTGTTTAGAAGCATGTCAAACAAAGTAATTACAAGGGATTATCAACAATGAAAATTCAGCGCAGTAAGAATGCATCAAGAAATATTATATACGGAATCGTTTTTCGAGTTTTTCAAACAATAGTTCCATTTATTATTCGAACTATTATGATATATTCGCTTGGTATGCAATATGTCGGCTTGAATGGCTTGTTTACGTCCATTTTGCACGTCTTAAATGTGGCAGAAATGGGGGTTGGACATGCAATGATATATAGTATGTACAAGCCGATTGCAGAAGATGATACCGACAAAATAAATAAACTTTTAAATATATATAAAAAATATTATAGAGGAATAGGGCTGCTGATTCTTACGGCAGGGTTGCTTATTTTGCCTATACTGCCTAAATTGATTGAAGGCGATGTGCCCCAGGAAATTAATCTCTATGCAATTTATTTACTTACGCTGGCAACGACCGTATCATCATATTGGCTCTTTTCGTATAAGAACAGTTTGCTGACAGCACATCAGAGAAATGATACTTATACTAAAATTCAAATGGCTGTTTATGTGGTGCAGTATTTGCTGCAGGGCTCTGCATTGGCCATATTTGAAAATTATTACCTGTTTTTAGTGTGCGCTCTTTTAGGGCAGATATTATCAAATGTGATTGTGCTTTTTGTTACAAATAAGATGTATCCAAATTATAAAGCGTCAGGGAGATTGCCAACTGATGAAACAAAAGAAATCAATCATCGGATCCGTGATTTGTTTACAGCAAAACTTGGAGGAACGGTAACAAATTCAGCCGATACTGTGGTTATATCAGCTTTTCTGGGTCTGACACTTCTGGCAAAATATAATAATTACTTTTATATATTAACAGCCCTGTTTGGTTTTGTAACTATTATATTTCAATCATGTCAAGCTGGTATAGGCAATAGTTTGGTTGTAGAAACGGCTGAAAAAAATTATGTTGATTTTAACTTGTTTTCTATGATTATGCTTTGGGTAATTGGCTTGATGACCGCGATGCTTCTAGTCCTTTTTCAGCCGTTTATGCTTCTTTGGGTTCATGAAGAAAATATGCTCGACAACTCTTATGCTATTATGTTCAGTATCTATTTCTATATATATGAAATACCGATGATTTGGGCGACATATAAAGATGCCGGTGGAATCTGGCACGAGGATAGATTTAGACCACTTACCGTTACCGCCGTTAATCTTTCTTTGAACTTATTAACGGTTCAAACCTTGGGACTGTACGGTGTGATTCTTTCGACTATAATCAGCTATTTATTTGTTGGGATGCCTTGGATGCTACATAATATATTCAAATGTTTATTTCATCGCAGTGCGAAAGAATATGTTAAAAAAATTATTTATATATCAGGTATCGCTTTTGTGGCTTGTTCACTTTCATATTTTCTCTGCAACCTGATAGTGTTGGGTGGAGTAACAGGGATGATATGCAAGGGGTTGACTGTTTTTGTTGTAGTTAATCTGATCTATTTAATTGGCTATTTGCCATTAAATGATTTTCCTAAAATGAGGAAATATGTTTTTAGCTTGCTAAAACGCTACATTCATAAATTTTAATAAAGGTGAGGGAGAGCAATGATGGAAATACCCAAAATTTCTTTAAATGATTCGGTTCAGATTCCAGCCATAGGATTGGGAACTTTCCCAATGAGGGGAATTGGACTTATAAAGGCAGTCATAGCTGCTGAAAAAGTAGGAATTTCTATGTTTGATACGTCCAGAGCGTATCACAATGAACGGGAACTTGGGCTTGCTTTGAAGCTTGGACGCTTGAAACGGAAAGATGTCTTTGTGATAACAAAAATCAGCAACCGGCAGCAGGAGACCGGAGATGTCAGGGGCGCTTTATTGTCAAGCCTTAAACGTATGAATCTTTCTTATGTGGACTTATATCTTATGCATTGGCCATATCCCCCATATTATCTTAAAACATGGAAAGCAATGGAAGATCTTCAGAGAGAAGGATTAGCGAGATCCATCGGCGTTTGTAATTGTCATGAACATCACTTAAATGCGTTGCTGGACATTGCTGAGATTGTTCCTGCTGTAAATGAAGTGGAAATTCACCCACTCCTTTCCCAAGAACCGCTCGCTCAGTTTTGTAATACAAATAATATCAATATGATGGCGTATTCTCCACTTGCAAGAATGGCACCAGAGTTAGTTGAGAATGATATCATTAAGAACTTGGCGATTAAATATGGCAAAACAAGTGTACAGATTATATTAAGGTGGGATCTTCAGCACGGATATATTGTGATACCAAAAGCATCTAAAAAAAAGCATATGCTTGAGAATCTTTCAATTTTGAATTTTGAACTTGAAGAATCAGAAATGGCACTTATTGACGGTTTGAATCAGAACAAGCGGTTTAGACATAATCCGGACACGTGTGATTTTACCAAACTATAGATATAGGGAAAGATTAGAGATTCGAAGGGAGAGGATTTAGCGTGAATATAAAGTGTTTAAATATAATGCTTTTATTGAAGAAGAATTTCTTAGAAAAAGGAATTAAACGCAACAATAACGCTTTGATTATACCTTTTGGCAAATGCATTATTCGAAACAACGGCGAGCTTCAGCTAAATGGAAATCTGCTTGTTAATAGTAATGAAAAAACAAGAAACAGGACAGGGAGGTCATCTATTATCAAGATTGACAGCAACGGGAAAATAATTGTCAATAAGCGTTTTAATATATATTATGGAGCTGATATCGTAGTATTTGCCGGGGGAGAGATGATTCTTAATGGTGGCTTTTTCAATTCAAACGTGACAGTAAGGTGCAGGAATAGAGTTCAAATTGGGCCAGATGTGGCTATCTCACACGGAGTTCTAATTCAGGATTACGATGGTCATGCTCTCTTTTTTACTTCGGCTGATGGGAAGATTGATTCACCAGATAACAGTGCGCCAATCACGATAGGAGAGCATGTATTGATAGCTGCGAATGTAACTATTTTGAAAGGCGTAAAAATAGGTGACGGCGCAATTATAGGTGCCGGTTCAGTTGTTACTCACGACATACCGGCGCATACTTTAGCGGTTGGAATACCTGCTAAGGTTATTAGAGAAGGGGTAGACTGGAAATGATAAATATAGTTGACAGAGAGATGTGTTGTGGATGTACAGCATGCGCTGATCGATGCCCTAAACAATGCATCAGTATGATTTGTGATGAAGAAGGTTTTCAATATCCATGTGTCAATCATGATAAATGTATAAACTGCGGAGCATGCAACGAAGTTTGTCCTATAGAATGTGCGAATGAAGAAAAAAATGAATTTAGGTCGGCCTATGCTGCATGGAACAAGGATGACTCTATTCGCATACAAAGCACTTCCGGTGGTGTGTTTACTGCAATTGCCGAAACTGTAATTCAGCAGAATGGAGTTGTGTTAGGTGCTCAATATAATGAGGATCATCAGGTGAGTCACATCGCTACAGATCATCCGGATGGGATTTCTAAATTACGGCAATCGAAGTATGTGCAGAGTAAAACTAAGGGTATCTATATTGAGGCAAAGAAAGCTTTATCTACTGGCCGAACAGTTTTGTTTTGCGGCACACCATGTCAAACAGAGGCTCTTGTTAAGTTTCTGAAGGGAAAACCGAACAATTTAATCCTTTGTGACTTTATTTGCAGGGGTGTTATATCGCCCATAGTGTACAGAAAATATCTGGAATATCTTGAAAAGAAATACGCATCCAAGGTAAAGATAGTCCATTTTAAGAATAAGACGTATGGATGGCACAGGTTCAGCACGAAGATAACATTTGAAAATGGTAAGACGTATATTCGGGACAGATACCACGATTCTTATATGCTTCTTTACTTGAAGGAAAATGTTTCTTTGCGACCAAGTTGCTATCACTGCCATTTCAAGGGCGTTGACAGATGCAGCGACATAACTTTAGGTGACTTTTGGGGTGCTCAAAAAAAATACAATGAGCTGGATAATGACCGGGGAACATCTGCAGTTTTAGTACATACAAAACAGGGAGAAGAGATCCTTGGCAAAGCAGAAAAGTATCTTGAACTTCATCCTGTTGACGTGATGGATATTGTGAAGGGAAATGAGTGCATTCTCAAATCACCTGTCAGTCGATCAGACAGAAAGCAATTTTTTGATTTGTTGCAATCAAAAGGCTACTCGTATGTTATAAAAAGATATTGCAATACGCTCTTTTTTGATCTTAAGCAATTGATGCTTAAAGGAGTCAAGAATGTTAAGAAATAATCAACGACTATCAATAAGCAATAGTGCTCTTATAGGCTTTGGCATTGCGAGTTTCTATTTGGTCATCGCAAGAAATGGTGATTTGTCGGGAAAAGTGACATTAAGTTTAGTGCTATATGGAGGATGTCTTGCGATTGCTTTGCTTGGCTCGCGTTTAAAATGCAAATATATTGAGCCGAAGAAGCTTTTATGGCTTATTAGCCTGGTGCCTTTTTTATATAGTTCCCCGCTATGGCTGGATGCAGCTTTGTTTGCCCTTGGGATAGGATTCATTGTTCTTTTAGAGTATAGAACAAGTGACCTGAGAGGACTCTACAAGGCTATAATATTTGTAGCGATAGTGAATGCTCTGTGTGTTTTTATCCAATTCATAGACAAAGGCTTTTTTGATGAATTCGCCCGTGCGTGGTATCCGGAAGGCATGTATCAGCAGTATTTAAGAACCATGAGATATGAAAACTATTTGAATGGATGTAATGCCGTTTCGGGAAATACGGCGGGATATCTCGCATATTGTATAGGACTGCTATTTTCGATTCATTTTATTCGACGATATAAAAAAATTAACACAATGAATATTGTTATTTTTATCGTATCGTTTTTGGCCCTGTTGCTCGTAGGAAAGCGGTCTATATTATTATGTGCGGTAGCTGCAATCGTGATTATTTATATTCTTTCTGGTAGAGCATCAAAAAAGATCCAAAAATTCTTTTTTTTAGTATTGATCACGCTGGTGCTAATGCGAATCCTTCCTTTGACCGCTGAATTGTTTCCAGAAATAAATACTATTACGCGTATTGCGGATTCGATTAATGGTTTATTATATGGACAAGATATTACTTCTGGTCGTTCTACGTTATTAGGATATGCATTGCTGCAATTCGAGTCTGCCCCAATATTAGGTATTGGCTGGAAGGGGTTTAATCGACTAACGACAAGTTTATATAATTATAGCGCAGCACATTATGTAAATAATGATTACGTACAGGTTCTTTGTGAAACAGGAATAGTTGGATTTATATGCATTTATCTGCCGATGATTATATGTTTAATAAAAACAATTCGGTTATATACGGCAGTTGCGAAATCCGAATTGAATGACATAGGAAAAACGTCATTCGTTTTCTCGCTGTTTATTCAACTGTTCTATATTATGTACTCTTTTTTTGAAATTCCTTTGTATGATCGGTGTTTCTTTTTTATGTACATCATAGCTGTTTCTATCGGGTATTGTGTCCAAAAGGAATTTAGGGTATTGCAGCATCAAACATGACATATTATTTAGCAATTTACACGCTTAACAAGGAAGGTGATAATAAATGAATCAGAGTAGGTTTTATCTGAAGGCGATAGAGGCGCTTAGAAATAAAGATATTCCGGAGGAAGTTATGGAGAGAGCCAAGCAATCTTTACTGGATTACCTCGCGGTATGTGCTGCAGGTGCGGCTTTCCAAAGAGCCAAATTAGAGAAATACATTGCGTTTGCCCTTCCGGAAGAAGGCAGCTTTACAGCAATTGGCATGGGAAAGCGTCTGGCGTTGAAAGAGACGGTGTTCCTGAATGGCTTGAACAGCCACGCCCTGGATTTCGACGATGGCACCAATTCCGGCATCATCCATCTTGGATCACCGATTTTCTCGC
Source organism: Eubacteriales bacterium (assembly GCA_030533385.1). Classification (GTDB taxonomy): domain Bacteria; phylum Bacillota; class Clostridia; order Lachnospirales; family Lachnospiraceae; genus Anaerobutyricum. Next base: position 2,081 of record JAUNJG010000054.1, on the reverse strand, counting down.
TGCTTCTGCCATTGGCTGAGCGATACGACTTGAATGTGGAGGATGTTTTGAAGGCCGCAGTCATAGGATATGAAACCTCTTACACTATGGCTGTCTCTATCCAGCCGGGGCATAAAGCGATGGGATATCATGCGACCGGCACTTGTGGCGTCTTGGGGGCAACGATAGCTGCAAGCTATCTGCTTGGATTTACAGAAGAAGAACGCTTTCAGGCATTTGCGGCCGCCTGCGTTTCTGCCAGCGGCATGTTGAAGGTGCTGGATGACGGGTCAGAACTGAAGCCATATAACGTGGCTAAAACGGCATTGCTGGCGCTGACCAGCCTTCAGATGGCGAAGGCCGGTTTCAAAGGGCATTATGATCCTCTTGGCGGTCGGGGCTTTTTTAAGATGATGACAGGCAAGGAAGAAGTGGAACTAAAACCGCTGCTCCTTCATGGGACCTATGCCATTATGAAAACCTATACGAAGCCTTATGCAAGCTGCCGATACACACATCCTTCCGTCGAGGCGGCAATCCATTTGAGAGATCAGGTGAATGCTAGTGAAGTGGATCGTATTGATATTAAAACATATTCCCTTGCAGTGGCGGGGCATGAGCATACAGAAATTCCAGGCTCCTATTCTGCAAAGATGAGCATCCCATATGCGACTGCGGTTGGGCTGATCTATGGGAAGGCGGGACTGCAGGAGTTTAGCGAGGAGAAAGTCAGGGATGATAGCATTCTCTCGCTGACGAAAAGAATCCATGTGGAAGCGGATGAGGCATTGAGTGAAGCCTTTCCCGATATCCAGGCAGCGGTTGTAAGTCTCAGGAAAACAGACGGGACGGTTCTTACAGAGCGTGTGGATTTTCCAAAGGGAGAACCTGAGAATCCGCTGACGGAATCAGAATTCAAAGAAAGATACTGCGGACTTATGGAATACGGGCATCAGCTGCATGGCGAAGAAATCTATCGTCTAGTGCATTCCCATGATACAAAAATAAAAGAGATTATGAAACTAATGTAGAGCAAAAGTGCTTAACAAGAGGTGGTGCATTTGATACCGCCTGACGAAACAGGGAGGTGAAAGGAATGAAATTCGTACTTGGAACAATGACATTTGGGGAGTCCGTTTTCTCTCCGGATGTAGAAGAGTTTACCCGCACATTCTTAGACGCCGGATATAAGGAGCTTGATACAGCTTATGTCTATAATGAAGGAAACTGCGAGAGGCTGCTGGGGGAAGCCCTGCCAAAGCTGGACCGCCCGTATAAGATATCCACCAAGGTGAATCCCCGGATCACGGGCAAGCTGGACGGAGAGGCGGCATACACACAGCTGAATGAATCGCTGCAAAGGCTTTGCGTGCCATCCGTGGATACCTTCTATCTCCATTTTCCTGATCCTGCAACGCCTGTAGAGGATGTACTTGGGGCCTGTAACAGCCTGTATGAAGAAGGGAAATTCAAGGAACTTGGCCTTTCCAACTTCCCTGCATGGATGGTGACTGACGTTTGGCACATCTGCGACAAGCATGGCTGGGTACGTCCAACGGTGTATGAAGGAATTTATAATCCATTGACAAGAAAAGCAGAGGTTGAGTTAAACGACTGCTTGAATCACTTCGGGATGCGTTTTTACGCCTTTAATCCCCTTGCCGGTGGTCTGCTTACAGGACGGTACGGAAAATTTGAAGATGCCCCTACAGACGGACGGTTTACGCATAGGCCGAATTACCAGAAGCGTTACTGGAAAAAGAGCTACTTTGATGCGGTGGAGCTTATAAAGTCTGCCTGCGAAAAAGAGCAGATCACTATGATCGAAGCTGTTTACCGCTGGCTTGCTTATCACTCCATGCTGGATGCGGACCGTGGAGATGCGGTCATTATTGGGGCATCAAAGCTGAACCATCTGAAGCAGAACCTTGCATCCGTACAGGCTGGGCCTTTGCCGGACAGTATTATAGCGGCGTTTGCATCTGCATGGGAGATGTGTAAGGCGGACAGCCCGGAGTATTTCACATTGTATAAGGGAAAAGGTTCAGTAGGACAATATGAAGTGACCTCACATTTGTAGCAACGTGGATTTACCTGTATAC
>JAUNJG010000140.1 GCA_030533385.1 Eubacteriales bacterium | reverse complement strand
GGACAGTACAACCAGCTTGTGGCCCGCAGAGTCCGAGAATGTAATGTTTACTGTGAAATTTATTCTTACAAAACAGATATCGAAACCATTAAAAAAATGAATCCAAAGGGAATCATTTTGACAGGTGGCCCGAATAGCTGCTACGAGGCAGATTCACCAACTTATACAAAAGAGCTGTTTGAACTGGGCATCCCGGTTCTGGGACTTTGCTACGGCGCACAGCTTATGATGCACATTTTAGGCGGAAAAGTAGAAAAAGCAGACGTCCGCGAATACGGAAAAACAGAGGTATTCCTTGATACAAAATCGTTGCTGTTTCAGGATGTGGAGCCGACGACGGTGTGCTGGATGAGTCATTTTGATTACATTTCCAAGGCCGCCCCGGGATTTTCCATCACTGCCCACACGAAGGATTGTCCTGTGGCAGCGGCAGAAAATAAAGAGAAGAATCTCTACGCAATCCAGTTTCATCCGGAGGTATTACATACCGTCCGCGGAAAGGAAATGCTCAGCAACTATGTTTACAACGTATGTCACTGTACAGGAGACTGGAAGATGGACTCTTTCGTACAAAATTCCATAGAAGCCATCCGGGAAAAGGTGGGTGACGGCAAGGTACTGTGCGCTTTGTCCGGTGGTGTGGATTCCTCTGTGGCAGCGGTGCTTTTATCCAAAGCAGTTGGCAAACAGCTTACCTGTGTATTTGTAGACCACGGTCTGCTTCGAAAGGACGAAGGAGACGAGGTGGAAGCTGTCTTCGGCCCGGAAGGCCCATACGATTTGAATTTTATCCGCGTCAATGCCCAGGAACGGTATTATAACAAACTGGCAGGTGTGGAAGAACCGGAAGCAAAACGTAAAATCATTGGCGAAGAATTTATCCGTGTATTCGAAGAAGAAGCGAAGAAAATCGGGGCAGTTGATTTCCTTGTACAGGGAACCATCTACCCTGACGTAGTAGAAAGCGGCCTTGGCGGAGAGTCCGCTGTTATCAAATCCCACCATAACGTGGGAGGTCTGCCGGACTATGTGGATTTCAAAGAAATTATAGAGCCACTTCGGGATTTGTTCAAAGACGAGGTGCGAAAAGTCGGTCTGGAACTGGGTATTCCGGAATACCTTGTATTCCGCCAGCCGTTCCCGGGACCTGGACTGGGAATCCGCATCATCGGTGAGGTTACGGCCGAGAAAGTAGCCATTGTTCAGGATGCAGACTACATCTACCGCGAAGAAGTGGATAAGGCTGCCGCAGAATACGAGAAACAGAACGGCAAAGCCCCGTCCTGGAAACCGAACCAATACTTCGCAGCCCTCACCAATATGCGCTCCGTCGGCGTCATGGGAGACGAGCGAACCTACGACTACGCCGTTGCTCTCCGTGCCGTCAACACTATCGACTTTATGACCGCCGAGGCAGCAGAAATCCCATGGGAAGTCCTGCAGAAAGTAATGAGCAGAATTATCAACGAAGTAAAAGGCGTGAACAGAGTATTTTACGATTTGACCAGTAAACCGCCGGGAACGATAGAGTTTGAGTAATGGACTAAAATGCCGAAAGCCTGTATTTATGCGGGTTTCCGGCGTTTGTTTTATCAAATGGCTCTACTTTGGCTCTATTTGTTGGGCGGAGTGGTGGAAAGAGTGATAGGTAGAAGGTGGTGTATTCTATGTCAATTTTATCAACAAGAGAATAGGCTACATTAATATGGGGAGCAGTTTTCTTGCTATTTATATTATGTCATAAGGAAATAAGAAAGAGCTTTTGGAAGGTAATTGTACTATTTTTTGATAAGAAATTAAGATTATTATGGGAAATAATTTTATTATACGTTCTTGTCATCACGTTTATATTTTATCGTTCATCCATATGGGAAAATATATATCTTAAGGACATTATTGTATGGTTTCTATTTTCTGGACTTGTATTTTGTATGAATGCTGTTTCGAGCGAAGCTGATGAGAAATATATACAAAAAGTGCTCAAAGACAATTTAAAACTTACTATGATATTAGAGTTTTTTATGAGTACTTTTACTTTTAGTATATGGATTGAACTTGCCATCATTCCAATTATTACAATCATTACAGTGATGAATGTAATTGCAGAAAGAAAAGATGAATACAAGAATGTTCACAAATTGTTAGATTTTGGATTAGCTATGTGTGGATTTTGGATTTTGTATGAGACAATAAAGATTGGAATAATTGAATATAAAGAATTGGACGTAATAAATACATTAGTAAGTTTTATGATACCGATTGTGTATTTGATACTGATAGTACCATTAGAATATGCGTTGGAATTATATGCGAAATATGAACTATTGTTTTTAAGAATGACATTTAAGGAAGAAAAAGACAAAAAAATTAGAATTAAGCATAGAATTGCAGTGTTTTGTGTATGTAGAGTTTCTGTTCGTAGAGTGTTGCTGTTTCAAAAAGAATATATGAGACAAATGTATGTCAGAATGAAAGATGGTGAGTTTAAACAATTAATGATGGAATTTAAGGAAGCATGCAAAAGTCCAACGGCTCCAAATCAATAATAAATGGTAAATGTCAATGTATTTATAATGCGCACATAGCCTCTTTCTTTCCCATGTCAGCTTTGCTATACTAAGATGTGTCGGCATATCAATAACAACCTGCAATACAATTTCCAGTCGCTCTCCATCGATCAGGCGGTTTTTAAAAACGGTCATATGCTCTCCGGCAGACGAAGAATGTCCGAACAGACATACGGCTTATTCGCTCAGAGAAGTGAAGGACAGGAGACTTGCGGAAGTATCCATGTGCCGATTTTCTGAATAAATCACTTTTAAAATTACACACATTATGAGGAATTATCATTATGAAACAATATGTAGTCGATGCTTTTACCAATCAAATTTTCCACGGCAATC
>JAUNJG010000139.1 GCA_030533385.1 Eubacteriales bacterium | reverse complement strand
AATAGTTTTAAAAGAAAGTTGGTTCTGTACCGAAATCTGACTGATACTTTTGCACTACTCGTCATCCGTCTTATACGGTGGTATTTATTCAAAAACTTACCAATCGCTAAATCACTAATACCATCTAAAAAATCAATCTCTTGAAAGGTTCCCATTTCTTTTGCAATTTTTCCCAGAGAACCGACTCCAATAATCAAAAAATCCTTTTCCACACCAAACCACTCCTCTCTATCTACCACGACAAAAGCCTGCATCTGCTCCCAATGGGTGAGTACAGACTCAGGCTCAAGTTAAATCTCCTTATCAGATTTTTACTCCTATTTGGAGTTCAAAGAATATTCAAAAGTCCAACTAATCTTTTCTGGCTTTTGCGGCTTCTTTCCCAAATTTGTAAAAATCTCATAGTAGGATTCAACTCAAGCCGCCAAACTCCTTGTTAAATCAATGTTTCTCCCGGTTGTCCCTATTATTTCTTTATCAATAAACCCTATTCCTAAAACTATCACTAAATGATTAATCTGGCGTTGTCGTATCTTCCAGCAATCTTCTTCAGCGATGTTTATCACAACGTCCACTTGATTGTCGGTTTGAGGCAAAACGTTATCTTACGCCTCGTTGTCTGACATTCGCCTTATGCCTTCCCATGCAAGCACGAGAGGGCACATGACATCTCATTATAACACTCGCCTTATGCCTTTCCATGCAAGCACGGAAAGACCACAAAGTTCATTATAACATATTATTTTGTCGAAGCGTGTTGATATTGTGATTTGTTTTGTATTTTTTTGTATGCATTATTGTCTAAAAAATTTACAAACAACAATAAATATTGTACACATAGCGAAAGGCTCATGGCTAAGCATGGCCTTTGCTGCGTGAGGTTTATTTTCCATTTACGACTCTGGGTCCAAGGTTATTTTCTTCTTGTCCATTATAGTGGTAAGTCGGGACAATTTCTGCAATCAACTCTCGTGTGCGATGCGTTTCTTTTCGGGTGGCTTCGTCCAATTCTTTGAGCTTATTGCGGAACCACTTATCATCCATATCTATCGGATGTCCTATGTAGATTAATTTATTTTCTGTATTGGAAAGCCCTTCTTCGTCCATCAACAGTTCTTCATATAACTTTTCTCCCGGACGAAGACCGGTATATTCTATTTTGATATCCACATCCGGTTTGAAGCCGGAAAGCCTTATCAGATTCCGTGCCATGTCATCAATGCGTACCGGGTTGCCCATATCCAAAACAAAAATCTCGCCGCCCTTTGCATAATGCGCCGCCTGAAGAACCAGGGAAACTGCTTCCGGAATCGTCATAAAGTACCGGATAATGTTTTTATCCGTGACGGTGACTGGGCCGCCCTCGGCAATTTGTTTCTTAAAAAGAGGGATGACACTGCCGTTGCTTCCCAATACGTTGCCGAAACGAACTGCCACAAAATCTGTCCTGCCGTTTTCTCTGTCCATCATCTGAACAATCATCTCGCAAATACGCTTGGTCGCACCCATGACATTCGTTGGATTCACCGCCTTGTCGGTGGAAATCAAAACAAACTTTTTCACGTCGGCACGGACGGCCGCACGGGCTGTTTTGTAAGTTCCCATCACATTATTTTTGATGGCTTCATTCGGACTGTCTTCCATAAGAGGCACATGTTTATGTGCCGCGGCGTGGAATACAACATCCGGACGATATTTCATCATCACACTGTTGATACGGTTTGTATTTCGCACAGATCCAATCAACGTAAGCATATTCAGAGAAGGATATTTCCTTTTCAGCTCCTGTTGAATCTCATAAGCATTGTTTTCGTATATATCAAAGACAATCAACATTCCAGGCTCATTAGCGGCTATCTGGCGGCACAACTCACTTCCGATTGATCCACCTCCGCCGGTTACCATGATGGTTCTTCCTTTAATCAGACGAAATACTTCTTCATTGTTTACATTAATCTGGTCACGTCCTAACAAGTCTTCAATTTGAACTTCTCTAAGTTGGGAAGCACTGACTTCACCATTGATAAGCTGATAAGTACCTGGGAGAATCCGAATCTCGCAATCTGTCTCCTGGCATATTTCCACCAGTTCTCTGGTAATCTTTCTGGTGGCTGTCGGAATTGCAATAATAATTTTTTGAATGCCAAATTTCTCAACATTTTTCTTTATAGTATTTCTGTCTCCTACAATTTGGCAGCCCTCGATAAAGTGTTTATATTTTGCCGGGTTATCGTCGATAACACAGCAAACTTTTTGATTTACATATTTGCTTAACCTAATCTCTTTGATGATGGCCGCTCCGGCATCCCCGGCTCCGATAACCATCACATTTGCAATACTGCTGTCCCGGCTTTTATATTCGTTTCTGACAAACCGGAATAATCGATAGCCAAAACGAATACAAAACTCTGACAATCCCAAAAACAATGTATAGATGACGAAATAGCTCCGGGGCATACTGACATCCCAGGCAACACTCATCACTATAATCTGCAATACTCCTGACAGGAGAACTCCCGCCGCCACATTGCTCATCTCGCGGACGCTGGCATATTTCCAAAGGCTGGTATACATGCGCATTGCATAAAAAATAATAACTGTGCATATAATATTTATGGGCATATACCTATTCATCCCATTGATATACTGACTTCCGATGCTCGCAAAATCGAACTCGAATCGTATGAGCAGTCCCATGTAGGACGCTATAATAACAGCCGCAACGTCGGCAACCAACAATAAAAATGCCCTCGCTCTGTACTGCGAATCCTTAATTAGTGTTTTCATGACATCCTCTCTTCTTTGGCTTTTAAATCTTTCTATTTAATGATAACAAGAAACTCAGGAATCTTCAAGTGCAAATATTACCATGTTTGTGTCAAGTAAACGTTGGCAACTTTTCTTTTGTTTTTCTTTCAAATGT
>JAUNJG010000138.1 GCA_030533385.1 Eubacteriales bacterium | reverse complement strand
GGAAAAACTCCAGTTCCATAGCAGAGCCGCCACGTTCAGAGATAAATTGATCCAGATGAAGAACTTCTTTTCTAAAATAGCGAATACGTTCGTTAATGGTCAAAATTTACACCTCATTTCTTATTTTTTAACAAAATACTCAACAACGTTATAAAAGTTGCCGCCCATTGCAGAGGAAAACCATCCAGGAGAGAAAACCCATGAAAACGATTGAACTTGACGCGGGATCCATCGGCGAATAAAAAGCCCGACGAAACAAGTAAGTGTATAGAAAATTTGCGAGAATTTTATACTTGTACAAGTATATAAAAACGTGGTATAATGCGGTAAGGGTATCTGATGGGATGTGTTGACAGAACAATACGGAACAGGAGGAAAAGGAAACTATGACAAAGGAAAGAACGGGCGGAACGCCCGCCACAAGAGCAAAAAATAAATACAATGCAAAGGCATACGACCAATTTTTAATCACGGTTCCCGCGGGGCAGAAAGCGGAGATTGATAAGTCAGCCAAGGAACAGGGGTATAGTAGCCGTAATAAATTTGTGATTGCCGCAATCAATGAGAAGAGAGGGAAGGGTTAAATAGTAGAAAATGAGCCGGGGCGGAACTTTTCACAAAAGATTAAGAACACCATAGAATTTTACAAAAAAAACAGGATTTTTCAGCAAAAACGTAAAAAATCTATTGACAATATACTTATATAAGTATATAATATAATTGTAGCAAGGAGATAGCAGGAAAGGAGTTAGGAAATGGAGAAAAAAGAAGAAATGGCAGTATTCAAAAGTTATTTAAGACGCTTAATGAGAGATTTGCAAGACTTAAAAAAGGCTATCAAAGAAAAGAACTTAGAGGAAGCCGAAAGGCTGATAGACGACTTGATCGAAGATACCCAAAAGGACATTGAAGATTAAATAGGGATTTACACAGGGGCGGGCTCCTTAGTGTTCCTGCTAACCGCCCCCAGTGTTCAATAAAAGAATAGCAGGAAAATAAGAAAAAGCAACAGAAGAAAGAACGGTTCGGACACGAAATTATAGGGGCGTTGCGATACAGGGTTGCTACGCCCTACTAACTACGGATTGAAACGCTATGACGACAGGCGGAAACATAAAGGGCAGAAGGGTTACCACCTACGCAGCCCTTTATGCGTAAGAGGTAGAGCGATGGGAAAACAGTTCAAACAAATGAGTCATAACGACCGCATAAAAATGGAAGCGCTGCTAAACGCCGGACACTCAAAAGCGGAGGTTGCAGAGCAATTACATTTTCACAGGAGTACTATATATATAGAGAGTACGATAAAGGGAAGTACACGCACCGAAATTCTGATTACACGGAAGAGGAGCGGTATAGCAGCGACTTAGGGCAGAAAATACACGACTACGCTCAGGAAGGGAAAGGCAAGGCGTTAAAGATAGGTAATGATAGGGAGCTGGCAGAATATATAGAAGATAAGATTGTAAACGATAGGTTTAGCCCGGAAGCAGCCTTAGCAGATGCGGAGAGGTCGGACAAAGACTTCAAAACGAAAATAAGCGTTAGGACGCTTTACAGGTATATAGACAGCGGTATTTTTCTCAAACTTACAAATAAAGACCTACCAATTAAAGGAAAAAAGAAAAAGAAGAATAAAAAGGCACAGGTACAAAAGCGGGCGAGTGCAGGCGAAAGCATAGAGAACAGACCCGAGGAAGTGAAAGACCGAGAGATATTCGGGCACTGGGAAATGGATACGGTAAAGGGTAAGCGCGGGGTCACTAAGTCCTGTTTGCTTGCTTTGACAGAAAGAAAGACCCGTGACGAGATTATAATTAAGCTGAAAGACCAAGGGGCAACATCCGTAGTAAAAGAATTGGACCGGTTGGAACGTAAGTACGGCGATATGTTCTATAAGATATTTAGGAGTATCACGGTAGACAATGGCGTAGAGTTTGCGGATCATGAGGGGTTAGAGAAATCGGCATTAAAAGAGGGTAAGCGCACTTCTATATTCTACTGCCACCCGTATAGCAGCTGGGAACGTGGTACGAATGAGAATAACAATCGCCTCATCCGCAGGCACATACCAAAGGGCGTAGACTTTGACGACACAACAGACGAAGATATCGCCTACGTTGAGAAATGGATTAACAACTATCCAAGGGGGATTTTCAATCACAAAACATCAGCAGAGGTATTCGAGGAAGAAGTAAGGAAATTGGCGTAAAAAATTAACAAAAAAAACTTGTCGCAAAACTATTGACAAAGTACGGTGGTACATTGTAAAATGAAATGCGACAAGAGACAGTAAGCCTCTATCGCATTTCATTTTTTTATACAGATTTTTAAGAAAATGCGTTTGAGGTTGAACACCTTGGGCGCATTTTTCTTTTGTTCGGAAAGGAGGGAAGGCAATGAGAAAAGAGGGAAAGCGAATAAAATACAAAGATAGAAAGAAGATTGAAAGAATGATTCAAAACGGCGAAAAAGTAGCTGTCATCGCCAAAAATATAGGGGTACATCGCGCGACAATATACAACGAATTGAAGCGTGGCGGAAGCCCGTATAAAGCCGAGGAGGCGCAAAGAAATATTTAACATACACAAAATACAGAAACAGGCACATCCAGAATGGATATCTACAACGATTGGCTTGACAGCAAAGAAGAGGGCAAGCGTTCATAGAAGAGGCAAAGACAGCATAGGAACGCCGGGGAAAACCCCCGGCAACACCACCCAAAACTTCATAGCTTTCAACGGTTAAGCGGTTCAAATTCAGCTTTCTAATAAAGCCTAACGAAATAGCCGCATTTGCAGCCCCGCCGCCTACACCATTAAGCCGACACGCCCACCGAATCAAGCAACGGGAATTGAAATCGGGATAAGGCTATAAGCAGCTATAAATCTTGAAGGGGTGAAGGAACGGATCATGTGATGCCTCTAACGAATGAAATC
>JAUNJG010000137.1 GCA_030533385.1 Eubacteriales bacterium | reverse complement strand
AGATTATGCGGAAAAAGGTTATGATCATAATACAATCAGAAAAGTGTTTTCAGTTAACAGAGAAGTTCGGCTTTCAGATTTCGCAGCAGTTTAAGAATCGTAGAATTAGATAAAGAAAATGCAAAGTTCTCTGCTCAGATCGAGCAACTGCAAACACAAATAACTGCCCTGAAAGAAAAATAAAGAACAGAAGCACTTGCGAAACATGCAAGTGCTTTTATTTTTTTCAAAACTTATCGAAAAAATAACATAGTATTTAAGAAGGCGTAATTATTATCATAGAACTTTTATCGGCCTCTGCGAACCATTTTTATTATCAAAAGTAATACTTTTGTTATTGACTTATTCGTTTAATGATGTATAATAAAAGTATTACTTTCATTGTTAAAAGAAATACTAAACAGGGGTAAAACGGTATGAAATGTATAATTCTATTAAACCAAAAAGGTGGAGTTGCAAAAAGCACATCCACATATAACCTGGCGGCAGCCAAAGCGTTATCCGGAAAGACAGTACTTATGATTGATCTGGATCCACAGGCTAGTCTTACCATCATGACAGGTATTGAGCCAGGGGAACAAAGATTGGAAGGACATAGCACTTGTGATCTATTCGACCAAAAAAAAGATCCATACGATGCAATTTTCAAAGTGAATGCATCCGGATTAGATAACCTTTATATCATCCCTTCAGATATTGATCTAGCTGAAAAAGAAAAAGATTTAATTTTAAAAATACACTCAGAAGTCAAGCTTAAAAAAGCCATCCGAAAAATGGCCGAAGACTTCGACTACATTTTCATTGACTGCCCACCACAACTCGGCCAACTTTCAATTAACGCACTTGTAGCGGCTGATGAAGTGATTATCCCCTGTAAAACCGATTATGTATCTTACAGAGGGCTCAGGGCGTTACTTGAAACCATAATACAGATAAAAGAAGAAGACCTAAACGAAAATCTTCAAGTCAAAGGCATTATTGGAACATTCTATGAAGAACGAGTAACTGATCAGCGAACAATCCTCGATATGATCAGCGAAAAAGCTTCAATAATCGGTACTGTCCGAAAATCAGCTGATATTAGCCGAAATGTAGTAAACGGACTTCCGGTCGTACTAGCAATGAAAACAAGTAAAACGGCAAAAGAATATATTGACATCGCAGATCAATTATAATGGGAGGTTAAAACATGGGAGATTTCAAGAAAACAAACAGTGCCATGCAAAACGCAGCAGCTAAAAGAGAAGCTAGAAGCCAGGGGCAAAGCAGTACCGTCAAGAAGCTCACCGGCACCGACTCAAAAATCAAAAATAAAATAATTTCTGCCAAAGTATACCCGGAAACTTGGGAACGTTTCACTCAAATCAACAAAGCCCAGGGCATTACTAATAACTCCGCTATTAATATGATCATAACAAAATACATCAGAGAAAACGAAAGAATGTTTAATATATAAAAAGTAATACTTTGTATAATTATTAGAAATACTTTACAGTATTTTAAAAGGAACCTAAACGGAAATGGAAAGAAAAAAGTGGATATCGGGAATCTATTTCCGTCATATCATATAATGGAGGAACCACAAATGGAAGAATTCTACAAGGATTTGATATATTTCATAGACCAGGATCGAGTCGATGTTCATTATAGGGATAAAAAAATAGAAGTGAGCAACTGGTTAATTGAATACACTGGCAACTTAAAAAGATTAAAAGAAGAACAGCGGAAAATATTAATGGCTTATGCAAAAGCCATCAACATTTTGCAAATAGGAAAACTAAACTTATATGTCCAGAGTCTAACGACAGTAAGTAAAAAAGATAAGGAGCGTCTATCAAAATACCTACGGCAAATTGATTGGTTGCCGGAAGATCAAAATATGGGTGTTCTTGATGGCATAATGTTCAGCCGGGTTCTAAGTAACCCGTTAGCAGAAATGTTACAAGAAGAACCACCCAGGCCAACAAAAAAAAAAACAACAAGGAGAAACTGAATAATGGACGAAATCAAGTTGCCCGATATTCAGAATGAATATCTCAATAACAGTAAGGTGGCAAATTATATATCAACAAATCAGGGTTTAATTGATCAAGACATATGTTTAGAACTTGCTACAATACCAAAAAAAAATATCTATGTCTTGGTCAACCTATATTCAGACGAAAAGTTAACTCTTTCAAATCCTAATATATCACCATATGATATGGCTGTCATGGATGCTGCATTCACGCTACTTTCTAATGGCGCAACTGCATTTACTCCGGAAATGATCGTCAGAACTATGTCCGGCAATATGGAACAGAAGGTTACCCCACAAAAAATCGGAGCAGTAACAAGGTCACTGAATAAACTTAAGTTTATCCGTATCAGAATTGACTGCACAGATGAAATGATTGCCAGAAAGAAAATCAAGAAGGGGCAAACGTCCAGTATGGAAAGCTATCTGATGCCATTGGATGAAGTAGAAGTAAAACTCGGAAATCAGAAAATAATGAAAGGATATTCTTTTTCTAAATATCCAGTCCTTTATACTTACGCAATCAATATAGGTCAAATCATTAGTGTTCCCAGGACTCTTCTTGAAACCAAAGGAGCTTTAAGCGACACGGATGAAGCAGTCGTCTTAAAACGTTATTTAATCAAACGCATCGAAGTTATGAAAAATGATAAAAATAATTCTCGCTCCAGGCGAATCACCTACGAATGGTATGATAAAAAAGATGATAAAAAAAAGGGAATGTTCCATTCTTTAGGATATAAACCGGAAGAATTCAGTAATTGGAAAAAGAAAAAATCAAACATACACAATGACGTAAAAAGTATATTGGCCGTTTTTGTCAAGGAAAAGTATATCAAGGCATTCTCAGAAGTGAAAGAAGGTAAATCAATAAACGGCATTGACATTACGTTATAAAGCAGACGACCTAAAAATGGGTACGATAG
>JAUNJG010000136.1 GCA_030533385.1 Eubacteriales bacterium | reverse complement strand
CCCCCTACTGGTAATATAGAACAATAAAGAGAATTGTCTCTACTGTTCATATTACCAGAAAAAACTTTAAAATCAAATATTTTGATGGAGTTTATGTAACTTTTGGTTAAAGGGCATTTCTTTTTTAGTAAGGGATGCCTTTTTCATTTATTAAAAAGGAGGTAAAAATGCTAAAAATGAGGTTACAAGGTACCAAAAAGGATATTCGATGGTTTCTAAAAAAAATAGAGCGCGATAAAAGATGGAGAATAGCAAATGTATCTGATTTTTTGGCGGATTCAAAATTAAATGGAAAATATAAACGTCTATACATAGATGTTTATAAAGAGAGTAAATAAAATAATAAAATAAAATGCGGAGGGTCAGAATTATGTGTAAAGTAATAGCGATTTGTAATCAGAAAGGCGGTGTATCCAAGACCACCTCAACAGTAAATCTTGGAGTTGGAATGGTAAGAGAAGGAAAAAGGGTGCTTGTAATTGACGCCGATCCACAAGGAAACCTTTCCCAGAGTCTGGGTATTGAAAATCCGGACGAATTGGAGATAGCACTACCAACCATTATGGAGCAGATTATCATGGACGAGGAGTTTGAGATGTCAGAGGGAATTATTCATCATGTGGAAGGAATTGACCTCATGCCTTGTAACATTGATTTATCCGGTGTGGATGTTTCTCTGGTTAATGCAATGAGCAGGGAGTTTGTGCTAAAGACCTATGTGGATTGCATGAGAGAATACTACGATTACATTCTCATTGACTGTATGCCAAGTTTGGGAATGATAACGGTAAATGCTCTTACGGCATCCGATAGTGTGTTGATTCCGGTGCAGGCTGCTTATTTACCGGTAAAAGGTTTGGAGCAGTTAATTGCGACAATCTTTCGGGTTAGAAAGCATCTAAATCCTGGGATTCAGTTTGAGGGGATTCTGATTTCCATGCTGAATGCAAGAACTAATTATGCAAAGGATATTATTGAACTAATCACGGAATATTATGGTGAATCCATTCCAATCTTTGATAGCCGGATTCCTTTTTCTGTAAAGGCCGCAGAAACATCAGCAGCCGGAGTAAGCATATTTTCGCTGGATAAGAAACATCCGGTAGCCGGTGCTTATGAAGAACTGACAAAGGAGGTGCTTGCTCATGAGTAGAACAAAGGCATTAGAAAAAGTGAAATTAACAAGGTTTGATGATTTGTTTGGTAGTAAGGAGGCGGAGCCTGCGGTAGAAGCCGGAGAAGTAAAGCAAATACCAATCTCGGAACTTCATGAGTTTCACAACCATCCGTTTCAGATTCGCTCAGATGAAGAACTGGAGGAAATGATAGAAAGCGTACGTCAGCATGGTGTGTTGGTGCCGGGAATTGTACGACCACGAAAAGAAGGCGGTTATGAGATTATTGCAGGACATACAAGAAGACATGTTTGTGAACTGCTTGGTATTGATACCATGCCGGTTTTTGTAAAGGATTTGGATGATGATGAAGCCAGCCTGATTATGGTAGATTCCAACATCCAGCGAGAGAACATCTTACCCAGTGAAAAGGCGAAAGCCTACAAAATCAAGTACGATGCCATGAAGAACCAGGGCAAAGAAGGAAACAGCCTTCAAAAAATGTCGGAGGAAAGCGGCGAGAATTATAAGTCCATACAAAGATATATCTGGCTTGCCAGACTTAATGATAATCTTTTGGGAATGGTAGATAAAAAGAAACTGGGTTTTATCCAGGGGGTAAGTTTATCGGTTCTTTCCGATAAAGAGCAGGAAATGGTTTATGATGCGATTTGCCGGTATGAAAAGAAGTTGTCGACGGTACAGGCTAATACAATAAAGCAGTTGAGTGCAGATGGAAAATTGGATGAAGAGACATTGGAACGCTATTTGTTTTCTGTTGAAAGGCACAGTAAGAAGAAAGATATTACTCTGAAAAATGAACGATTGGCAGAGTATTTTGAGGAAGAAACCACAGAAGATGAAATGATGGATGTGATTTTTGAATTACTGGAGAAATGGAAACAAAAGAGAGGAAGTGAAGAAAATGAATAAGATTATTTTGCTGGGGAATATGACGAGAGAACCAAAGACAACAAGGAAAAAAAATGAGGATGGCAGCGAGATGGTTATTACAAAGTTTGACCTTGCGGTAAATCGCAGAAATAAGCAAGAGGGAAATGCCGATGCAGATTTCTTCCACTGTACATCTTTTGGCAGACAGGCAGAGTTTGTCGAGAAGTATTTTCATAGCGGTTCCAGGGTGCTTGTGGTTGGTCGTGTACAGAATAATAATTACACGACCAAAGAGGGAAACAAAGTATATGGTTTCAGCATTATTACTGAAGAAGTCGAGTTCGCACAGAAGAAAAGTGCAGGAAACACAGTAGCCGATGCAGATGATTTTTCGTCTGCTGGAGATGAACAGGTACCATTCGAGAGCAGGTAGGTGATAACATGGCAGAAGGTTTCTTCCGAAGTAAAAAAGGTTTTACAGTCGTTCAAAATGAAATAACAAGAGATGCAAAAATTTCTTTGAAGGCAAAAGGATTATATCTTGTGATACAAGCATATATCTCTATGCCGGATAAGAAATGGACAAAAGAGGATTTCAGAAATCTGACCAAAGAAGGGAAAAAGGCATTTGACAGTGCATGGAAAGAATTGAAGGATTTTGGATATTTAAAGGTTCATTTCATGCCGGATAATGGCAAGTGGAAGACCGAGTATGAATTGCTGGATGAACCGGATTTGGGTCCTCATACGTTATACCACAATAGTGAAGGAGAGGTTTCCAGTGATAATCTGACACGTGCAGAAAAGAAACGTCAAACGCAATCAGTTACGGATGAACATTCATCTTTTCAATCAGATAATGCGGATGAAGATACAGAAATTGGTGATTCTGACCGTTACCCCCTTTTTGGTACTAACGGTAATTCTGACCGTTACCCCCCTTTCGGTAGTA
>JAUNJG010000135.1 GCA_030533385.1 Eubacteriales bacterium | reverse complement strand
CATGGACACTATTCCCAATATAATACTCTTCACCCAATATCTTTTTCACTCTGTCACCGGTCCAGCCTTTTGCCTTTTGAGCAGCTTCTTCTTTTCCACTTTCCATCAGACGATATTTCTGTGGCGAAAGGTTCCCACCTTCTTCAAGCATTCTTGCTATCTCATTATAACCTCTGCCTTCCAAAAACCACTCAAATATATGAACGACATTTTCCCTTGTTTCCTCATTGACTACCAGATGTTTATTCTCTTTACGATATCCATACGGTACAAGGAACTCACAGAATTCCCCCTTTAACCAGATTGCTCTTTTACCCGTGGATACTTTTTCTGACAAATCCTTTGAATAATACTCATTTACAATATTTTTCAATGGCATTGATAAGTCTGTTCCCGGTCTTGCCGTGTCAAAATCATCTGTAATGGCGATAAATCTGACATCAAGAAAAGGAAACACCCTCTCAATATAGTTACCTGATTCCACATAATTCCTTCCCAATCTGCTAAGATCACGGGTAATCACTGTATTTACCCTTCCTGCACGAATATCCTGCATCATACGCTCAAATTCCGGTCTTTCAAAAGTTGTTCCTGATACGGATACATCTGCATAGATATCCACTACAACCATATCCGGCTGTTCAGCCACATAATTTTTAATGTATGATATCTGTGTTTCAACTGTATCTCTTTCCCTGTTTGCCTCCGATTCATGAGACAATCGTGCATAAACAGCAACCTGATAAGGTTTAGTCTCTTTGTCCAATTCCATAACTGCCTGAGATGTCAGATTGCCAGAAGGAACGCTGACATTAACCGGCACATTTTTTCTGCTTTTTCTTGCCATATTACACAGCCTCCTTCACTCTGATATTCAATTTTCCGCTATCGGTTATCTCAACCGTATGACCAAGACCTCTTATCACATCAAGACATTCTTCATATCTGTCATCAAAATCAAACACCACTTCAATATGGTTCTTGTCATATACTTTGATTTGCCTAATAAGCGAAACCGCAGTTTCTCTTGTGAGTTTTTCAATATTCTGATGTTCCGTAAAATAATCCAGCCATAAAAATCCTTCACTCTTGCGGTTTAGAACATCTTCCATTTCTAATTCAATCTGCCGGATTGCAATCTGTGCATTCTTTCGTCTTGCCTCATAAGCAGCATGAAGTTCTTTGTAATCTTCTTTTGAGATAATGCCATCTCTCATATCTTCATAAAGCATCGTTCTTAGATTCGTGCAGCGTTCAACTTCTGATACTTTCTTTTCCTTTCGTTCTTCCAGTTTCTTCATATCAAGTTGTTGAAACGGCACAGTTCCGATAAAATTCAGAATTTTTTTCATATCCATAATGTTTTGGATATGTAGCTGTAGCAGTTCCAAAATGCTTTCCTCCAGCTTATTTGTTGGAATCCTATGAGAACTACACTGCTTGGTATCCTTATTTGTTGCACAAAGATAATAAGCATATGTCTTGCCACCGACTTTTGAAGTCTTTCTAATCATTGGCATACCACAGTCTCCACACACTACAATTCCTGACAGCGGATATACATTTTCCTGATCAGGTGATGTCCTTGTATCCATATCCAGCAACCGTTGTACAATTTCAAAATCCCTGTCCGTAATGATTGCTTCATGGCTCTTTTCGATTCTTATCCATTCGCCCTCACTTTTAAGAATTGTCTTTTTTACCTTGTGGTTTGGTGTGGTCTGCTTTCCCTGAACAAGATTACCTATATAAATTTCATTTGTTAATATTCTGCGTACCATAACTGATGTCCATTCTGATTTCTCTTTGGACTTAAAACTGGTTTGGTAATTGCTTCCAACACTTGCTTTATATTCCGCCGGGGGAAGAATCCCATTCTCATTTAATTTTCTTGCTATGCTGTCCTGGCTCATACCACGAAGTTTATATTTGAAAATATCCTTTACCACACCTGCCGCATAAGGATCGGGTTCTATCTGATGTCTGTCATCCTCCTTTTTCCTGTATCCGTATGCCACAAAAGCTGAAATACACTCACCATTTTTTCTCTTAATCTCTAAATGGCTGCGTATTTTAATTGAAATGTCACGACAGTACGCATCGTTAATCAGATTTTTGAATGGAATGATAATATCATCTGCCTGATTTTTCTCATCGAGACTGTCATAATTATCATTTACCGCAATAAACCGGACACCCATAGCTGGAAAAAGTCTTTCTATATACATACCTGCATCAATGTATTCTCTTCCAAATCGGCTCAAATCCTTTGTGCAGACGCAATCAATGATTCCCTTTTTAATATCCTCAAGCATCATCTGAAATGCCGGACGCTCAAAGTTAGAACCACTGTAACCATCGTCCACATATTCCTTCACTATTAAAATGTCATCCTTATTCTTTAGGAATTCTTTTACCAGAGACTTCTGGTTTGATATACTGTTGCTCTCAGCTTTTTTATTGCTCGCAACATCGCCATCTTCTTTCGACAAACGAACATAGATGGCTGCGTGATAGATTTTTTTGATATGATTATTCATATGCAACATCCTCCTATATTTGTTTGTTAGCAGATAACTTTTCAAATACAGGGGACTGCACGCTAATTTGTCCTTGCTCTTATATTAACATGAGTCCCCAGAAGAATCCACAAAAAAATTGTTAATTTTTTGAGTCCTAACTTTTTATACATTGAGAAGCAGATTTTCAAATGCCTGTTCCATAGAGATTCCATTGTTGGCAAATCTTACCTTAATCTTCATATTTCCTATACGAATAAGGTACGGATTGCCAACTTTGTCAAGATATTGTTTTTGTCTCTCTTCCTGTGAAAGACTCTTATTTATCTTAATCTCTGCCATATCCGGCATATCCTTAATATCCACATCATCAAAATCCACATCAAGCAATGCTCTGTATTCTTCTGCTGTCA
The DNA here is from genome assembly GCA_030533385.1 of Eubacteriales bacterium. GTDB lineage: Bacteria > Bacillota > Clostridia > Lachnospirales > Lachnospiraceae > Anaerobutyricum. The sequence goes on along the minus strand of JAUNJG010000135.1, from coordinate 38 downwards.
TCAAATCCCTCCAATCTATAAAATAATAAATGCCACCC
>JAUNJG010000134.1 GCA_030533385.1 Eubacteriales bacterium | reverse complement strand
GTTCCCCGATAAGGGCAGTTGCAGCTTCGATAATTTTTTCTTTATTGTCCATAAGTAGCCTCCTTGAACATTGTTCAACTCCATTGTACTGAACAACGTTCAAAAAGTCAAGCCCCACTTCCCACCGTGGCACTGCGGATCGTTCCATCAAAATAGACAAAATCGCCATCCGGATAATTCCAAACAGCCTGAAACTTCGTTGGGCGCAGGATGCCATCCGGCGATGCGGCGTATTCCCCGCACAGTGCAGACCACGGGACATATTCCATAACTCCATCCGTACCAGCGACGGCTCTGTCATTTGTGGTAAATGAAATCATCTCATAGTCCTTATTGAATGAGAAAACCCCACTTGCCATCTGTCCGTCGTATGTGATGGCAGCCTTGATCTCGTAATCGTTGATTTCTTCAAAGGCTATATAGTCCTGCAAGAGAATGCTCGGTGCAAACAGACTCTCCGCAAGATAAGTCGCAAGACAAGCACGGTTCATGTCAGCCCCAGTCTGATGAAACAGGGTAATTGCCTTTGCAATCACGCCCTTCATACCTCCCACACCGTTTTGATAGTAGTCGTATCCTTCAAAGGGGATACCGAACATACTGCTGTCAATCAAGGCCAATCGACACGGCTCATATACAAAGTTGTACTGCGTATAGTCGATTTTGAGTTTTGGCCCGTTCCGGCCCTGCATGAAATCCACATCATGGTACTCCATTTTCAAATAAGACATTTTCGGAGTGCCAAGATACCCACAATGCTCTATGTACCGTTGTATCGCCGCTGGGAAATGAGTGAAGTTCTCTTTTGTAAAAAGAGCGTTTTCATCCGGCAGCTTGTTTTTTGAAATCATTTTTGCCACATCTTTTTTGAAGTCACTTTTCAAAGGTGAATATGGAATGTGAAACCAAATCGGCGCAGCGCCGATCAGCACAAGCAACACACAAAGCAAAATGAACATCCGTCTGCCTCCAATTTTTCTTTTCATTTGCCTGCCCTCCACTTCCTGCGGAGTATCACAACCCACGAAGAAACCCTACCAGCGGAACGATATACTGCTTGTCCGAAATATCATAGGAGCCTTGGACAGCTTTTACGATTTGAGCCTCCATGGGGTTCTTCTCAGCCTGCTTTGCCATCATGGACGCCGCCATTTTCATCATGGCCTTGTCCACCAGGCCCAGCTTTTCGTAGCATATCCCGGCCTGCATATAGAAGTGGGGGATAGACTCCAATTCCTCGGCGGTCAGATTGTTTTTCCACATTTCTTCTACGGTCTCAACCGCTGAGCAGGGCATCCCGCCCGTAGCAAACACGATGAAATGTTTTGCGCCACTCCCGGCAAACAGTTTCCTTGCCTGGGACAGACCGTCCACTCGTCCGGCGTGCATCCGGCTGCCATAGACCAGCACATCACAACCTTTGACGTCAGAAATATTGGCCGCTTTCTCCGGAATCAACTCACAGCCTGTTTCCTGGGCAATCCATTCCGCATATTGTTTCGTGAATCCTGATTTACTCTTATATACTAATTTGATTTTCATATTTTCCTCTTTTCTGGCGCACTTGCTGCGCCAATAATGGCAAATTTGGAAGTTTACTTCTAAGCGTCTCCATTTAAGTAATAAGTTACGCATCCATTTTTATAAAAAGGCATGGAAGCCAAAACCATGCCCTTTATATACGCTCTTGTTGAAAAGCTTTTTCCAAATGCTCAATACCATGCATCATCTTTACCGATAGAGCAAAGTAGGTTTCAATTTCCTCATCGGAAAACTCACGGAAGATCGCTTCGTGGACAAACTCACCCTTGGCGGTATTTTCCCTGCTGGCCTTTTTTCCTTTTTCTGTAAAAGAGATGCACAAACTCCGGGCATCTTCGACGGAGCGTTCCATCGTAATGTAACCTTCCTTTTCCATTGGTCGTGCCAGTTGCTTTACATTCTGCCGTGAACAGCCCATAGCCCTTGCCACGGTAGAAAGGTCAGGAGGCGTTTTAAAGGCTTTCAAAACAGACAGCAGGAGCCACTGCTTACAGGACATCTCATTATAGCGGTCAAAAACAGCGTGCAGCATATTTTCCTGAATGAACACACCGGCAAAGAGAAGGTTTTTCTTCCATTGCAGGGTTGTTCCTAATTCTTCATAGGTCACTTGATATTCCTCCTACCAAAATCAGTAATATATTACTCAATATAGTATAGTAATATATTACGCATTTGTCAAGTGCTTTTGGATACGGAACAAAGACGAAAATGTAAAACAAGTCCGAGAAAATTGAATAACATTCCTTTCTATTCCCAAAGATTATCTCTTTCAGAATCATGGCAGACCACATTCACACATTTTCAGAGCAAGATTCGCCTGCGTAACTCAAAACTCACTTTGTGAATTTTGGTCACCTGGCAAACTTGATGGGGATTCCGCTCCCCATTCCCTCGGTTTTCGTATCTTTACAGAAATCTCATATTGGCTCCTGTCCCAGTCGCAGCGTGATTTTACCTATCACGGGGTTTATTTTCTTTTCTTCTTACTGCCCAATACTCCCTAATCGGCTTATATATAGAACGATTTTCAGAAAGGGATTATTCAATGGCAAGACCAAAAAAAGAAAAGGAATTAAAACATACGCATCAAGTTATGCTTCGGCTCACTGACACGGAGTATGATATTCTTTGTCATGGAGCCAGCACTGCTTCTCTCCCTCTGGCAGAATATGCCAGACGGCTGGTTATAGGAAAACAGGTCAAAATGAAATATGAAATTGTGGCAGACATACCGGAGCTTCAAGAACTTACTGCAGAGTTTGGAAAAATCGGAAGCAATCTGAATCAGATCGCAAAGTATTTCCATCTTGGCGGCGCTCGTTCAAAATCCATCCAGGATGAGATCCATGACTGCATTTCCCAGCTTTTTGATTTGAGAAATGAAGTACGGAAACTGGCAGGTGAATATCGTGGCAATATTGAAACATATCGCA
>JAUNJG010000009.1 GCA_030533385.1 Eubacteriales bacterium | reverse complement strand
ATGGGGGAGGAAAGGCGGAAAGGATAAGGGGCGGCAAAGTCTGCGATGAGAGAAAAGCTTTACACAGGGGCATAGATTTGTTAAAATGAAAAAAGTTTATATCCAAGGTGTCTCAATCAGACCTTGGGGTGTTGTAGAATCATTTACAACAAAGGTCTTGCCATGCGTAATGAAGCATATCAGAATGGTAATAAAATTGGCTATTCACAGACTTCTGCAATGCTGACAGACTGAAAGAAAAGCGAAGATTTTGTTTTTCTTAAAGCGGTAGATTCTATTGTTTTACAGCAGACCCTGCGTGACCTTGACAGAGGTTTTGTAAACTTCTTTCTGAAACTAACGATTGAGCATACACCTACAGGTAAATACTTTGCTGTTCTGAACGTGGAATCCTTGCCACAGCCAATAAGTAATAAAGGTGGTAAGATTGGCATTGTAAAAGTACCTACAATGTATCCAAGTAGTCAGACATGTTCCTGTTGTGGATATAAGACCCCGATGGTAAAGAATCTTGCTGTCCGCAAGTGGGAGTGTCAATCTGCCGGAGTCTTTTCCGACGATAGAAAAAAGGAAAGGTTGATATTATGGAAATTTTAGGGAAGGTTTTGTCTGAAAAGACGCAGGAGTTGTATGAGGAGCTGACGAAGGAGCTGGTCTATCCGGTGACGATTGTGAAGATGAATCCGGAAAGTCCTGAGGATTGCAGCCGTCCGGTGGCGATGGACACGGGAAAAGGTGCATTTATTGTGAAGGTGGACAGCGGGTTGTCGGATGAACTGTTTGAGAATGCGTTGGTGCGGGACTTGATTTACTGTCGGCAGATGAGCAGGCAGGCGCCGACGCTGATTGCCGTGTCGGAACACGATCTGGATGCCAGGCAGACGGCGATGATGGTAAGTTCTGTCATCATGGACATTGACGTGGAAAATACGTTAAAGGCTCACGACATGCACATGGATGATATTGATACCATGCGGCTGAGCGATTTATTTGCATTTTTGAAGGCGGGGATGTCGGAGTACAATCGGGAACTGTATCATATTTTGGTGGCCCTTCAGATTACTCTGCTGCTGTTTACCACTTCCAGGAGGAAAAATATCGAGGATATCATTGAGACCTTCTATCTGTCGGATCCGGAGGCTATGGATATGATTGATAAGTTTGTATCTATCATTGAAAAGTACGGCGTGGCGGACAACCGTTCCATGATGCGCTGTATGAGGAAGATTGGGCTGGCCTGTCACATGAAAGGACGGCTGAATCTGGAATATGACGGAAAGATAACTGCATTATAAGGAAAGAAAGATGGTTGCCTGCATATCTCCTCCGGCGGTTTGACCCGGCGTGGGTATGCAGGCCTTTTTGCGGAATGTGAGGAGAAAGGATGGAAATTAGAGAGTATTTAAAAGAGCATGTGCTGTTGACGGACGGCGCCATGGGAACCTATTTTGATGAGGTGGCGCCGGGGAATTATCTTTGCCCGGAGGAAGGTAATTTTTATTGTCCCGAGCGCATCCTGAAGATTCATAAAGAATATATAGATGCGGGGGCAAGGCTGCTTAGAAGCAACACGTTTCTCGCCAACAAAAAAACTTTTGAGGAGATGAGAAGGCGGCACCCGGAACTTAAAAAAGAAGATTATCTTCGCTGGGTGAGGGAAGGCTTTCTGCTGGCCGTGCAGGCGGCGCAGGAGGCGGACGTCCGGGGTGAGAAGGTGTATGCGGCGGCGGACATCGGCCCAATTTTTGAGGAGGCGGAGACGGAGTTTGGAGAGTTGATGGATCAGTACAGGGAGATTGCCGACTGTTTCCTTGCCGCGGGGGCCGAGGTGTTCGTGATGGAGTCTTTTCCTGACGAGCGGTATGTGTTAAAGCTGGCCCGGCACATCAGGCAGAAGGCGCCGGGCGCTTTTCTCATCGGGCAGTTTTCTTTTATCCCCAGCGGCTATGGGCGTACGGGATTTCATTATAGGACGGTGCTAAAGCGGGCGGTGGACAGCGGACTGCTGGATGCGGTGGGGTTGAACTGCGGCGTCGGCGCAGCCCACATGGAGCGGTTTCTCTCTGATTATGTGAGGGAGGAAGGAATGCCGGAGGGAAAGGTTTTGACCGCTTTGCCAAACCGGGGGTATCCGCAGATTGTGAGGGGGCGTGCGGTCTACTCGGACAGCGTGACTTATTTTGGGGAGAAAGTGACCGGCATGGTCGGCCTTGGCGCCGGCATCATCGGCGGCTGCTGCGGCACGACGCCGGAGTACATCAAGGAGATTGGAACCCTTCTTGAAAAAGGGGGGAGGAAGGCGCCTGCGAGAATTGTGCCGAAGAGGAAGGCACAGGTGTCCGGCGCGGCAAAGGAGAAGAAAAAACCCGGCGTGCGAAACCTTTTTCGGGAGAAGCTGGAGCGGGGAGAGAAAGTGTGTGCCGTGGAGCTTGACCCACCTTTTGACTGTTTTGACGAGAAGGTGATGGCGGGAGCGCAGGCGCTGAAGGGGGCGGCGGTGGACGTCATTACCATCGCTGATTCTCCGCTGGCCCGCTCCCGGGCCGATTCTCTTTTGATGGCTGCAAAAATTAAGAGGGAGACGGGGATGGACGTGATGCCTCACCTGTCCTGCCGGGACAGGAACCGCATCGGGTTAAGGAGCGGCTTTCTGGGCGCCCATGTCAGTGACATCAGAAATATACTGTTGGTCACGGGGGATCCGGTGGGAAGGGAGGAACGTCCTTTTACGAAGAGTGTCTTTGATTTTAATTCCATCCGGCTCATGCAGTTTTTGGACAGTTTGAATGAGGAGGTCTTTCAGGAAGATCCCATCTTTTTTGGCGGTGCGCTGAATCAAAGCGGCGCCAATCCGGAGAAGATTGCAGACCGCATGAAAAAGAAGATGGAGGCGGGCTGCCAGTATTTTTTGAGCCAGCCTGTATATTCTGAGGAGGGGTTGGAAAGACTGTCTGATCTGCGGGAGCGCACCGGTGCCAAGATCCTGATTGGAATCATGCCCCTGGTAAGCCGAAGAAACGCTCTGTTTATTAAAAATGAGATGCCGGGCATTTTCGTGCCGGATGAGGTGCTGGCCCGGTATGAGCCGGAGGCGGGGAGAGAGCGGTGGGAGGAGGCCGCCGTGGACATTTCCCGCAGAATCATCGCCGAGGGAAGAGACGTCGGTGCAGGATATTATTTTATCACTCCTTTTCACAGAGTGTCTCTCATAAAAAGAATTTTGGAAGAAGCAGAGGTGACGAGATGACAACAGAAGAATTATACCGCAGGCTTGAGCAGGGGCCTGTGATGATGGACGGGGCCACAGGCTCTAATTTACAAAAGGCGGGCATGCCCACCGGGGTTTGCCCGGAACTTTGGATTTTAGAAAATGAGGAGGCGTTGCTGGAGCTTCAGCGTTCCTTCGTGGAGGCGGGGACGGACATCCTGTGTGCGCCTACCTTCTCGGGCAACCGCATCAAACTGGAAGAATACGGCCTTGGGGACAGGGCGGAAGAGATAAACCGGCGGCTGGTGGCCCTTTGTAAAAAGGCGGCGGGCAGCCGGGCGCTGGTGGCGGGGGACATGACCATGACCGGGGTAGCCCTGGAGCCGGTGGGGCCGATGGACACGGAGGAACTGATAGAAATTTACAAGGAACAGGCCCGCTATCTTTATGAGGCGGGGGTGGATTTGTTCCTGGTGGAGACGATGATGAGCCTGGCGGAGACGAGGGCGGCGGTCATCGCCATCAAGGAAACCTGCCATCTTCCGGTCATTGCCTCCCTGACGTTTCAGGAGGACGGGAGAACGCTCTACGGCACGGACCCGGTGACGGCGGTGGTGGTGCTGCAAAGCCTTGGCGCCGACGTGATTGGCATCAACTGTTCTACCGGGCCGGAGAAGATGCTGCCGATCGTCCGTCAGATGAAAGAATATGCGGAAGTTCCCCTTATGGTTAAGCCCAATGCAGGTCTGCCTGCGCTGGTGGACGGGGAGACGGTATATCCTATGACGCCGGAGGAGTTTGCCTCCTGGGGGCCTGCCTTCGTGGAGGCCGGCGCCGGGCTGCTTGGCGGCTGCTGCGGCACGACGCCGGAACATATCCGTCTCCTTGCAGGGGCGGTGCGGGGACGAAAGGTAAAGGAGCCAAAAAACTGTCATCCGGCCATGCTCGCCTCCGAGAGAAGAAGTCAGGAAATCACGCTGGACGGCAAGTTTCTGATTATCGGGGAGCGGATTAATCCGACGGGAAAGAAGGCGCTGCAGGCGGAGCTTCGGGCAGGCAAGCTTGATTTGGTGGAGGAGATGGCGCAGCAGCAGGAGGCTCTTGGCGCCCACATTTTGGATGTGAACATGGGAACGAACGGCATTGATGAAAAGGAGATGATGCTGCGGGCAATCCACCGCATCGGCATGGTGTCAAGCCTTCCGCTTTGTATTGATACGAGCCATGTGGACATCATGGAGGCCGCCCTCCGCATCTATCCCGGCCGGGCGCTTGTCAACTCCGTCTCCATGGAGAAGGTGAAGATAGAAAAGCTTTTGCCCCTGGTGAAAAAATACGGCGCCATGTTTATCTTACTGCCTCTTTCTGACGAGGGGCTTCCGGCGAATGCGGAGGAGAAAATCGGCTTCGTTCGCCAGATAGTAGATCGGGCAAAGGATCTTGGCATCCCGGAGACGAGCATCATCGTGGATGGCCTTGTCGGCACGGTGGGAGCGGACAAGCGGGCAGGTCTTGACACCCTGGAGACCATCCGCTATTGCAGGGAGAGAGGCCTGTTTACGACCGTGGGGCTTTCCAATATTTCCTTCGGCCTGCCGGAGCGGGCTTACATCAACGGAGCCTTTGCGGCCATGGCGATTCAAAGCGGGCTGACCATGGCCATCGCCAACCCTTCCAACGGCCTGCTCATGGGGATGACGGCGGCATCAGATTTTCTGCAAAACAAGGAAGGCAGTGATCTTGCCTACATCGAGAGAGTGAAGCAGATGGGAGCGGCGGCAACGCCGGCCGTAAAGAAGGTGGAGATGGTCGAGGAGAAGCCGGCGGAGACGAAGGTGGTATCCGGAGAGCGCCCGCCGGTGTTTGAGGCTGTGGTCAAGGGAAATAAGGAAGGCATCTGTGCCCTCGTGGAAGATGCGCTAAAAGGCGGCGTTTCGGCGAGGGAGATTTTGGACGAGATGCTCATACCGGGCATCAACGAGGTGGGACGTCTCTTTGATACCCAGGAATATTTCCTGCCGCAGCTCATTGCGGGAGCCAATGCCATGAAGGAGGCCATCGACTATCTGGAGCCGATTTTGCAGGAGAAGGAGACGGGACAAAAGAAGGGAACCGTCGTCATCGCCACGGTGGAGGGAGATATCCATGACATCGGAAAAAATCTGGTGGCGCTCATGCTGAAAAATTATGGCTATGAAGTGCATGACCTGGGAAAGGATGTCCCGGCCGGGGAGATTATCAGAGCGGCGGAAGAATGTGATGCGTCGGTCATTGCGCTGTCCGCACTCATGACGACAACGATGATGAAGATGAAGGAGACCATTTTTTTGAGAAATCAAAAGAAGATGAAGACCAGAGTGATTATCGGGGGCGCCGTCACCACCCAGAGTTTTGCCGATGAGATTGGGGCTGACGGGTACTCAAAGGATGCGGCGGAGGCCGTCAGGCTGGTGGACGCCCTTCTTGGGAAGGAGGGTGGACGATGAAAGTGGATGTCATCATTCCTACTTACAAGCCCGGCGATAAGTTTGAGAAATGTCTGAGGATGCTGCGAAAGCAGACGCTGCAGCCGGACAGGATTCTTGTCATCAACACGGAGGAGAGTCTGTTTCACAGCAGGGAATTTAGCAAGTTGTCCCAGGGTGAGATCATCCACATCAAAAAGCAGGAGTTTGACCACGGCGGGACAAGAAACCGGGCGGCGGCTCTTTGTGACGGGGACATCCTGGTTCTCATGACCCAGGATGCCATCCCCGCCGGGGAGCATATGCTGGAGCGTCTGGTGGAGCCTTTTGCCGACGAGGCGGTCTGTGCCGCCTACGGGCGGCAGCTGGCAGACTGGAAGGAAAATCCGCTGGAAGCCTACACCAGAAGTTTTAATTATCCGGGGGAGAGTCGGACGAAGACGAAGGCGGATTTGCCGGTTCTTGGCATCAAGACCTTTTTTTGCTCCAACGTGTGTGCGGCCTACAGAAAGACTACCTATGACGACATGGGAGGGTTTCCTCTGCACACCATATTTAATGAGGATATGATTTTTGCCTCCCGCCTCATCGTGGCGGATAAAAAAATTGCTTATGTGGCGGAGGCGAAGGTGTGGCACTGGCACAATTATTCTGCAGGAGAGCAGCTCAAAAGAAATTTTGATTTGGCGGTGTCCCAGACGGACTGGGGCGGTCTTTTGACCTCGGTGAAATCAGAGTCCGAGGGGGTTCGCCTCGTAGTCAAAACGCTGCTTCACTTCCTCGGAAAGGGGCAGGTTGCCATGGTTCCCCACATTGTTATCCAAAACGGGGCGAAGTATGTGGGCTATAAGCTGGGAAGAAATTACAAAAAGCTGCCGCATTGGCTTGTCAAAAAGCTGTCCTTCAATCCTTCTTACTGGGAGTGAGCGCCCGGGATGATGCCTTTTTTTGGCTGAGGTTGACCAGAGGGAGAAAAAAGGGGATTTTCTTTATTTTTGTCTTGCAAACCATTCCAAAGTGGTATAATGTATAAAAGAGTTTATCTACAGGAGGTTTTGAAGTTTGGAAAGTCAAATAACAAATCAGATAGAAAATCCGTCAGAAAAAGAGGTGCAATCCATCGGCGGAAGTGACGGAAATGACAAAAAAGAGCCAAAGAAAAGCAGAAAGAGGGGCAGGAAGCGGAGAATCTTCGCACAGGTTATCGTCTGCCTTCTTCTTGTGATGCTTTTTTCCACCTCCGCCCTGGGCGGGGCGGTGGCGGCCTATTACCGGGCGGCGACCACCACCATCCAGACGGACACGGAGACGGCCTTGAAGGACGCCGACGTAGTGGAGACTGACCTGGTCTATGATCAGGACGTGGTCAACATCCTTCTCATCGGTGCGGACAAGCGAGCCAATGAGACGGAGGCGGGGCGCTCTGACACGACGATGATTGCCACCATCGACTTAAAAAACGGAAAGCTGAAGCTGACCTCTCTCATGAGGGATATGTACATTAACGTTCCGGGTTATGGATACCATAAGTTTAACGCCGCCTATGCCTACGGGGGCGTGCAGCTGGAGTACGAGACGATTGCCGACAGCTTTGGCATCAAGCTTGACGGCTACGTGGAGGTGGACATGGAGGCATTCCGGGAGGTCGTGGACCTGATTGGAGGCGTCCCGATGGATTTGACGGAGGCGGAGGCCTACTTTTTGCAGACGGCTTATGTGAACTCCAAGCACGGAGAGAAAAATGTGGTAGCCGGCTCGAATCTGCTGACGCCTTACCAGGCGCTGGCCTACTGCCGGATTCGTCAGGACGTGTCGGGAGAGTTTGGCCGGACAGACCGCCAGCGAAAAATATTGATTTCTGTCTTTAATGAATTAAAGAATCAGGATATTATGACCATCACGAACATCTGTATGAAGGCTCTCAGATATGTGAAGACAGATCTGACGGAAGAACAGATTCGCAGCTTGATGACCTCCGTGATTTCCATGGGAACGACGGAGATTGAGCAGCTTCGGATTCCGTACGAAGGTTCTTATTCCGAAGGACGTCTGGGCGGAAACGGCGCATGGGTGATGCAGGTGGATTATGAGAGGAACCGTCAGGCGCTGCAATATTTCATCTTCGGCACCGGCACGGACCCGGGCGTGAATGATGAGTATGGCGTCGGCAACAATAACTTTATCAAGGGATACTATCCGGAGAAGACAGAAGGAATAGATACGTATTAAGGAGTGTGGAAAGATGAAGCAGATAGTACTTTCCCTGCTGGTTGACAATAATCCGGGGGTGCTTGCCAGAGTGGCATCCCTGTTCAGCCGCAGAGGGTATAACATTGACAGTTTGTCGGCGGGTGTGACGGACACGCCAAAATATACGAGAATCACGGTGGCAGTGAGCGGGGATGACCAGATTCTGGAACAGATTCGCAATCAGATTCAGAAGCTGGAGGAAGTGCGAAAGATCGTCGTCCTTGATGACAAGGAGTCGGTGTGCCGGGAGCTTGTCTTAGTCAAGGTGATGGCGGACAAGAAAGAAAAGCAGGACATCATTGCCATCGCCGATGTGTTCCGGGCTAAGATAGTGGACGTGGCGATGAATTCCGTGATGATTGAGCTGACGGGAAATCAGAACAAGCTGGACGCTTTTTTGAATCTGATGTCGGACTTTGAGGTGCTTGAGATGGTGCGCACCGGACTGACGGGACTTGGCAGAGGAATGAGCGTTCTGAAAAGATAGCTTGATTTCTTTTGACAAGAGGAGTATTATAAGAAGCAAATGCTGTTATCGGAAAAGAAGCAAGTCTTGAATTTTTTGATAATTGACAGATACATTTAGTTACATATTTAGGAGGAAAAACAATGGCAGCAAAGATTTTTTATCAGGAAGATTGTAATTTATCTTTATTAGATGGAAAAACAATTGCAATTATCGGTTACGGCAGCCAGGGTCACGCTCATGCGCTGAACTTAAAGGAATCCGGATGCAACGTAATCATCGGTCTTTACGAAGGAAGCAAGTCCTGGGCGAAGGCAGAGGCACAGGGATTGAAGGTTTATACAGCGGCAGAGGCTGCAAAGATGGCAGATATCGTTATGATTCTCATCAATGATGAGAGCCAGGCAAAACTCTACAAAGAGAGCATTGAGCCGAACCTGGAAGAAGGCAACATGTTGATGTTCGCTCACGGATTCAACATCCATTATGGATGTATCGTGCCTCCGGCAAACGTGGACGTGACCATGATCGCTCCGAAGGCGCCGGGACATACAGTTCGCTCCGAGTATCAGGCAGGAAAAGGTACTCCTTGTCTGGTGGCAGTAGAGCAGGATTACACAGGAAAGGCTCTGGAGCTGGCACTGGCCTACGGCCTTGGCATCGGCGGAGCGAGAGCAGGCATCTTGGAGACCACCTTCCGCACTGAGACAGAGACAGACCTTTTTGGTGAGCAGGCAGTGCTTTGCGGCGGCGTGTGTGCGCTGATGCAGGCAGGATTTGAGACGCTCTGCGAGGCTGGTTATGACCCTCGTAATGCTTACTTTGAGTGTATCCATGAGATGAAGCTGATCGTGGATCTGATTTATCAGTCCGGTTTTGCAGGCATGAGATACTCCGTCTCCAACACCGCAGAGTACGGCGATTACATCACAGGTCCTAAGATTATCACAGAGGATACGAAGAAGGCGATGAAGAAAGTGCTTGCTGACATCCAGGACGGCACCTTCGCAAAAGACTTCCTCGTTGACATGTCTCAGGCTGGCGCTCAGGTTCATTTCAAGGCCATGAGAAAGCTTGCCGCAGAGCATCCGGCAGAGAAAGTCGGAGCGGAGATCCGCAAGCTGTACAGCTGGAGCGACGAAGACAAGTTAATCAACAACTAATCCGAAAGAGATTGCGAGGCTGCACCGGACGGTGTGCGGGTCGAAGGGCCGGCAAAGCGCAGGTGTGGCATAAATTCAGAACAGACAGTGACATCCCCCGGTTTTATACCGGGGGATTTGTTGTCTGCTTTCGGGATACCTTTTTTCCTTTTTTTGTGTTATGATATCATGGATGTGGTAAATACTAAAAAAATAGAAACAGAATGATTCAGGAGGTCTGTGTATGCTGAATATTTCAGATTTAAAAGGTTATTTGCTCAAGGAGCAGAAAAAAATAGAAGAACTAAACGGATATGGATATGTGTTGTATCATGAGAAATCGGGGGCGAGAGTGCTTCTCGTGGACAATGACGACGACAACAAGGTGTTTAGCATCGCCTTTCGCACGCCGCCGTCCGACGATACCGGGGTCGCCCACATTCTGGAACATTCGGTGCTTTGCGGCTCGGAAAAGTTTCCGTCCAAAGACCCGTTCGTGGAGCTGGCAAAAGGCTCGCTAAATACATTTTTAAATGCCATGACCTACCCGGATAAGACGGTGTATCCGATTGCGAGCTGCAATGCGAAGGATTATCACAACCTGATGCACGTCTATCTGGATGCGGTGTTTTATCCCAATATTTACAAAAAAGAAGAGATTCTTCAGCAGGAGGGATGGCATTACGAGATGGAGGATGCCGACGCCGAATTAAAGTTTAACGGCGTAGTGTACAATGAGATGAAAGGGGTGTTTTCCAACCCGGACGCACTGCTGGAAAGAAAAATTCAGGCGGCTTTGTTAAAAGATACGCCTTACGCCTTTGAGTCCGGCGGGGATCCGGACGCCATTCCGGAGCTGACCCGGGAGGGATTTCTTGGATTCCACAGCAAGTATTACCATCCGTCCAACAGCTATATTTATCTTTATGGAGATGTGGATTTCCAGGAGGAGCTTGCCTTTTTGGATCGAGAATATTTGAGTCGGTTCGACAAGAAGGAGGTGGATTCCCGGATTGCCCTGCAACAGCCCTTTGCACAGCCGATGACTCTGGAAGACACTTACTCTGTCTCCGGTGAGGAGGAGCGGGAAGATGGCGTCTTTTTAAGTTACAATGTGGTGACGGGGGACAACACGGATCAGGAGGAGATGCTTGCCTTGCAGATTTTGGAGTACGTCCTCTTTTCCATGCCGGGCGCCCCGGTGCAAAAGGCGCTCATTGATGCCGGAATCGGAAAGGAAATCGACAGCTTTTTTGACGCGGGAATTCAGCAGCCTGTCTTTTCCATCACCGCAAAGAATGTGGAGAAGGGAAAAGAAGCGGTCTTCCGGGAGACGGTGGAGCAGGCGTTGCGGGAACAGATACAAAAGGGACTGAACCGAAAGGCCATCCTCTCCGCCATCAACAATTTTGAATTTAAGTACCGGGAGGCGAACTTTGGCAGGTATCCAAAGGGGCTGATTTACGGTCTGAACTTCTTAAATACCTGGCTTTACGGCGATGAGAGGGCGCTGGAGCTTTCCGACAGCCTCACCCCGCTCATGGCGCTGAAAAAGAAGGTGGAGACCGGATATTTCGAGGAGTTGGTGGAAAGCCGTCTGTTGAAAAATCCTCACAAGGCTTTTGTGAATCTCTATCCGGAGATGGGAAAAAATGAAAAGATGGACGAGAAGCTGAAAAAACAGCTGGCGAAGGTGAAGGCGGGACTTGACAAAAAGCAGCTTGCCTACCTGGCGGAGCAGACGAAGAAGTTAAAAGCGTTCCAGGAGACACCATCCACCAGGGAGGAGGTGGAAAAGATTCCCCTGTTGGAGCTTTCTGACATCAAAAAGGAGGCGCTTCCTTACAAGAACGAAGAGGGAGTCATCGGGGAGCTTCCGGTAGTGATGCACAAATATCACACCAACGGCATCGTTTACATGGATTTTTGTTTTGATTCCTCAGAGCTGCCGGAGGAGCTGATTCCTTACGCCACCCTGCTCGTGGAGCTGTTTCGGTACATGGACACGGAAAAGAGAAGCTATAATGAGCTTGCCACGGAGATCAACCTGAAAATCGGCGGAATTTCTTTCCAGACCGGCGTTTACCCGCTTCTGTGGAAAAAAGACGGATTCCGCCCGTTTTTCAGCATAAAAATGAAATGTCTGGAGGAGCAGGTAGCTGACGGTATGGAGCTGATGGAGGAAATTTTATTCCGGACGAAGTTTGACGATGGAAAACGGTTAAAAGAGATTCTCTCGGAACTTCGCACGAAGATGGATTCCAGAATCCCGTCCACCGGTCATGTCTATGCGGCAAACCGGGCGCTCTCCTATGTGGATCCGATGATGCAGTACAAGGACATGGCGGAAGGTATTGATTTTTATGAGTTTGTCAAAAGGACGGACGAAGATTTTGAAAACAGGCAGGCAGTACTTCTTGAGAATCTTTTACAGGCGTCCCGCTGCATTTTCCGAAAAGAGAATCTCACGGTCAGCCTGACGGGAGAGTTTTCCTTTAAATCCTTGCTGGAAGGACGGTTCCGTGCCTTTGGAAGAAAGCTTTACGAGGAACCGTGTGTGAAATCCGTGCCTGTCCTTTGCCCGCAAAAGAAAAAAGAAGGGTTTGCGGCGGCAAGCAAGGTACAGTATGTGGCTGCTGCCGGTTCCTTTGAGCGGGAAGGACAAAAATATACAGGTGCTTTGAACGTGTTAAAAACCATCTTTTCTTACGACTACCTCTGGGTGAACGTCCGGGTGACGGGGGGCGCCTACGGATGCATGTGCGGATTTTCTCGCAATGGATATGGATATTTCACCTCCTATCGGGACCCGAACCTGGAAAAGACGCTGGCGGTATACCGGGGAGCGGCGGAGTATGTTCGATCCTTTGACGTGGATGACCGGGATATGCTGAAATATATTATTGGCACGGTCAGCGCCATGGATCAGCCTCTGGAACCGTCGGCCCTTGGAGAGCGTTCTTTCTTAGCCTATCTGTCAGGCATGAGCTATGAGATGGCGCAAAAAGAGAGAGAGCAGGTGCTTGGCACGAATCAGGAGACCATCCGTAAGCTGGCGCCGTACATGGAAGCGCTCATGGAGGCGGATACGGTGTGTGCCATCGGAAATGATAAAACCATTCGGGAGGCGGACATGTTTGACACGGTGCGCAATCTGACAAAGATTTCTGAGGAGACAAGATGAGAGCTGTCGGCGGGCGCCTTCTTTCGCCCGCCCCGGAAATTTTACATCACAACATGAGGAGGATATGATGAAAAAAGGATTTAAGTCGGGGTTTGTGACGATTATCGGGAGGCCGAACGTGGGAAAATCTACCTTGATGAACCAGTTGATCGGCCAGAAAATCGCCATCACATCAGAGAAGGCGCAGACGACGAGAAATCGGATTCAGACTGTGTATACCTGCGGGGAAGGACAGCTTGTATTTTTGGACACGCCGGGGATTAACAAGGCAAAAAACAAGCTGGGAGACTATATGCTGCTGGCGGCGGAGCGCACCTTAAACGAGGTGGATTTGATTTTGTGGCTGGTGGAGCCGACGACCTTCATCGGCGGCGGGGAGCAGTACATCATCGAGAAGCTCCAAAATGTGAAAACGCCGATTTTTCTTGTCATCAATAAGATGGATAAGGCGAGGGAGGAGGACATCCTAAAGGCGATTGTCACCTACAAGGACAAACTGGATTTTGCGGAGGTTATTCCGGTCAGCGCCCTGGAAGGAACGAACACGGAAGATTTGGTGGATTCCATTTTCCAATATTTGCCGGAAGGCCCGATGTACTATGACGAGGACACGGTGACGGACCAGCCGGAAAGGCAGATTGTGGCGGAACTTGTCCGGGAGAAGGCGCTGCGGCTTCTCAATCAGGAGATTCCCCATGGCATCGCCGTGGTCATTGAGCGAATGAAGGTTCGCAAGTCCGGGGACATCGTGGATATCGAGGCGGTGATTGTCTGCGAGCGGGACTCCCACAAAGGCATCATCATCGGAAAGAACGGAGCTATGATAAAAGAGATTGGTTCTCAGGCCAGGGTGGAGATGGAGAACCTGCTGGACATGCGGGTGAATCTGAAGCTCTGGGTGAAGGTGAGAAAAGACTGGCGGGACAGTGACATGCTGCTGAAAAACTACGGCTACAATAAAAAAGAACTGTGAGAAGGCGACAGATATGAGGGAGCAGTCAAAGGTGACGGGAATCGTGCTGTCCGTGTATCCTGTGGGGGAAAATGACAGGAGGCTAACCATATTGACGAAGGAAAGAGGGAAGATTACGGTGTTTGCCAGAGGGTGTCGCAAGCCGAATCACCCTCTTTTTGGCGTGACCCAGCCGCTCATTTACTGTGAGTTTATGCTGACGGAAGGAAGGAGCTATCACTTTTTAAATTCTGCGGAGGGAAAAGATTTTTTCCCCCATTTAAAGACAGATCTGGACAGCATTTATTACAGCAGTTATTTTGCAGAGCTGGCGGAGTACTTCACTCTGGAAGACACGGATGAGAGAAATGTGTTAAACCTGCTGTTTTTGACATTTTCCGCCATGAAAAAAAAACAGGTGCCTCTGCCTTTGATACGGCGAATTTTTGAGCTGAAAATCATGCAGTGCTGCGGGATTGGACCGGAAGTGTTTCAGTGCGTCTCCTGCGGAAGTGAAGAGAGACTTTTGGGGCTGGTGCCGGAGGAGGGAGGGACAATCTGCGAGGACTGCAAAAAAGGGCGGAGGGTCAGCGAGATCTCCCCGGCTGCTCTCTATGCTCTTCAGTATGTGATGGCGGCGCCGCTGCAAAAGCTTTACAGCTTTTCTTTAAAAGAGAAGGTGTTTTTGGAGTTTTCCTGGGCCGTGAACCGTTTTTTTCACATTCATGTGGATCACGCATTTCGATCGGCGGAAATGCTTGATATGCTCTAGGAGACGTTTTTTCTTCATCTTGCTGCGGAATCGGTGCAAAAAGGGCTTGAAATGTGGGGGTAGACAAGGTAGAATAGATAGCGACTGCTAGGGGGCGGCGAAGAACGGCTGACCAGGGCGCCCCCGAGGAAAGGAAGAAAACGAGGTGTCAATCATGGAAAAAACAATGGATAAGATTATTGCGCTGGCGAAGGCAAGGGGCTTTGTGTATCAGGGCTCTGAGATTTACGGAGGTCTGGCCAACACCTGGGATTACGGTAATCTTGGCGTGGAGCTGAAAAATAATGTAAAGCAGGCCTGGTGGAAGAAGTTCATCCAGGAGAGTCCATATAACGTAGGTGTAGACTGTGCGATTTTGATGAATCCACAGACATGGGTAGCTTCCGGCCATCTGGGCGGCTTTTCTGATCCGCTCATGGACTGCAAAGAGTGTAAGGAAAGATTTCGGGCGGACAAGCTGATTGAAGATTTCGCCGGGGAGAAGGGCATAGAGCTGAGTTCCTCCATCGACGGATGGTCCCAGGAGGAGATGAAATCCTTCGTGGAGGAGCATCAGGTTCCGTGTCCAAGCTGCGGCAAGCATAATTTTACCGAGATTCGACAGTTTAACCTGATGTTTAAGACCTTCCAGGGCGTGACGGAGGATGCAAAAAATACCGTTTATCTTCGCCCGGAGACGGCGCAGGGTATTTTTGTCAACTTTAAAAATGTGCAAAGGACGTCCAGAAAGAAGGTGCCTTTCGGCATCGGACAGATCGGAAAGTCTTTCCGAAATGAGATTACGCCGGGAAACTTTACGTTCCGCACAAGGGAGTTCGAGCAGATGGAACTTGAGTTTTTCTGCAAGCCGGACACGGATTTGGAGTGGTTTGCCTACTGGAAGGAATACTGCGTAAACTGGCTGAAAGACCTGGGCATCCGGGAGGAGGAGATGCGCATCCGTGACCATGACAAGGAGGAGCTGTCTTTCTACTCCAAGGCCACGTCAGACATTGAGTTCCTCTTCCCGTTTGGATGGGGAGAGCTGTGGGGTATCGCAGACCGCACCGACTATGACCTGACCTGCCATCAGGAGGTGTCCAAGGAGGATATGTCCTACTTTGACGATGAGGAGAAGAGAAAGTATATCCCTTACGTCATTGAGCCGTCCCTCGGCGCAGACCGCGTCACGCTGGCATTTCTCTGTGCCGCCTATGACGAGGAGGAGATTAAGGAGGGAGATGTGAGAACCGTACTCCACTTCCATCCGGCTCTTGCCCCGGTCAAAATTGGCGTGCTTCCGCTGTCCAAAAAGCTGAGTGAAGGTGCGGAGAAGATTTATCAGGAGCTTTGCAAAACTTACAACTGCGAGTATGACGACAGAGGAAACATCGGAAAGAGATACCGTCGTCAGGATGAGATTGGCACGCCGTACTGCATCACCTACGACTTTGATTCGGAGGAGGATGGCGCCGTGACCGTCCGTGACCGTGACACGATGGAGCAGGAGAGGGTCAAGATTACAGACTTAAAGGCATACTTCGAGGAGAAATTTGCCTATTGATTTGCTCCGGTGCCGCCGGAGGGCAAAAGGAGAGCTTTTGTGCATTTTGCCGGGCATTTCGTCGCCCCGGGGAAAAGGAAACCGGGGAGAGGAAGCTTGGTTAATAATATTAAGTGAGAAAAAATATTAGTTTATTTTATTAAGTTGCAGCGAAGTCAATAAGCAAGAAACACAGAATTTTTATTAAAAAATTAGGCGGATTCCAGTAGTTTTTATGGATTAAAAAAAATACACAAAAAACACTTGCTTTTTTTAACAGAAGGATGTATTTTATATCTAGTGATTGCGACAGGCAATCGGCGAACTTAATTGATGGACTTAAAGGAAAGAACAAGGGCGTTCATAAATCGTTAGATTATGAACGCCCTTTCTCATTTTTAAGGAAAGGATGTTACGATTATGAAAACTGATGTCAAAGAGATTTTTGGAGTGAACGTATTTAGTGACGCAGTAATGAAAGCAAGACTCCCGAAGGCTGCTTATAAAAAGATGAAAGCAACCATCGAATCTGGCGCGGAGCTTGACCCGGAAGTGGCAGACATCGTGGCTCATGAGATGAAAGAATGGGCCATCGAAAAAGGGGCGACCCATTATACCCACTGGTTCCAGCCGTTGACAGGCATCACGGCAGAAAAGCATGACGCATTTATCGATCCTCAAAATGATGGGACGACGCTGCTTCGCTTTTCAGGAAAAGAATTAATCAAAGGGGAACCGGATGCATCCTCCTTCCCGTCCGGCGGACTGCGGGCGACCTGTGAGGCGAGGGGATATACCGCCTGGGACTGCACCTCACCGGCATTTATCAAAAAGACGAAACATTCCACCATCCTCTGTATTCCGACGGCCTTTTGTTCTTACAAGGGAGAGGCGCTGGATAAAAAGACGCCGCTGCTTCGTTCCATGCAGGCGCTGGACGTGCAGGCCATCCGTATTCTGAGGCTGTTTGGCAACAAGACGGCCAAGCATGTGACGACTTCCGTCGGGCCGGAACAGGAATATTTCCTGGTGGATAAGGATACATACTTAAAGAGAAAAGACTTGATTTTCACAGGAAGAACCCTCTTTGGCGCAATGCCTCCTAAGGGACAGGAGATGGACGACCATTATTTTGGAAGCATCCCGGAGAGGATTCTCGGTTTCATGGAGGAGTTCAATCAGGAGCTTTGGAAGCTTGGCATCTCCGCTAAGACACAGCACAACGAGGTAGCTCCGGCGCAGCACGAGATTGCGGTAATTTATGACCAGAACAATGTGGCGACGGATCACAACCAGCTCGTCATGGAGACGGCGCAGAGAATTGCAGATGAATGTGGATTGAAATGTCTGTTGCACGAGAAGCCGTTCGCAGGCATCAACGGCTCCGGCAAGCATAACAACTGGTCCATGGCGACCGACGAGGGAGAGAACCTTCTTGACCCGGGCAAGACGCCTCACGAAAATATGCAGTTCCTTTTGTTCCTGGCCGCTGTCATCCGGGCGGTGGACGAACACGCCGACCTGCTTCGCCTTTCCGCTTCCACGCCGGGCAACGACCACCGTCTGGGAGCCAATGAGGCGCCGCCGGCCATCATCTCCATCTTCCTCGGAGAACAGTTGGAAGACGTGGTGGAACAGCTTGTGGACACGGGGGAGGCGACAAGCTCTCTGGAAGGGGAAGATTATGTGTCCGGCGTACATTCTCTGCCGCACTTTAAAAAAGATGCCACGGACCGGAACAGAACCTCTCCGTTTGCCTTTACCGGAAATAAATTTGAGTTCCGAATGGTTGGTTCTACCCAGTCTATCGCAGACCCGAATACCGTTTTGAACACCATCGTTGCGGAAGTTCTGTGCGATATGGCGGATAAGCTGGAGGAAGCAGATGATTTTGCCATGGCGGCCCACGACCTGATTAAGGAGACGATGACCGCCCACAAGAGGGTCATCTTTAACGGCGACGGATACACCGAGGAATGGGTGAAAGAAGCCGAAAGACGAGGGCTTCCGAACATCAAGTGCATGGTCGATGCCATTCCGGCGATGACCACGAAGACTGCCATCGACATTTTTGAGAAACATGGCGTATATACGGAGGCAGAGCTGGAATCCCGCTCCGAAGTTATGTATGAAAACTATTCAAAGACCATCCACATCGAGGCGCTGGCCATGATTGATATGGCAAAGAAACAGATTGTTCCGGCCTGCATCAAATATCAGACCAGCCTGGCGGAATCCATCAATGCCATCAAGGCGGCAAGCCCGGCGGTGGATACCTTCGTGCAGGAGACGCTGATGGCAGCCATTGCCGACAACGTGAGACTGACCTATGAGGCGCTGAAGAAGCTGGAGACGGTGACCGCCAGCGCAGAAAAAATGGAAGAAGGAGCAGAGCAGGCAAAATACTACCATGATGTAGTGTTTGCAGCCATGGATGCCCTGAGACAGCCGGCAGATAAGCTGGAAATGCTTGTGGCAAAAGAGGCATGGCCATTCCCAAGTTATGGCGACATGATTTTTGAAGTATAAGACAAAGGATACACAAAGAATACATCAAGAGAAATCCGGCCCGGTATTTTCGGTCGGATTTCTTTGCGTGGTGGGAAAAGGGCGAGAAGATGCGCAGGAGGCTGTTTGTTGCGGGGGAGGTTCGATTTGACAAATAACAAAAGCTTCGTTATAGTAATTGCAGTCTGAAAGAAAGTCCTGAGGTAAGCAGACCTTTCTGTTTGGAAGTTTGCGGTAAAAAAATAAGGAGACATATAGGAAAAAATATGAACTTACGATACTATGAATATGTTGAGTTGCTAAAAAAGCGGGGAAGTGCGCCCGGACTGGAACAGATTCGGGCGCTTCTTGATGAGCTGGGACACCCGGAGAGGAAGTTGAACATTCTTCATATTGCAGGGACGAACGGAAAAGGTTCTGTCTTTGCCTATCTTGCGTCCATACTGAGAGAGGCGGGATATCGGGTGGGGAGGTATGTGTCTCCCACCATACGCTCTTACGAGGAACGTTTTCAGATAGACGGCAGAGAAATCAGCGCCGCTCGTCTGGAACAATATTTTGGGACGGTCAGACGGGCGATGGAGGCCGTGGAAAGAAGAGGAGAGAAGGGCGCCACCTTGTTTGAGGCGGAGACGGCCCTTTCTTTTTTGTGGTTTGCCGAGGAAGAGGTAGACTTTGCCCTGATTGAGACGGGGATGGGAGGAGAGCTGGATGCCACCAACGTCATCGAAAAGCCGATGCTCACGGTACTTTCCTCCATCAGTGAGGATCATAAGGAATATCTGGGAGATACGGTGGAGGAGATTGCGAGACAGAAGGCCGGTATCCTGAAAAGAGGCGTTCCCGTGATAGTGGGAGAAAATGCTCCCGAGGTGAAGGCAGTCATAAAGGAAGTGGCGGCAGAGAGGAAGGTGCCGGTGATTGAGGCGGAGACGGCAGAGGTGATGAGAGAAACCGGGGAGGAGACGACATTTATATGGAAGAAACAAAAATTTCAGACGTTTCTTCCGGGTCGTCATCAGGTTTCCAATGCGGTGACGGCGCTGACGGCGGCCTGGGTGCTTGGAGAGCGGATTTTGCCGGAGGGAAAAATCACGGGAGAAAGTATGGAAAAAGGAGTGAAAAACACCCGCTGGCCGGGGCGATTGGAGCTGCTCAGAAGATTCCCACACCTGTACCGGGATGGTGCCCACAATCCCGATGGCGCTTTAAAATTGTCGCAGTTTTTGGAAAAACATTTTACAAATAATCGAATCCTCTATATAATGGGAGTATTAAAAGACAAAGAATATGAGAAAATGCTGGATATTTTGGCTCCCGGGGCTTCTGGATTTTATGTGTTTCGTCCGGACAATGACAGAGGGCTGTCCGGTGAAGTGTTATCCCGGGAGATAAGAAAAAGAGGGAGGGAGAGCAAGGTTTGCAAAGACGTCAACGAGGCCCTGCGACTGGCTTTAGAGGAGGCAGGCCCCGAGGATGTGTTGGCAGTGTGTGGCTCTCTTTCTTTTATGGAAGCGATGGAGGATACGACGTGGAAATAGGAAATCATCATTTTGATTTAGAACAAGACGCATATATTATGGGAATTTTAAATGTCACTCCGGATTCTTTTTCGGACGGTTCCCGCTACCAAAATCTGGATGCGGCGCTGCGGCAGGCGGAAAAAATGGTGGAGGAGGGGGCGGCGATTCTTGACATCGGCGGAGAGTCCACCCGTCCCGGCCATCAAAAAATCACGGACCAGGAAGAGATTGAGCGGGTGGTGCCGGTGATTGAGGCGGTGCGCTCCCGCCTGGATGTGGCGATTTCTCTGGACACTTATAAGTATGAGGTGGCAAAGGAGGGCATCCGGGCCGGCGCCCACATGATTAACGATATCTGGGGGCTTCGGTGGGATGAGAGGATGGCGCCTCTTCTTGCCCGGACGAATGTGGCTTGCTGTCTGATGCACAACAGGGCGGCGGCAGACTATGAAGATTTTCTTACGGATTTTCATTCTGATATGAAAAGGACGGTGGAGATAGCAAAGAGCGCCGGGATTGCGGATGATAAAATCATGCTGGACCCCGGCGTAGGATTTGGAAAAACTTATGAGCAGAATCTATACATTATGAAACATCTGGACAGTATGAGGGCGCTGAGATATCCGGTGCTGCTTGGAGTGTCCAGAAAGTCGGTCATAGGTCTTGCCCTGTCCCTTCCTGTGGAAGAGAGGGAAGAGGGGACGGAGACGACGACGGTAATCGGAAGAATGAAGGGAGCCTCGGTGTTCCGGGTTCATGATGTGAAAAGAAATGTGCGGGCGCTGCGCATGGCGGAGGCGATTTTAAAGTCGGAAGCCTGACAGAGGAATAAAAAAGGAAAAGAAGGGAAAATAGAATGGATAAAATACGGATAGACGGTCTGGAAATCTTCTGCAATCATGGAGTGTATCAGGAAGAAACCGTTTTGGGACAGAAATTTTTGGTAGATGTGGAAATGTTTCTTTCTGCAAGGAAAGCCGGTCTGTCTGATGAACTGGAGGATTCCGTCAGTTACGGGGAGGTCTGCCGTCTCATTGACAGGGAGATGAAAAGACAAAATGACAAACTGCTGGAGAGGGTGGCGGAGCGTCTGGCGCAAAAAATTCTCCTCTCTTTTCCACTCATAGAAAAAGTAAGGATAGAAGTCAAAAAGCCCTGGGCGCCGCTCATGATGCATGTCAATTATGCCTCCGTCACCATAGAGAGAGGTTGGCACCAGGTGTATGTCGGGGTCGGTTCCAACATGGGCGACAGGATGGCTTACATTCGGGGCGCCGAGAAGAAGCTGTCGGAAGATGAGCAGGTTCGCAATTTCCGGGCGGCCTCTGTGGTGGAGACGGAACCCTGGGGATATGAGGAGCAGCCGTCTTTTTTGAATACCGTTTTTTGCTTTTCTACCCTGTATGAGCCGGAGGAACTTTTGAATCGGCTTTGGCAGATAGAGCGGGAGGCTGACAGGGTTCGGGAAATCCACTGGGGGCCAAGAACGCTGGATTTGGATCTTCTTTTTTATGATTCCATCGTGATGGAGGAAGAACGTCTCGTGATTCCTCACCCGGAGATAGAAAGAAGGATGTTTGTGCTGGAGCCTTTGTGCGAGCTTGCGCCGCAGGGAGTGCATCCTCTTTCTAAAAAAAGATTTCTGGAATTGAAAGAGGAACTTTCACAAAAAGAAAATGTCGCCCACTTAGAAAAGGATAGGTTGTAATAGAGGAACTTTGAAATGGATAAAATGAAAAAAGATGTAAATCAGGTGAGAGAAGATATTCGAGAAGTAGATTATCAGATCGCAGAACTGTTTGAAAAGAGAATGAAATATGCGGCGGAGCTTGCCCAGGCAAAAAAGGAGGTGGGTGCGCCGATTTACGATAAAAATAGAGAAGATGAGAAGCTGGCGGACATCACGAAGAACCGTTCCAATCCTTTTATCGTCAAGGGACTGGAAGAGGTGTTTATTCAGATGATGTCCATCAGCCGGAAATACCAGTATCATCTGGTTCATCAAAGAGACCGCTATATTGAGAACTATTTTACGGAAGTGCCGGAGCTGGAACGGTTTCCTGACACCAGGGTGGTGTATGCCGGCGTACCCGGTTCTTTTACCGGGATGGCCTGCGAGAAGTTTTTCGGGAAGGACGTGGACCATTACGGCGTGGCCAAATTTAAGGAGGTCGCCCTCGCCTTAAATGACGGGGATGCGGATTACGGCGTGCTTCCCATCGAGAATTCCTCGGCGGGAGACGTCACGGGTGTTTACAACATCCTGCTGGAAAACGACGTGTGCATCGTGGGAGAGGTTTTTGTGAAAGTAGACCATTGCCTTTTGGGCTGTCCCGGTAGTAAAATAGAAGAAATACATACCGTGTATTCTCATCCTCAGGGATTGATGCAGTGCGCACCTTATCTGGAGAAAATGGGTGCAGAGCAAATCAGTGTGGAGAACACGGCCATCGCCGCAGAGATGATTGCCCGGAAGGGAGACAAAAAGGAGGCGGCCATTGCCAGCCGCAGGGCCGCAGAGCTTTACGGGCTGGATATTTTGGAGGAGAGCATTAATTTTGATGACGCCAACGTGACCCGCTTTGTGATTTTGTCAAAGAAGCGGCAATATACGGAGACGGCGGGAAAGATCAGTATTTCTTTTTCTCTCGTCCACGAGAGTGGAACTCTTTATAACATTTTGTCTCATTTTCTTTATAACGATTTGAACCTGAGCCACATAGAGTCGGTTCCCCTGCCGGATAAACAGTGGGAGTACCGCTTTTATATCGACATCACCGGAAATCTTCACGACCCGGCGGTGAGAAATGCGCTGCAGGGAGTGAGGACGGAGGTTGCCGATTTTAAAATTTTGGGAAATTATTAACCGCAGAGGGCTTTCGCCGGCTCGTCAGGAGGCGGGAAGCTTAAAATATGGAGATTAAAAAACTGATGATATGGGAAAAAATATGTAACAGTATCGCAGGAGATAAAAATTCTGACGGAAAAATCAGAAAAGGTTTGCTGGCGTTGAAACTGGCGGTGGTGGCCTTTTTGTTATTCATGATGTGGTATCTGTGCCATAATTTCATGGATTATCAGAAAAATGCAACGAATCAGGTCAATAAATATCGGGTGGATCAGGTATGCCTGTTGTCAGATGGCAACGTGATTACCCAGAAGTTTATCGCAAAGCATACTCATCTGAAGACGGTCAAGCTTTATTTTAGTAATGATTATTCGGGTGTGGCAGAGGGAAAGTTGATTTTGGATGTCGTTGACATGGAAACAGGAAAAAGCGTGTCCCAGGTGAAAAAAAAGGTAAAAAATCTTTTGAACAACGACTACACGGAGTTTGACACGGACGTGCAGCTGCAAAAGGGACACAAGTATTACCTTCAGATTTACACGATCGGCGCCCAGTCGGGAAAGGAACCGATTGTTTACCAGTGGTCTACGAAGGAAAAAGGATTTCAGGGAAAAATGTCGGTGGGACGGGAGACACAGCGGAAGTATCTCGTGGCGAAGTTTTATTATCCGGTGACCATATACCAGCAATGGCTCGGCATCGGCATCGTATTGAGCCTCGTCATTTTGCTCGTCCTGTTTCCGATTCCGATTCCGAGGAAGGGAAAGAGTGTCCTTGGATATTTGCTGTTTTATCTGTCGCCCCCGTTCACCTTCTGGTTTGTGGAGCGATTTACGGACAATTCCGCATTCCGTATCTCGGCGGCGGAAGGATGGCTCAACATTCTTGTGTACTACCTTTTTTTTGGCATATTGTATCTGTTGTTTGTATCGAGGAAGGCATCCGTGACCATCGGCATGGTTTTTTGGTACGTCATCGGTCTGACCAATTACTATGTGTTGAGTTTCAAGGGAGCGCCCATCGTTCCCTCTGACATCATGTCCGCCTCCACGGCCGCCAGCGTGGCGCAAAATTATGACTATGCGATTCAGCCGGTGTTCGTTTGGAACTTGCTGTTCATGATTTTGTACTTGTCGGTACTTTGGCGTTGCCCGATGGAAAAGAAGACGGGATGGAAAAAGAGAGTCCTCATGGGCGTTGTGATTGTGGCTGCCTCGGCGGTGCTTGGAAGCTTTGTCATCGAGGAGAGAACTCTCCGAAGCTTCGGCATCAAGAACAATGTGTGGGATCAGAAAAAAGGGTATGCCAAAAACGGATTTTTCTTTGGTTTTGTCCTTAACATGAACTCCCTTGTTCAGGAGAAGCCGAGCGATTATTCGGTGGAGGCGGCGGAGGATATCGCCGCCAGATACGAGGAGGAATTTGCCAATGACGTGGAAAAGAAAAAGGGAAGGCTGGAGACGAAGGACGGTACGAAGCCGAACGTCATTGCCATCATGAATGAGGCCTTTTCCGACCTCTCGGTCATCGGTGATTTTGAGACGAACCAGGATTACATGCCGTTCATTCACAGTCTGAAAAAGGACACCATCAAGGGGTCTTTGTACATGTCTATTTTTGGTTCGGGAACCTGCAATTCAGAGTTTGAGTTCCTGACAGGAAACAGCATGGCCTTTTTACAAAACGGCATTATTGCCTACACGCAGGTGGTAAAAGACCGACTGCCCAACATGACCTACCTGCTAAAGGGGCAGGGCTACGGGGGCAACCTGGCTCTCCATCCTTATCTTGCCACCGGGTGGAACCGGATTGAAGTATACAAAAATATGGGTTTTGAAAAGTTTTACAGCGAGAGCGATTTTACCAACCCGCTGATGTATCGAAAATACATTTCCGACCAGTCAGACGTAGAGAAAATCATCGAGTTGTACGAGGGAAGAGAAACGAAGAACAAGCCATTTTATCTGTTTAACGTGACAATGCAAAATCATGGCGGCTTCAATAAAGTCTACGATAATTTCACCAATGAGATAGAGATTGTGGACAACCATAAAAATGAGCAGGCAGAACAGTATCTTTCTCTCGTAAAAAAGACGGATGAGGCATTTCAGTATCTGGTAGATTATTTTTCCCGGGTGAAGGAGCCGACCATCCTTGTCATGTTCGGAGACCACCAGCCGGCGGTGACCAGCAAATTTTACGAAAGTCTCTTTGGAAAGTCTTCCGGTGAAATGAGTGCGGAAGAATTAATGAAAAAATACCAGACGCCGTTTATTATATGGGCAAACTATGATATAAAGGAAACTACCATAGAAAAGATGAGCGCCAATTATCTTAGCGCCTATGTCATGCGAGAGGCAGGGCTTAAAACGAGCCCTTACCAAAAGTTTCTTCTGAAGCTTTATGAGAAGCTGCCGGTGCTGACGGCCATGGGCGCTTACGATGCGGAAGGCAACTACTATGAGTCCGCAAAGGAGACGCCTCATCAGGACATGGTGAAGGAATACCAGATTCTTCAATACAATAACCTGATTGACACGGAGCATACGGTGGAGTCTTTCTTCTATCTGAAAGGAAAGAAGAAGGAGGAATGACCGTCTTGCGGATGGATGTATGCACAAAAGGCAAAAGGAAGGGGAAACATGAGATATTCAACTTATGCAGCCATTGTCATCGGCTCAAAAAATCTTCTGATGAAGATCTATGAGATTTCGCCGGCAAATGGCATTAAGACCATGAACAGTATCCGCCATGAATATGAGCTTGGGAAAGAAGCTTACGGGGTGGGAAGGATTTCCTTTGCACAGATTGAGGAGATTAGTACGGTGCTGAACCAGTTTTTGCTGCACATGAAAGAGTATGGAGTGAAAGAGTACCGTTGCTATGCCACAAGCGCCGTGCGGAATGCGGAAAACCAGCTTTCTGTCCTGAATCAGATTAAGCTTAGAACAGGCATCAACGTGGAAATGCTGAGCAACTCCGAGCTTCGCTTCCAGATGTATAAGGGGATTCAGCTGGCGGAGATAGACTTTGACAAGGTCATACAAAAAAATACGGCGATTTTGGACATCGGTTCCGGGAGCGTCCAGGTTTCTTTGTTTGACAAGAAGGCGCTTTACCTGACCCAGAATCTGGACATCGGAACGGCGAAGGTGAGAGAAATCCTTGAGACGGTGGAGCATAATGCGCTGGATTACATCTCTGTCATGGAGGAGTACATTCAATATGAGATTGATATGTTCCGCAGCAATTTTTTAAAGGAGAAGGACATTAAAAATGTCATTGCCATCGGAGATGAAATCAAAAACTTAAAGCGGATTGTACCGGAATTAAAGTTGGATCTCACAGTAAACTATGAACAGATTTGCTATATTTTTAAGAAGATAAAGAGGGCGTCCTATCAGGATTTGGCAGTCAAGTACGGCCTGTCTATCGAGGATGCCAGAATGACCCTGCCATCCGTGATTATCTACAAGAAGTTTTTGGAGATATCCAGGGCGGAGACGGTGTACATTTGCGGCACCAACCTGTGCGACGGCAGTGTGGTGGACTATGCCCTGAAGACGGGAAAAATAAAAATCAATCACGATTATTATCAGGATATCATCGCCTCCGTCAAATACATCGGCAAAAGATACCGGGCAAATAAAGTCCATGCTGAGTATGTGTCGGAGCTGGCATGTGAACTTTTTGACCGGACGCAGAAGTTCCACGGGCTTTCCAAACGGGACAGGCTTGTGCTGGAAATTTCTGCTATTTTGCATGACATAGGAAAGTTTGTCAACATGAATCAGCCGGGAAAAAATGGTTATCAGCTCATCATCTCCACGGAGATTATGGGTATTTCTCACAGGGAGAGGGAGGAGGTAGCTAACGTGGTGCTTTATAATACGGAACACCTGCCGGGAATTAACCATTTAGACAGCCTGTTTCTTCGGACGGAGTACCTTCGCATTGCGAAGCTGACGGCCATACTCCGGCTGGCCAACGTCCTGGACCGGGGGCACGGACAAAAATACAGGAATCACAGCATCATGCGAAAGGGCAAAGAGCTTATCATCACGGTGGAGGCGGAGAGGGACATTACGCTGGAAATCAGCCTGTTTGACAAAAAGGCCAATTTTTTCAGTGAGACTCTTGGCATCAAGCCGGTACTCAGACAAAAAAGGACGTTTTAGAGAAAGGGGAAGCCATGGCAGAGAAAAATTTGTTTGACAGACCATCTAATTTTACAAACAGGGAGCTAAGCTGGCTGGAATTTAACTACAGGATTCTGGGAGAAGCAAAGGACAGGCAAAACCCGCTCTTTGAGCGTATAAAGTTTCTGAGTATCACCGCATCCAATCTGGATGAGTTTTTCATGGTGCGCATCGCATCGTTAAAAGACATGATCCATGCGGAGTATGCGAAGAAGGACATCGCAGGGATGACGCCGGGGGAGCAGCTTGACGCACTGCAAAAGAAAACCCATGATTTTACGGAGAAACAGTATTCTGCCTTCAATCGCTCTCTGATGCCAAAACTCAGGGAGGCGGGACTGTTCCTGGTGGATTACAAAGAAATCACCGAGGAAGAGGAAGAATATCTGGATCATTATTTCCACAAAAATGTTTATCCGGTTTTGACGCCGATGGCCATTGACTCCTCCCGTCCGTTTCCTCTGATTCAAAATAAAACGTTAAACATAGCCGCCCTGATTGAAAACAGGGAGAAGAAGGAAGATAAGGAGTATGACATTGCCACGGTGCAGGTGCCTTCGGTGCTCCCAAGAGTCATCACCTTGCCGAAGACGGAAGAAGGGGTCACGAGGGTGATTTTGTTGGAGCGGGTCATCGAACATTTTCTTGACAAGCTATTTTTAAACCATGAGATACTTTGTTCCGGTGCTTACCGCATCATGAGAAACGCCGATTTGTCCATAGACGAGGACGATGCGGAAGATTTGTTAAAAGAGATTGAGCGGCAGTTAAAGCAGCGACAGTGGGGAGAGGTCATCAAATTTGAATACGAGGATGGCATGGACAGGCATTTGGTGAAGTATTTGAAAAAGCAGTTCAAGGTACACAGCCATGATGTGTACGAGATCAACGGGCCGCTGGACCTGACCTTCCTCATGAAGTGTTACGGGCTGGAAGGATTTGGGGGGTACAAGGAGCCGGTCTATGTGCCGCAGATTACCCAGGAGCTTCGGGCGGACGGGGACATCTTTGCCCAGATACGAAAGGGAGACGTCCTGCTTCACCATCCTTATGAGAGTTTTGCCCCGGTGGTGGCATTCATCCGCCAGGCGGCGGAGGATGAAAATGTTCTTGCCATCAAGCAGACCTTATACCGGGTCAGCGGCAATTCTCCGATTATTGCAGCTCTCGCACTGGCGGCGGAAAACGGAAAGCAGGTCACTGTTCTTGTAGAGTTAAAGGCCCGCTTTGACGAAGAAAATAACATCAACTGGGCGAAAAAGCTGGAGAAGGCGGGATGCCACGTCATCTACGGCCTGGTCGGATTGAAAACGCACTGTAAAATCGCCCTTGTGGTGCGAAAGGAAACCGATGGGATTCGCCGTTACGTCCATCTGGGGACCGGAAACTATAACGATTCCACCGCCAAGCTTTACACGGATACGGGCATGTTCACCTGCCGGGATGCTTACGGGGAGGACGCCACCGCAGTGTTTAATATGCTGAGCGGCTACTCGGAGCCGGCAAGGTGGAACCGTCTTCTGGTGGCCCCAATCTGGATGAAAGATCGTTTTCTTGCTCTGATTCGCAGGGAGACGAAAAACGCCAGGGAGGGCAAGAAGGCTCACATTATTGCAAAGTGCAATTCTCTTTGTGACAAAAAGATCATCGTTGCTTTGTACGAAGCTTCTGCGGCGGGCGTGCAGATAGACTTGATCATCCGGGGGATTTGCTGTCTTGTGACGGGGATTCCGGGTGTCAGCGAGAATATTCGGGTGCGTTCCATTGTGGGTACTTTTCTGGAACATGCGAGAATTTTCTCTTTTTATAATGACGGACACGAGGAAATCTATATGGGAAGTGCAGACTGGATGCCGAGAAACCTGGACAGAAGGGTGGAGATTGTGTTCCCGGTGGAAGACGAGCTTTTAAAGAAAAAGGCGAAACACATTTTACAGCTTCAGCTGGAAGATACGATGAAGGCACACCTTCTGTTGCCGGACGGCAGCTACCAGAAAGTAGACAAGAGAGGAAAGGTGCTTCTGGAGGCACAAAAACAGTTCTGTGAGGAGGCCATCCAGAAAAACAAACCGAAAAAGACGGTGCAAAGCCGCCGCTTTGAACCGATGTAAAAAAAGCGTTTGCCGGGTACAAGCCCGGGTGGAAAATGGGGGAATGAATGAAGAAAAGAACGTTTCGTCTGATATGCTGTCTGCTGGCCTGCCTGCTTTTCCTGAGCGGCTGTAGTGTCGGGAGCGGAGACGAGGTCAGGAGAAAGAGTGAGGAGACGACATCCATCAAAGACGTTGACCCGGAAAATCTGGACAAGATTACGATGGAGAGCCTTGTATCCAGGGTTGTGGAAGAGATGACGCTGGAGCAGAAAATTGGGCAGCTTTTTATTGTCAACACAGATTCTCTGGATTTTGATGCGGAGACGACGATGACCAAAAAGATGAAGGAGAGAATCCGGACGTACCATCCCGGCGGCGTGATTTTTTTCTCCTTTAATCTGGAAGACAAAAAACAAACGAGGAAGTTCATCAGGAAGATGCAAAAAAATGCTTCCCTTCCTATGTTTATTGCAGTAGATGAGGAAGGAGGCGCCGTGGCGAGGGTTGCCAACACGGAAGGCATGGGTACGACTAAGTTTCCCAATATGGCCGAGGTAGGAAAGACGGGAGATGCCGCCAGGGCTTATGAGGTGGGAGATACCATCGGAAGAGAGATTAGCGCACTTGGCTTCAATCTGAATTTTGCTCCGGTGGCCGACCTTTCCACCAACGAGGACAACACGGAAATCGGGGAGAGAAGTTTTGGAAGCGACGCCGCCCTGGCATCGGGCATGGTAAGCCAGGTGGTAGAGGGATTGCAGTCCAACGGAGTGAGCGCCACCCTGAAACATTTCCCGGGACAGGGGGATTCGGGGGAGGACACCCACAAAGGTTATGTAAATCTGGATGTGACCATCGACCGGCTGCGGGGGGTGGAATTTAAGCCTTTTGAGGCGGGCATCCGGGCGGGGGCGGATTTTGTCATGATGTCTCATGTGTCCGTCCGCTCCGTGACTCAGAATGAGGTGCCGGCCTCCCTGTCTCCCTTGATGGTTCATGACATTTTGAGGCAGGAGCTTCAGTATGACCATGTGATTATCACTGATGCGATGAACATGAAGATTATCACCAAATTTTATGATTCCGGTCAGGCGGCGGTGATGGCCATCGAGGCGGGAAACGACATGATATTGATGCCCGACGATTTCGTGGCTGCCTGTGAGGCCGTGGCGGAGGCGGTGGAGGACGGCACTCTGTCAGAAAAAAGAATCAACCGCTCCGTGGCCCGAATCGTAGAGACGAAGATCCGACGGGGGATTCTTCCTCTGGATTCGCCGCTGTTTGCGGGAATATGGCAGCAGCCTTAGGCTGGGCGGGTGTGTTCGGACACTACCCGTCTGCCTGTATTTGAGGAAGGCAGGGAGACACTTTTGTTCCTCGTCGATTCGGAGGGAAACGCTTGTATCCTGAGAATTTTTGTGATAGTATACAAGACGCCAACGACGATATTATTTGCTGCTTAGACGGTGATTGTAGACGGTGATAATAGGAGGAATGACATGGCTTTGGACAACAAAGAGTATTTGGAGACTGAATTGCATGAAGAGTGCGGCGTGATGGGAGTCTATGACCTGGATGGCGGAGATGTGGCTTCCACGGTGTATTACGGGCTGTTTGCTCTACAGCATCGGGGACAGGAGAGCTGCGGCATTGCCGTCTCGGATACGAGCGGCCCCAAAAAGAACATCAGGGTACACAAGGGGATGGGTCTTGTCAACGAGGTGTTTGACGAGGAGTCATTGGAAAAGTTAAGGGGGGACATTGGCGTGGGTCATGTCCGCTATTCCACGGCGGGTTCCAGCACAAGAGAGAATGCCCAGCCGCTCGTGCTGAATTACTATAAGGGAACGCTGGCGCTGGCGCACAACGGAAACCTGGTGAATGCTCTGGAACTGAGGGAGGAGCTGGAAAAGACCGGTGCGATCTTCCAGACCACCATCGATTCCGAGGTCATCGCCTACCATGTGGCCAGAGAGCGGATCCATGCAAACACGGCGGAGGAGGCGGTGCTGGCTGCCATGAAGAAGATTAAGGGAGCCTACTCTTTGATTGTCATGAGTCCCAGAAAGCTCATGGGGGCGAGGGATCCTTTCGGTTTCCGTCCCCTTTGCATCGGAAAGAGGGATAACGTATATCTTCTGGCCTCGGAGACCTGTGCCCTTGACACGGTGGGGGCGGAGTTTGTCCGGGACGTGGAGCCGGGAGAGCTTGTGACCATCACAAAAGACGGCATTGTCTCCCACAAGGAGATGTGCTTTTCTGATCCGGCAAGACAGGCAAGATGTATCTTTGAATACATTTATTTTGCGCGGCCTGACGCAGTGATTGACGGGGTCGGCGTCAATGCCAGCCGCATCCGCGCGGGGCGTTTTCTCGCCCAGGATTCCCCGGTGGAGGCAGATTTGGTAGTGGGTGTGCCTGAGTCTGGAAATCCGGCGGCCCAGGGCTATGCCATGGAATCAGGGATTCCCTACGGAACCGCCTTCATCAAGAATTCCTATGTGGGCAGAACCTTCATTAAGCCTAAGCAGAGCATGCGGGAGAGCAGTGTGCGAATCAAGCTCAACGTGCTGAAGGAGAACGTGAGGGGAAAGCGGATTATCATGATTGATGACTCTATCGTCAGGGGGACGACCTGCGGACGGATTGTCGGCATGTTAAAGGAAGCCGGCGCCAGGGAGGTTCATGTCAGAATCAGTTCCCCGCCGTTTTTACATCCTTGTTATTTCGGCACCGACATTCCGTCGGAAGAACAGCTGGTTGCCCACGGCAGAAGCCTGGAGGAGATCCGGGAGTTTCTGGGAGCGGATTCCCTGGCTTATCTCGGGATGCACCGCCTGTCCGAGCTGTGCGAGGGACTGGCGTATTGCAGCGCATGTTTCAGCGGTGACTATCCTCTGGATCCTCCCGTCCACGACATCCGGGGAGAGCAGGACTGACTGCCGTGAGAAAAAATCAGAAATGATACAACAAGCAGCAATGTGAACAAAATAAGAAGAATATATAAAAGCGCCGTGCGGTTTTGGCCGCACGGCGACAAAGACAAAGTGCGACAGGAGGAGAGCGATGTACGAAAAATACCAGAGTCCGCTGTCTGAGCGGTATGCCAGCAGAGAAATGCAGTATATTTTTTCACCGGAGAAGAAGTTTAAGACTTGGAGAAAGCTTTGGATAGCCCTTGCCGAGACGGAGTATGAGCTGGGGCTTGACAGCGTGACGAAGGAACAGGTGGAGGAACTGAAGGCGCACGCCGACGACATTAACTTTGAGGTGGCAAAGGAGAGAGAAAAAGAGGTGCGCCACGATGTTATGTCCCATGTGTATGCCTACGGGGTGCAGTGTCCGGGTGCGAAGGGCATCATTCACCTTGGGGCGACGTCCTGCTATGTGGGAGATAACACCGACATTATCATCATGACGGAGGCGCTCCGGCTCGTGCGCCGGAAGCTTTTGAACGTCATCAGCGAGCTGGCGGAGTTTGCACAGGAATACAAAGGGCTGCCGACCCTCGCCTTCACTCATTTTCAGCCTGCCCAGCCGACCACCGTCGGAAAGCGCGCTACCCTCTGGATAAACGACCTGATGCTGGATTTGGAAGATTTGGATTACGTCATTGGATCCATGAAGCTTCTTGGCTCAAAAGGGACGACGGGAACTCAGGCAAGTTTTCTGGAGCTTTTTAACGGGGATCATGAGACGATTCGCCAAATCGACGAAAAGATTGCAAAGAAGATGGGATTTGCCTCCTGCTATCCTGTGTCGGGGCAGACTTATTCTCGAAAAGTGGACAGCCGGGTGCTGAATGTTCTCGGGGGAATCGCCCAGTCTGCTCATAAGTTTTCCAATGACATCCGCCTTTTGCAGCATTTAAAAGAGGTGGAGGAACCCTTCGAGAAAAATCAGATAGGATCTTCCGCCATGGCCTACAAGAGAAATCCGATGCGGAGTGAGCGCATGGCGTCTCTGGCAAACTATGTGATGGCGGACACCATGAATCCGGCGCTGGTGGCATCGACCCAGTGGTTCGAGCGAACGCTTGATGATTCCGCCAACAAGCGGCTGTCCGTGCCGGAGGGATTTCTGGCCGTGGACGGCATCCTTGACCTTTACTTAAACGTGGTGGACGGTCTGGTTGTCTATCCGAAAGTCATCGAGGCTCACCTGATGAAGGAGCTTCCGTTCATGGCGACGGAAAACATTATGATGGATGCGGTAAAAGCGGGGGGAGACCGTCAGGAGCTTCACGAAAAAATCCGTCAGCACTCCATGGCCGCCGGGCGGATTGTCAAGGAAGAAGGAAAAGAAAATGATCTGTTGGAGCGGATTGCCGCAGACGATGCTTTCGGCATGAATCTGGAGCAGCTGCAGGCGATTATGAAGCCGGAGAATTTCGTGGGGCGCGCGCCGGAGCAGACAGAAGAATATCTCAGGGATTATGTGCGTCCTCTTCTGGAAGCGAACCGGGAGATGTTGGGCATGAAGGCAGAGATCAACGTGTAAGAAGACAAAGAAATCAAAAAAGATAAGATACAGGAAGAGAAAGGGACCCCGGAATCATTATGGGAAAAAGAAGAAATAATACACAAAACGTCATAGCGCAGGCGTCTATTTTGATGGCGGCCGGACTGGTTGTCCGTATAATCGGCGTGCTGTACCGCAGCCCGGTGACCGGCATCATCGGAGATGAAGGAAATGGATATTACAGCATTGCTTACAATATCTATGCCATGGTGCTGCTGATCTCTTCTTACAGCATTCCCATGGCAGTGTCAAAGGTGGTGTCCGGGAAGCTTGCCTTAAAACAGTACAGGGAAGCCCACAAGGTGTTTCGCTGCGCCCTGCTTTATGTTTTAGTGGTGGGCGGAATCGCCATGGGATTGACCTTTCTTTTTGCGCCGGTGCTCATTCCGGAAAGCCAGTCCAATGCGGTTCCCGTTCTGAGGATACTGGCGCCTGCCGTGTTCCTCTCCGGTTTTCTTGGCGTAATCCGTGGGTATTTTCAAGCTCATGCCACGATGGTTCCAACATCCATCTCTCAGGTGGTGGAACAGGTTGCAAACGCCGTGGTAAGCATCGGGGCGGCGGTGCTGTTCATTCATTGGTTTGCCGGAGGAAAAGAGGAGAACAGGCCGGTTTTCGGCGCTATGGGAAGTGCGGCGGGTATCGTCGCCGGCGTGGCAGCCGGACTGATTTTTATGGTGTGGATATACAGGAGAAACCGAAGCTATTTTAAAGCGCACTGTGAGAGGGATACGTCGGGGGAGGACAGCTCCTACGGAGAGATTTTTAAAATCATATTTTTCATGGTGACGCCGGTCATTTTAAGTACCTTTGTATACAACATCAGTGCGACGATAGATCAGACGTTGTTTATGGACGTCATGGATTATAAGAAGATGGCGCCGGAGACGGCGGCCATCCTTTACGGCGTGTTCGCCGGAAAATACTGGGTGTTAATCAATGTGCCGGTGGCTTTGGCCAACTCCATGTCCACGGCGATGATTCCTGCGGTTTCCTCTGCCTACACTCTGGGGGAGAAGGAAGAGTGTGGTCTGCAAATCAAACAGGCGATTCATTTTACGATGTTGATCAGCATTCCGAGCGCCGTCGGTTTGACGGTCATGGCGAGACCGGTCATGGAAGTATTGTTCCCACAGAAATCCACCATGGATCTGGCGGTGGGATTGCTCTACATGGGAAGTGTCAGCGTCGTGTTTTACTGCCTTTCCACGATAACGAACGGGGTGCTTCAGGGCATCGGAAAGGTGAATATTCCCCTTAGAAATGCGGCGGTTTCTCTAGTTCTCCATGTGCTGATGCTCTCGGCCCTTTTATACTTTACGGACATGAAGCTTTCCGCCCTCGTGGTGTCAAACATTGCTTACGCCCTGTTCATGTGTGTGATGAACGGTTACAGCGTCAGAAAATATCTGGGCTATCGGCAGGAAATAAAAAAGACCTTTCTTCTGCCATCTTTTGCGGCCCTCGGAATGGGAGTGGTCAGCTATGTGTTCTATCAGGGGCTTCATCTCATCGTGTTCGCCGCGGCGGGGCGTATCCTGCCGGACCGGGTGCTGGTGCTGTTATGCCTTCTCCTTTCCGTGGCTTTTGCGGTGGCGGTCTACTTCCTTCTCCTCTTAAAATGTAAGGGGGTGACGGAAGGAGAGCTGCAAAGATTCCCGAAGGGAAACACCGTAGTTCGCTATGCGAAAAAAATGCATTTGCTTGCGGAGGAAGAGAGACCCGAAGAAGCGTAAAATCAAAGCGTAAAATCAGTGAGAATGATTCTTTACTTCTATATTGATATAGGATATAATTAGAATGTTTGGTTGCGGTGCGGGAACGTCCGCACATGCCAGAAAATGTATTATTTAGATGACTGGGAGGAATAGATTCATGGTAAAAGCAATTGTAGGCGCCAATTGGGGAGATGAAGGAAAGGGCAAGATTACGGACATGCTTGCTCAGGATTCTGACATCGTAATCCGCTTTCAGGGCGGCGCCAATGCAGGCCATACAATTATAAACAATTACGGCAAGTTTGCCCTTCACACTCTGCCGTCGGGTGTGTTCAACGAGCATATCACGAACATCATCGGAAACGGCGTGGCATTAAACATTCCGGTTTTGTTTCAGGAGATGCAGGAGATCACTGCCAAAAATGTGCCGATGCCAAAACTTTTGGTTTCAGACAGGGCGCAGATTGTCATGCCGTACCACATCTTGTTTGACCAGTACGAGGAGGAGCGTCTTGGCGGAAAGTCCTTCGGCTCCACCAAATCGGGAATCGCGCCGTTTTATTCGGATAAATATGCGAAGATCGGCTTTCAGGTCAGCGAGCTTTTCATGGATGAGCAGGAATTAAAAGAAAAGATTGAGCGGGTGGTAACCCAGAAAAATGTTTTGCTGGAGCATCTGTATCACAAACCGCTGCTGGATGTGGAAGAGCTGTACCGGACTTTAATGGAGTACAAGGAGATGGTGGCGCCGCATGTGTGCGACGTTTCCCTGTATCTTGACAAGGCGATAAAGGAAGGAAAGAATATTCTTCTGGAAGGGCAGCTGGGTACCTTGAAGGATCCTGACCACGGTATTTTTCCGATGGTGACCTCCTCCTCCACCCTGGCGGCTTACGGGGCCATCGGTGCCGGGATTCCGCCTTATGCCATCGAGAAGGTGGTGACTGTCTGCAAGGCTTACAGCAGTGCCGTGGGGGCAGGTGCCTTCGTCAGTGAAATTTTTGGCGAGGAAGCCCAGGAGCTCAGAGTTCGGGGCGGCGACGGCGGAGAGTTCGGGGCTACCACGGGACGTCCGAGACGAATGGGATGGTTTGACTGTGTTGCCTCTAAGTACGGATGCCGTCTTCAGGGTACGACGGACGTGGCCTTTACTGTGGTGGATGTCCTGGGATATCTGGATGAGATTCCGGTGTGCGTCGGCTATGAGGTTGACGGGGAAATAACGACGGAGTTCCCGGTCACCGCAAAATTAGAAAAGGCAAAGCCGGTTCTCAAAGTGCTTCCGGGATGGAAATCTGACATTCGGGGTATCAGGAGCTATGAGGAGCTGCCGGAGAACTGTCGCAAATACATTGAGTTTGTGGAAGAACAGATTGGTTATCCGATCACCATGGTTTCCAACGGGCCGGGCAGAGAGGATATCATCTATCGAAAATAAGAGAGACAAAGATGGCGGGACGCCCCGGCATCCGGGGACGATGCCAGCAGGGCGGAGGCCGGAAAAGCCGGGGCGTTTTGTCGGATATATCGTGGAAGAAAAAGGAGAATATGAGATATGAAGCTTCTTTCCGTAACAATCCCAAGTTATAATTCAGAAGATTATATGAGGAATTGCATTGACAGTCTGCTGACTGGTGGGGATGAGGTGGAGATTTTGATAGTGGATGACGGCTCCAAAGATTCCACCCCTCAGATTGCAGATGAGTATCAGGAAAAATATCCGTCCATCGTGAGAGCGCTCCATCAGCCAAACGGCGGACATGGAGAGGCGGTGAATGCGGGGCTGAGAAATGCTTCCGGGTATTTTTTTAAAGTGGTAGACAGCGACGACTGGGTGGATCAGGAGGCATACCACCGGATTTTGCGCTTTTTGAGAGAATCTATTTTGGAGACGAAGCCTCTGGATATGCTCATCTCCAACTATGTTTACGAAAAGCAGGGAGCCAGACATAAGAAGGTGATTCACTATCGTTCGATTTTGCCGGAGAACCGTTATTTTGGCTGGGAGGAAGTGGGGCATTTCAAGACGAGCCAGAATATTTTGATGCATTCTGTCATTTACAGGACGAAGATGTTGAAAGACTGTGCCTTTGAACTTCCCAAGCATACTTTTTATGTGGATAATATTTTTGTTTACTGGCCGTTGCCTTATGTGAAAAAAATGTATTATCTTGATGTGGATTTTTATCGGTATTTTATCGGGAGAGAGGATCAGTCCGTCAATGAGAAGGTGATGATATCCCGCATTGACCAGCAGATCCGGGTGAACAAGAAGATGATTGACATTTATGCCTGGCATGAAGGAAAGTTTTCCTGTCCTCAGCAGGAGGCATATATGCAGCATTATCTTGAGACGATTCTCCTTGTCACCTCCGTGCTTCTCATGAAGATGGATACGGAGGAGGCCATGGTGATGAGAGATGACGTGTGGAGATATCTGAATGAGAAATCGCCGTCTGCCTACCAGATATTGAAACATTCCGTCATAGGCATCGTATCCAACTCCCAC
The DNA here is from genome assembly GCA_030533385.1 of Eubacteriales bacterium. Taxonomy (GTDB): domain Bacteria; phylum Bacillota; class Clostridia; order Lachnospirales; family Lachnospiraceae; genus Anaerobutyricum. The sequence continues at coordinate 26,684 of JAUNJG010000009.1, read as the reverse complement.
GGAAAGCTGGGACAGAAGCTGACGATGGGAGGATACAAGATTGCACAAAAATGGATTGGATTCAACTAGGCGTCGAAGAAGGCAGGACGTCGGTCTGATTTTGTTTTTTATGTTTTTGGCCCTGTCCGCATGGCTTTGTCTGCGGTTTTTTCAGAGAGAGGGGAAGATGGTACAGATTTCCGTGGAGGGAACTGTGACAGAATGTTATCCTCTGGGAGAAGACAGGACGGTGGAGATTGCCGGGGCGGGAGGAAAAAATATTTTGTCCATTGCCGGAGGCTGTGCCAGCATGACGGGGGCGGATTGTCCCGATAAGATTTGCGTGAGCCATAGGGAAGTGCGAAGCGTGGGGGAAACCATCGTCTGCCTTCCGCATAAGGTCGTTGTGGAGATCGTCGGGGAGGAGGATGCCGACTCCGGCAGAGCCTATGACGTGATGGCGCAATAAAGCGAAAAATTGGTAAAAATATTAAGACGAAAATCAAGAAAGTGTTATTTTATTAACTTATCTTGATTTTCGTCATTTTTTACTATATTATTAAAATTAGATTACATAAAACTGACGGATTCGTATACTTTTTCACAGGAAGACAAGGAGTCTTTTTGTCGGAAGTCCGGGAATGCTCCGGCCTGTCCCGACGGAAGGCTTTGCAGGGGGAAAGAGTATGCGGTAGTTTATGTGAAAAAAGTGATGAAAGAAAGAGGGTAAAAAAATGGGACTACTTACATTTAAAGGTGGCCTTCATCCTTATGATGGAAAGGAATTAAGTAAAGACAAAGCGATTACTGAATACCTGCCACAGGGTGAGCTTGTCTATCCTTTGAGCCAGCACATTGGCGCCCCGGCTGTTGCCTGCGTGAAGAAAGGGGACAGGGTTTTGGTTGGTCAAAAGATTGCGGAAGCCGGCGGTTTCGTCTCTGCGAATATTCACAGCTCCGTCTCCGGCACGGTGACGAAAATCGAAGCCCGCACCACGGTATCCGGAGCGAAGGTGCAGTGTATCATTGTGGAGAACGACGGACAGTATGAGCAGGTGGATTTCACCCCGCTGGAAGACCGGAGCAAGGAGTCGGTGATAGCGGCGGTCAAGGAGGCCGGCATCGTCGGTCTCGGAGGAGCGGGTTTCCCGACTCATGTGAAGCTTTCTCCGAAGGAGCCGGACAAAATTGACACCATCATCATCAATGCGGCGGAGTGTGAGCCTTACATCACGGCCGATTATCGCTGCATGATGGAAGTGCCGGAGAAGCTGATTTCCGGTCTGAATGTGATGTTGTCTCTCTTTCCGGGAGCGAAGGGTGTCATCGGCGTAGAGGATAACAAGCCGGACGCCATCACGAGATTGACGGAGCTTTGCAGAGGAGAGGAGCGCATCAGCGTTGCCGCCCTGAAAACCAAATATCCGCAGGGAGCGGAGCGCTCCCTCATTTACGCCGTGACGGGAAGGGCGATCAATTCCAGCATGCTTCCGGCAGATGCAGGCTGCATCGTGGACAATGTGGCGACGGCCATCGCCATTCATGAGGCGGTTCTTCTCGGAAAGCCTCTGTATGAGAGGGTGGTCACCGTGACGGGAGATGCCATAAAAAATCCGGGCAACTTTAAAGTGAAGGCCGGAACCAATGCCGCTGAGCTGGCGGAGGCGGCAGGAGGATTCAAGGTCACCCCGGAAAAAGTGATTTCCGGTGGGCCTATGATGGGAATGGCTCTTGGAACGCTGGACGTTCCGTGCGGAAAAACCTTTTCTTCTTTGTTGTGCTTCACGAAGGACGAGGTTGCTGCCTGCGAGCCGAGCAACTGTATCCGCTGCGGACGCTGCGTGACGGTCTGTCCGGCGGGTCTGATGCCGACGAAGCTTTCCGAGGTGGCGGACCGTGGAGACTTTGCTTTATTTGACCAGTTAAACGGATGCGAATGTGTGGAATGTGGATGCTGTTCCTACGTCTGTCCGGCGAAACGGAGATTGACCCAGTCCATGAAGACCGGACGCCGCGAGGCGATGGCCCTGAGAAGAAAGAAATAAAACATAAGGAGAGGTAAATTATGAACGAACAATTATATAACGTATCCGCCAATCCTCATGTAAGGGATAAGGCTACTACTCACAGCATCATGCTGGACGTCATAATCGCCCTGCTTCCGGCCACTCTGTTTGGTTTCTGGAATTTTGGCGTGAAGGCGATAATCAACACTGTGCTTTGTATACTTGTCTGCGTGGCCAGCGAGTACATCTGGCAGCGGCTGATGCATAAAAAGATAACCATTCACGATTGCAGTGCGGCTTTGACCGGTCTGTTGCTGGCAATGAACCTGCCGCCGGAAGTTCCGTTCTGGATTCCGGTCATCGGCGGCGTCTTTGCCATCATCGTGGTAAAGCAGGTCTTTGGCGGTCTGGGACAAAACTTTATGAACCCGGCCTTAGGCGCCAGATGTTTCCTGCTCATTTCCTTTGCCGGACTGATGACGAATTTTTCCTATCAGGGATTTGGCGGCAGTTTTGACGCCACCACGTCAGCGACCCCTCTGGCGGCTTTGAAGGCAGGGGAGATGGTCGATGTAAAGAGTATGTTCCTCGGAACGACGGCCGGAACCATCGGAGAGACTTCTGCGGTTTTACTCCTCCTGGGCGGCGTGTATCTCATCGCCAAAAAGATCATCAGCTGGAAGATTCCGGTGTGCTATATTGTGACGCTGGGACTGTTTGTCCTCATTTTCGGCGGGCACGGCTTCGACATGACTTATCTGGCAGGCCACCTGTTTGGCGGCGGTCTGATGCTGGGAGCCTTCTTCATGGCGACGGACTATGTGACTTCTCCGATTACGCCAAACGGGCAGATTGTGTTCGGGATTCTTCTCGGTATCCTGACAGGGATCTTCCGTTTGTTCGGAGGTTCTGCGGAGGGTGTTTCCTACGCCATCATTTTCTCCAACCTGCTGGTTCCGCTGATTGAAAGGTTTACTGCTCCTGTCGCATTTGGGAAAGGGGGTAAAAAATAATGAACGCATTGATAAAAGACTGTATTAAGCTGGTTGCCATTACTGTGATTGCAGGACTTGCCCTCGGTGCTGTTTATGGCATTACCAAAGAGCCTATTCTGGCTCAGGAAGAAAAAAAGCAGATGGAAGCTTACGCTGCTGTTTTCCCGGAGGCTTCCGATTTTCAGGAAGTAGAAGGATTTGACGAGACGAAAGCTGCACAGATGATAGCTTCTTACGACAATCCTGTGGAAGACCATGCAGGAGACAAGGTGACGGCCGCCGTGAAGGCGCTGGACGAAGGCGGGGAGGCCCTCGGCTATATTTTTAATGTGATCACGTCCAAGGGATATGGCGGAGACATTGTACTCACCGTCGGTATCCAGGCTGACGGCACGGTGAGCGGCTACTCCGTTCTTTCCATCAGCGAGACCGCCGGTCTTGGAATGAATGCACAAAAAGAAGAGTGGGCGGCTCAGTTTGCAGACAAGCAGGTAGAGGCCTTCACCGTTGTAAAGGATGGTTCCGGCTCCGGCGACGATGCGAAAATCGACGCCATCTCCGGTGCGACCATCACCAGCGAGGCGGTGTCCGGCGCTGTCAATAACTGTATTGCCTGCTTCCAGTCCATAGAAGGAGGTCATTAAGATGAAAAACAGTCCGATAGAAAGACTTTTGAACGGTATTATAAAAGAAAATCCGACCCTGGTTCTCATGCTCGGCATGTGTCCGACTTTGGCGGTAACTACGTCGGCCAAAAACGGCGCCGGCATGGGACTTGCCACCACGGCGGTTTTGATGTTTTCCAACCTGATCATTTCCCTGCTTCGCAATTTCATTCCGGACAGGGTGCGTATTCCGGGTTACATCGTCATCATTGCGTCGTTGGTTACCATCGTACAGTTTGTGCTTCAGGGCTATGTCCCGGCGCTCAATGACGCCCTCGGCGTGTACATTCCTCTGATTGTGGTAAACTGTATCATTCTCGGACGTGCGGAGGCCTATGCGAGCAAAAACAGTCCGATTAACTCCTTCTTTGACGGTCTGGGAATGGGGCTTGGATTTACCGTGTCTCTGACCATTCTGGGAACTTTCCGTGAGCTTTTGGGAGCGGGCACCGTTTTTGATATCACGGTGCTGTCGGAGTCTTTCTACACACCGATTACCATCTTTATTCTGGCTCCGGGCGCCTTCTTCGTGTTGTCCTGCCTCGTTGCCATTCAGAACAAGGTGAAAAACCGCAAGGCAAAAGAGACGGGAGTGCCTGCTCCTGCGGGTGGATGCGGCGACTGTTCTCAGTGTAATAACAGCATGTGCGGAAGTCGCAGCTTCTTTGACATGACGGTAGATGATAAGAAGAAAGAAGAAGAATAGGAGGAAGGAAGCTTATGAAAGAATTAATTTTATTGATTATCGGTTCTGCCATCGTCAATAACGTTGTCCTGAGCCAGTTCCTCGGCCTGTGTCCGTTCCTTGGCGTTTCCAAGAAGGTGGAGACCTCTCTCGGTATGGGTGCAGCGGTTATCTTCGTTATTACGATTGCATCTTTTGTCACCGCATTGATTTATAAATTTATTCTTGTAACTCTGGGACTGGAATATTTGCAGACCATTGTCTTTATTCTGGTCATTGCCGCTTTGGTGCAGTTTGTGGAAATGTTTTTAAAGAAGAGTATGCCGGCTCTCTATGAGTCTCTAGGCGTGTTCCTTCCGCTGATCACCACCAACTGTGCGGTGCTTGGTGTTGCTCTCAACTCTGTGCAGTATGGTTATAATATTTTACAGTCCGTGGTTTACGGTTTCGGCATTGCCTTTGGTTTTGCCGTTGCCATCGTCATTCTGGCCGGAATCAGAGAAAAGATTGAGTACAATGATATCTCAGAATCCTGGAATGGAATGCCGATTGTTCTTGTGACAGCAGGCCTGATGTCCATTGCGTTCTTCGGATTTTCAGGAATTATTTAGAGGGAGGAGAAAAACATGAGTGTAAGCGGAATTATCCTTGCGGCAGCGGTTGTCGGAGGAACAGGTCTTGTGATTTCTGTTCTCCTCGGCATTGCCTCAGAGAAATTCAAAGTAGAAGTGGATGAAAAGGAGATTGCCGTCAGAGAGTGCCTGCCGGGAAATAACTGCGGTGGCTGTGGATTCGCCGGCTGTGACAGCCTGGCAAAAGCCATCGCCCAGGGAGAAGCTCCGGTGGGGGCCTGTCCTGTGGGAGGCCCGGATGCGGCGGCGAAGATTGCCGCCATCATGGGCGTGGAGACCGGAGACGTAGAAAAACAGGTGGCCTTTGTCAAATGTGCCGGAACCTGTGAGAAGACAAAATCCAAATATAAATATTTTGGAAATGAGGACTGTGTTTCTGCGGTGAGCGTGCCGGGCGGCGGCCCGAAGGCCTGCGAGTTTGGATGTACCGGATTCGGAAGCTGTGTGAAGGTCTGTGACTTTGACGCTCTCCACATCGTAAACGGTGTTGCCCAGGTGGACAAGGAAAAATGTGTGGCCTGTGGCAAGTGCGTGGAAACCTGTCCGAAATCGCTGATTGAGCTGGTTCCTTATCGTGCGCCTTACAGGGTGGCCTGCAACTCCAAAGCTTTCGGAAAGGCAGTCAAGGAGGTCTGTTCCGCCGGGTGTATCGGCTGTAAGTTGTGTACCAAGGTTTGTGAGTTTGACGCCATTTCTGTAGAAAATAACATAGCAAAAATTGATTACAGCAAGTGTACCGGCTGCGGTAAATGTGCGGAAAAATGTCCGTCCAAAATCATTTTGCTCAATGCGAGATAATCTTCGCCGGCCCCGATGCTTGCGAAGACAAAAGTAAAAATAGACAGATAAGATAAAAATAAGGTTATTTTTCCTTAACGAAATCGTAAGGAGAATAACCTTATTTTTTTCATACATACGGTGTATGATTGGCGGAAAGCAAAGAACGAATCGGGCAAATGTCCGAGGCGTTATAAAAAAGGATGGGATAGCTATGGCGTACACGAGATTTTGCGGGACTTACCGCAGTGCGAATCATAAAAACAGAATACATTATTATATTTTTGAGCCGGAGGCGGACATCCGGGCAATTCTCCAGATGACTCACGGCTGGAAAGATTACATAGAGCGAAACGAAAATCTGATTCGTTTTTTTACGGACCGGGGCGTGATGGTATGTGGCTGCGATTTTATCGGACATGGACGTTCTTCCACCGAGGAGGAGAGAGGACACTTTGAGGAGAAGAACGGATGGTGCTATCTGGTCAAAGACGTGAAGAGGCTTACCGTCTATATCCGGCGGGAGTACCCGGACGTCCCCTGTTTTTTATATGGTCATGGCATGGGGTCCCTCGTGGCGAGACTGGCCTGTATGCATGGAGCACTCTGGGACGGGGTGATACTGTCGGGAACGAGTGGCAGACAGAGGTATTGCCGCCGTGCCGTCCTGGCCGCAGTCTTCCTTGGGAGGTTGCGGCGGCAGGCAGTTTGCAGTCATTGGATGGAGAGAATGATCGTTTGTCGCCTAAACCGCAGGTTCCGGAAAGAGAAGGACGTACTATCCTGGTTTAGCGGAGATGCGGCGGTGCGAAAAGAGTATGCCTCGGATGAGAGAACCCGGTTTCATTTTACTCTGCGGGCCTATGAAAATATTTTAAAGATGCTTGCCCTTGTCTCTTCAAAAAAATGGTATCAGAAGGTGGAGACGGCTATGCCTGTCCTTTTGCTCAGTGGCAGGGAAGATCCGATTGGAAACTTTGGAAAAGGGGTGGAGGACGTCAGGAGAAAGCTTGTGCGGTTCGGCTGCCGCGTGGAGATGAAGCTTTATGATTCTGTAAGGCACGAGTTACAGAGCGACCCCCGTCATGAAGAGGTGTTTTCTGATATGATGGAGTGGATGAATTATTATATGAAGGAACCTTCCGGACTGACCATCATATACTGACAGGAGAGAGAAGAGACAGGAGAAGCTGTATGCAGATTCGATTCTGGGAGCTTGGCAATCGGGAAGTGATAAATTGCAAGGACGGAAAACGGCTGGGGCATGTGGGCGATATGGACATTGACCTGTCAAACGGATGCATTACCTGTTTCTATGTGCCAGTGGGCAGCAAATATTGTGGTTGCATGGGGAAGAAGGGAGAGTACAAAATACCTTATTGTTCCGTGGTGAAAATCGGGGTGGACATCATCTTAGTTGATGTGGACGAAAAGAAATGTTATGTGAAACTATGAGAGGGAGAGGACGGCTGCCGCACAGCAATCCTCTCCCTTTCTTAACGAATTCTGTCTACAATCTTATCATACAAATCCAGGTCACAGTGTTCATTTTTGTCAAAATGCGTACAGTTTAGACAACTTGGCTTCTCGCAGTCACAGCCAAAGTTTTTAAAGCTTTCCTCCCTGGAGGTTCGTGTGTACTTGCTGCAAGCCTCGGCGACATCCTGATAAGTCTGTTTTGAACTTTTCATCATAAATTCCTCCTTAACTATTGAAGTTGCAGGAGATAGTATGCGAAAAGGGGAAAAATTTATTCCGGGTAAACCAGATTTTTTTCGGTAGGATGTTCCAGCGCCTCTTTCAAATATTTTTTTGCCAGAAATTTTGCCATAGGAAGATTGTGATCCAGGTAGTTTCCGCAGCTTGCCGGGTCTGTGGCTGGAATTTCTTCGTCGTATTCTGCGATAAAGCGGAAGGTTTTGCGGATCAAATCGACGATATCTTTGGATTCGTGGTCGCCGGCGACAAGAAGATAACAGCCGGTGCGGCATCCCATAGGGCCGAAATAGACGATGCTGTCCTTCCAATCCGGATCGTTTCTCAGATAGATGGCTGCCAGATGTTCTATCGTATGAAGTTCGGCAGTATTCATGACCGGCTCGCGGTTTGGCATGCACATGCGAAGGTCAAAGGTGGTGATGGTTTCTTTTCCGATGTGATCCTTTCTGGATACATAGATGCCGGGAAGCAAATCCTCATGGTTGACAGTAAAACTTGCTATAGTTTCCATAAATATCTCCTTTGTTTTATTCTGTTTTTTCTAAATCTTTTTTAATGATATCTTAGAATATTGAAAAGGTCAACCGAAAAGATGGGATGCCGTCTGCCTAAAGGGAGAGGCGTGTATTTTTCTTTGTGTATATGGGGAATTTTCGGGTAAACTGTCAGCCTGTTTATCAGTTATCAGTGGAAATATAAAAAAATATGACAAAAATCCTCATGTTTTCGTCATATTTCCCATTTTTATAAAACAGGAAAAAACCGGTTTGAAAGAGAAGGAAAAAATGGTATCATGGATGAAAAGCAACATGTTTCGATAGAGTTTGGAGGTAAGTATGAGTCAGGTAAGAAGAATATACGTTGAAAAGAAACCGGATTATGCGGTGAAGGCAAAAGAACTGGCGGAAGAATTACGGTCCTATCTTTCCCTGGAACATATAAAAAAAGTCAGGATTCTGACCAGATATGACGTAGAAAATGTTTCCGGAGACACTTATGACAGGGCGCTTGGCACAGTTTTTTCCGAGCCTCCGGTGGACTATGTGTATGAGGATACCTTTCCCGTGGAAGAAGGCGACAGAGTATTTAGCGTGGAGTTTCTTCCGGGTCAGTTTGACCAGAGGGCGGATTCCGCTGTGCAGTGCCTTCAGCTTCTGAATGAAAAAGAGGAGCCGGTGATTCGCTCTGCCGTCACCTATGTGCTGTCAGGGGAGATGACTGATGAGGAGTTTTCCAGAGTCAAAGCTTACTGCATCAATCCGGTGGATTCCAGAGAGACGGACGAGAAGAAGCCGGACACTTTGGTGATGGAGTATGAGGAGCCGGAGGATGTGCCGGTTGTCTTTGGTTTTAAAGATATGAAAGAAGAAGAGTTTCGCAGTCTGTACGATTCTCTTGGGCTGGCCATGACCTTCCGGGATTTTTTGCACATCCAGGAGTATTATCGAGAGGAGGAAGACCGCGATCCGACGATGACGGAGATTCGGGTGCTGGACACTTACTGGTCTGACCATTGCCGCCATACTACCTTTTCCACGGAATTAAAAGAGATTACTTTTGAGGATGGTTATTTCAAGCCGATGTTTGAAAAAACTTTCGAGGAATATAAAAAGGACCGGAAGGAAGTGTACGGGGACAGAGAGGACAAATTTATCTGCCTGATGGACATTGCCCTCATGGGAATGAAAAAGCTGAAAAAGGACGGTGTCCTGAATAACATGGAAGAGAGCGAGGAAATCAATGCCTGCAGCATCGTCGTCCCGGTGCAGTTTGAAGACAAGAAAGAAGAGTGGCTCATCAGCTTTAAAAATGAGACCCACAATCATCCGACGGAAATTGAGCCTTTCGGTGGAGCGGCCACCTGTCTTGGAGGGGCCATCCGTGATCCGCTCTCGGGACGCTCCTATGTCTACCAGGCTATGCGGGTGACCGGCTGTGCCGACCCTTCCGTTCCTCTGGCGGAAACGATGGAAGGAAAACTGCCCCAAAGAAAGCTGACCACCGGGGCGGCCAAAGGCTACAGCTCCTACGGCAACCAGATTGGGCTTGCCACCGGTCTGGTGGACGAGATTTATCATCCGGGATATGTGGCAAAGCGAATGGAGATTGGTGCCGTCATGGGTGCGGTACCCCGGAAAAATGTAGTTCGGGAAAGTTCTGCTCCGGGAGACATCATCGTGCTTCTGGGCGGGCGCACCGGGCGGGATGGCTGCGGCGGAGCCACCGGATCTTCCAAGGCACACACTATGACGTCCATTGATACTTGCGGTGCGGAAGTGCAGAAGGGGAATCCTCCGACGGAGCGAAAGATTCAAAGATTGTTCCGCCGGGAGGAGGTGAGCCGACTCATCAAAAAATGCAATGATTTCGGTGCCGGCGGCGTGTCCGTGGCGATAGGAGAGCTGGCGGACGGCCTTCGCATCCAGCTTGACAAGGTTCCTAAAAAATATGCCGGACTGGACGGAACGGAGCTGGCAATCTCCGAATCCCAGGAGCGCATGGCGGTGGTTCTTGATCCAAAAGACGTGGATGCCTTCCTGGGCTACGCCGCAGAGGAGAATCTGGAGGCAGTTGCCGTAGCTGAGGTGACGGAGGAGAAACGCCTGGTGATGTGGTGGAGAGGAAAAGAAATTGTCAATCTTTCCAGAGATTTTCTCGATACCAACGGTGCGCATCAGGAGACGAGCGTGTTTGTCCGTATGCCCGATGAAAAAGAGTGTTATTACGAAAAGCAGGAGGAACTGAAGGACATAAAGGCCGCATGGCTTGCCACTTTGTCAGATTTAAATGTCTGCTCCAAAAAAGGTCTGGTGGAAATGTTTGACAGCTCCATCGGAGCGGGGACAGTCACCATGCCATACGGAGGGAAGACACGAAATACCCCGATTCAGACCATGGTGGCAAAACTTCCGGTCATGGACGGAAAGACCGATTTGACGACCATGATGTCTTACGGCTTTGACCCGTATTTATCCAGCTGGAGCCCATACCATGGGGCAGTGTATGCCGTGCTGGAATCCGTGGCAAAGATTGTGGCTTCCGGCGGAGATTATAAAAAAATACGTCTTACTTTCCAGGAATATTTTGAGCGTCTGGGAGAAAATCCGGAGAGATGGGGAAAGCCCCTGGCGGCTTTGCTTGGCGCCTACGATGCACAAAAAGGGTTTAAGATTCCTGCCATCGGCGGAAAAGACAGCATGTCCGGTACCTTTGAAAACATTGACGTTCCTCCGACCCTCGTCTCCTTTGCGGTGGATTACACGAAGGCTTCCCACGTCGTGACGCCGGAACTTAAAAAGCCGGGGAACAGCCTGCTTCGGGTGGACATCCCTTTTGACTCCTTTGGAATACCCGTCTACGAAAAGGCGGGGGAGATTTATGATAGGATTCACTGCATGATGAAAAAAGGGTGGATCATCTCTGCTTATGCTCTGAAAGCCGGGGGTCTGATGGAGGCGCTGAGCAAGATGAGCTTCGGAAACCGTTACGGAGTGGAGCTGATGAGTTCCCTTGAAAAGGAAGAGTTAAATAAAAAATGTTATGGTTCCATTTTGATTGAGGTGGAGACTTCCCATGTAGCGGAGATGGGCGATGTCGGTCTGTATGTGGGACGCGTGACGGAAGAAGAATGTATCGTCTACGGAGAAGTGGAAATTCGTCTCAGAGAGATGCTGCAGGCGTGGGAGGCTCCTCTGGAATCCGTGTTCCCTACGAGGACAAATGCGGGAAGGCACAACGTATCCCAGCCATTGTACAGGGGCGGACAGGTATATGTCTGCAAAAACAAAGTGGCGATGCCTAAAGTATTTATTCCGGTATTTCCGGGAACGAACTGTGAGTATGACTCTGAGCGGGCATTTTTGAAGGCAGGAGCCAATGTGGAGACGCTGGTGTTTAAGAACCGGTCGGAGAGCGACATTCTGGAGTCGGTGGACGCCTTTGAAAAAGCCATCGCACAGTCCCAGATCATCATGTTTCCGGGCGGGTTCAGTGCCGGGGACGAGCCGGAAGGCTCCGCAAAGTTTTTTGCCTCCGTTTTCCGCAATGAGAAGATGAAGGAAGCCATCATGAAATTGCTCAACGAAAGAGACGGCCTTGCCCTGGGCATCTGCAACGGATTTCAGGCGCTCATTAAGCTGGGATTGGTGCCGCATGGTGAGATTGTTCCTCAGACGGAAGATTCTCCGACGCTGACCACCAATGAAATCGGGCGCCATGTCTCCACCATGGTGTACACCAAGGTGGTCACAAACAAGTCTCCGTGGCTTCAGGGAGCCATTTTGGACGAGATATATGCCATTCCGGCCTCCCACGGAGAGGGAAGGTTTGTTGCCGGAGAAGAATGGATAGAAAAATTATTTAAAAACGGGCAGGTGGCGACCCAGTATGTCAACTTGAAGGGAGAGCCGACCATGGATGTCCGCTACAATCCAAACGGGTCTTACTACGCCATCGAGGGAATCACCAGTCCCGATGGACGTGTACTCGGAAAAATGGGACATTCGGAGCGCATCGGAGAGCATGTGGCCAAAAACATTTACGCAAGACAGAATCAGAAGATATTTGAGAGTGGCGTGAAGTATTTTAGCCTAATGTAGCAAGAAGTCCCCTGCTTCTAAAGTGGGGGATGAATTGTGTCCCTCTTTTTGATAAGCATAAAATATATGATACAATATAATCAGTCGAAGCATATAGAAAGACTGATATACAATGAAATTAGACAGTAATACTCATTCAGTGTTTTCACTGTATTATTCAAAAGGAGGAGTTCTATATGAAAAAAAATTGTTTTCTGAAAAAGTGCTTTGTTTTGGTATTGGCTGCCATGGCATGTCTGCTCGCCTCCCCGGTCAGCGCTCACGCGGCGAAGGGAAAGTATAAAGCTATTTACAACGAATTATTGGAGCAAAGCACGCTCCGTGGCACAAAACCAACCTATTTTGCCCTTGTGGATGTTGACCAGAACGGCGTGCCGGAGTTGTTCGTAAACAACTATGATTTTGCACCGAATGCCGCAGTTGCGGCCGATGTATATACCGTCAAAAAGAGAAAGGCTGTTTACTGTGGAATATATGGTGATAAGGGGGCTGACGGGTGTCTCCATTACAGCAAAAAGCATAAAGCGCTGTATGAAAACTACTGGATTAACGGACTCGTGGGAACCGGTAAGAGGCTGTACCGTTTCTCCAACTGTAAATTAAAGGAATACAAACATCTCTATTTCCAAACCAATGCCTTTACTACCGCTGTCAAGGAGTATAAATATGCCAGCAAAGGTGCAAAGCTGAAAAATATAAGCGCCGCCAAATACAAATCTCTCAATAAAAAATATTTTAAAAAATTCAAAAAATATTCTTTTAAGGAAAATACCGCCGCTAACAGACAGGCATACCTGAAGTGATGTGACTGCTGAGCCGGGATGTTTTTACGGAAACAGGCTGCCCTCTTTCGTAAACGGAGAGCAGCCTGTGAAACGCCGCATACGGAGCTGTATATAGACGGGCGTGTTCGTATGCTGCCCGTCTGTCTTCAGTGATGTAGATAGGAGATTTTTTCCTCCGTTTCTTACATTCCGCAGGGCGTCTGTCTCCGGTGGTGTGGGTAGAAGGTAAATAAAATCATTGTGTACCTCCTGTTCGATGCGCCTATCCTGTTCAATAAAATGCACGCACTGTTTTTTCGTGAAGGATGCCACAAAAGGATTGACTGATATACTGATATATCATATAATGTAGTCAAACATGGAAATCGGCAAAAATACCAAAAAATATAGATTTTATTCATAGAATTTGTGCATGAATTTCAAAAAGCTGATGGTGTCGAAGGAAAAAATGGGACAGATGGATTGGAACAGTGGCAGTCATCTGGACAGTGACGGCTTTTTGGAGAAGTGACGGGGTACTCTCAGAATGATAAATGGCTTCATTCTGAAAATATAAAGTATAAAAGGAGGATTCACTATGTTTTTATTCTTATCACATCCATTAGATCCTGACGGATATGCATGGCCGGGAGAGCCTGTCGTAAAGACGAAGCAGTGTACCGACGTATCAGAGGACTGTCCGTTTTGCAGTTATATCTCCGAACTGCCGAACCACTGCGGTACGCACATGGACGCACCTCGCCATTTTGTGAAAGATGGACTGAGCATCAACGAACTTCCGATGGAATATTTTTGTCACACGGAGGTTGTCCTTTTGGACATTCCTAAGGGACCGGCAGAGGGCATTTATAAAGAGGATTTGGAGCCGTTTGCTGATGTATTGTCCAAAGTTTCCTTTGCTCTTATCCGCACCGGATTAGAAAAGTACAGGGACACGGATCAAAACATTTACCAGAACGAGGGTGCTTACATTGCACCGAGCGCCGGAGATTATCTGTCCGAAGAGTTTCCGAACCTGAAGGGCATTGGCATGGATTTCCTCGCCATTGGTTCTGCCTCCTCCAAATGTCCGGAGGGAGAACTGCCACCGGATTGTCACAGACATATTCTCGGATATTATACCGGCAAATTTGTGACGGCTGTGGAGGATATGCATTTGTCTGAATTGCCGAAGGGAGCAAAGATTACACGATTCTTTAACGCACCTTTGCTGATTAAGGGACTGGATTCCAGCCAGGTGGTTTGCATTGCCGAGGTGGAGGAATAAAAAGTATAAATAAATATAAATAAAATAGAAGAAACAAAGTACGAAAAGAGGTAAAAACTGCCGGCAGCTGTTGTCTGTCGGCAGTTTTTATTGACGGTGCGAATCGGAAGAGTTCCGGGATACGGTGTAAAAAGGTTCTGGGAAAAATGTTTTTTGTGGGGGCAGACGATCAAGATTCATACTGCTCCAGGAGTGTCAGATTGATATTTTGAGCGATGGATAAATGCTGGTCGAGCTTGATTTCCAGTTCAGAAAGATCGTGTTTCTTTAACAATTCCAGGAAATATTCGTGTTCTTCCATCGCCTCCCGAAGACGTCCCATTCTGGAAAAAGAGGTGACATTTAGCCAGAAGATGCGGTACATGAAGCGACGGTACATTTCCAGCATGGAATGATTTCCCACAAACTGCACCATGCTTCTGTGGAACTCATAATCTTTCCGGGCAAAATCTTCCGTGTTGCCGCCGGACATGGCGATCTCCTTTTGTTTTTTTACTTTGGATAAAAGCTTTTGGAAATATTTCTGTCCTCTGGCAGTGTCCAGCTGCAAGGAAAGCTGTTTTAAGCAATAAAGCTCAATGGCGCTGCGAATCTGGTAGGTTTCGGTAATGTCCTCTCTTGTCATTTTGTGCAAAACGAATCCCTTGCTCGGAAGAATGTCCAGGTAGCGTTCCTGTTCGAGACGGAGAACGGCGTCTCGAAAAGGAGTTTTAGAAAAATTTGCATTTTTAGACATTTTGTTTAAAGAATAGATGACATCTGGTTTTAACTCGCCGTTTTTTATGAGATGGATGAGATAATCATAAGCTTTTTCCTGAAGCAACTGCGTTTCTTTCATAAATAAAATCCCCAATCTTAAAATGTGTGAAAACTGATGGCGCAAAGGCACGACCCGCATCTCGCACCGGGGCGTGCAAATAAACTTTAATAATATATTAAAATGGATGGAAACAGTTGTCAATGCAGATACTCGTGAAAAAGGTAAGAAAAGGCTGGTATTCTTTTGGCTGTTATGATAGAATAGTCAAGATTAGGTGTTCACACCGGATAATGGGAAGTGCGTGACCGAGACTTCTGAAAAGCATGTTCGTCGAGGATGTTTTTCAGTTGTTTCGGAGCCTTCCCGCTATCAAAAGAAAATGGGATGACAGGTGCTTTAGGAACATGTCCGGACACGAAGATGGTGTCTGGAAATGTCGTCGCAAGAAATCTCAGCGGTTTTGACAGACATGTCACAGAATGCACAAGTTCCCGGATGCAGTGTGCCCAGGAAGGGCAGGGAGGTAAAACATTATGATGAAACAGTTTTCGATGGAGCTGGCCGGAAGAACCTTATCTGTAGAGATCGGAAGAGTGGCAGCTCAGGCAAATGGCGCAGCGTTTATGCACTACGGGGATACGGTGGTGCTGTCAACGGCAACGGCGTCGGACAAACCGAGGGAGGGAATCGACTTTTTCCCTCTGAGCGTTGAATTTGAAGAAAAAATGTATTCCGTCGGAAAGATTCCGGGTGGATTTAACAAGAGAGAGGGAAAGGCGTCTGAGCATGCGGTGCTGACATCCCGGGTGATTGACCGTCCGATGCGCCCGTTGTTCCCGAAAGATTACAGAAATGATGTCACCTTAAATAACCTGGTGATGTCCGTGGATCCGGACTGCTCGCCGGAGGTGGCGGCGATGCTTGGTGCGTCCATCGCCACAAGTATCTCAGACATTCCGTTTGACGGCCCGATTGCCGCAACGCAGATGGGTCTGATTGACGGGGAGTTCATCGTCAACCCGACCTCAGACCAGCAGCAGGTTTCCGACCTTGCGCTGACGGTGGCTTCCACGGCGGAGAAGGTGATTATGATTGAGGCCGGAGCAAATGAAGTGCCGGAAGACCAGATGATTGAGGCGATTTTCAAGGCCCATGAGGTCAATAAAGAGGTGATTACCTTTATCCAGAAGATTGTCGATGAATGTGGAAAACCGAAACATGAATATGAGCATGTGGATACGCCGGAAGACTTGTGGGAGGACATGGTTGCCTTCATTACGCCGGAGGCGATGGAGGAAGCGGTCTTTACCGATGTAAAACAGGTGCGAGAAGAGAATATCCGTCAGATAAAAGATAAGCTGGAGAAACGTTATGAAGAAGAACATGAGGACTGGGTTCCGTTCATTGATGACGCTGTCTACAAGTTTCAGAAAAAGACCGTCCGCAAGATGATTTTAAAAGACCACAAGCGTCCGGATGGAAGAGCCATCAATGAGATTCGCCCGCTGTCTGCGGAGATTGATTTGCTTCCAAGAGTCCATGGTTCAGGAATGTTTACGAGGGGACAGACCCAGATTATGACTATCACGACCCTGGCACCGTTGTCCGAAGTGCAGAGAGTGGACGGCATTGACGTGAATATCACCTCAAAAAGATATATGCATCATTATAATTTCCCAAGCTATTCCGTGGGAGAGACAAAGCCAAGCCGCGGCCCGGGACGTCGTGAGATTGGACATGGCGCACTGGCAGAAAAAGCGCTGGTTCCGGTTCTTCCGAGCGAGGATGAGTTCCCTTATGCGATTCGTACCGTGTCGGAGACGCTTGAGTCCAACGGTTCCACATCCCAGGCCAGCGTGTGTGCTTCCAGCCTGTCTCTGATGGCGGCCGGCGTTCCGATTAAAAAGCCTGTGGCCGGCATTTCCACCGGACTGGTGACGGGGGACACCGACGATGATTACCTTGTTTTGACGGACATTCAGGGTCTTGAAGACTTCTTTGGAGACATGGACTTTAAGGTGGCGGGAACCCACGACGGTATCACGGCGATTCAGATGGACATTAAAATCCATGGTCTGACCCCGGAGATTATCAAAGAGGCCATTGCCAGAACGAAGGAGGCAAGGGAATACATTCTCACGGAGGTGATGGAACCGGTCATCGCTGCGCCTAGGGCAGAAGTGGGAAAATATGCGCCTAAGATTACTCAGATGCGCGTGGATCCGGATAAGATTAGCGAGATTATCGGAAAGCAGGGTAAGACTATCAATGGCATCATCGACGAAACCGGTGTGAAGATTGACATTAATGACGAGGGAAGAGTGGATATCTGCGGCGTTGACCAGGAGATGATTGACCGGGCGATGGAGATCATCCGCCTGATAGTGGAGCCTGTGGAGACAGGAGCCATCTATGAGGGAGAGGTTGTCCGCATTATGAATTTCGGAGCGTTCGTGCAGATTGCCCCGAACAAGGACGGGCTGATTCACATTTCCAAGCTGTCTCGGGAGAGAGTGGAAAAGGTGGAAGATGTGGTTAACATCGGAGACAAAGTAAAGGTTAAGGTTCTTGAGATTGACAAGATGGGAAGAATTAATCTTGCATTGAGAGAGAAAATCAGCGAATAATCATTCGGTGAGGCATAAATCATCACGACGGGGACTGTAAATCAGTCCCTGTTTTTCACGGTTCTAAGCAAACTTTCCTTCTTTTTTGACAGGAAGGATGACGTGGACTGAGATACAAAGGAGGAAAAGGCAATGAAATGTCCATTTTGCGGACTGGATAATACCCGTGTCATCGACTCAAGACCTGCCGATGACAACTGTTCCATCCGAAGACGGCGTCAGTGTGACGAATGTGGCAAGCGGTTTACTACCTACGAGAAAGTGGAGATTGTGCCGTTGACAGTCATTAAAAAAGATAGAACAAGAGAGCCTTATGACAGGGGAAAAATCATGGCCGGGGTACTTCGCGCCTGCCATAAGAGACCGGTTTCCATAGAAAAAATCGAGGAGACGGTCAATAAAATCGAAAATGACATTTTCAACCTGGAATATAAAGAAATCGAGAGCAGTGCGATTGGCGAGATTGTGATGGAGCGATTAAAAAATTTGGAGCAGGTAGCTTATGTCCGGTTTGCTTCCGTGTACAGGGAGTTTAAGGACGTCAATACTTTTATGAGCGAGTTAAAGAAAATGTTGGATTCCGGAAACGAAGTTTCGGATGTGGATGAAAAAGAATAAAAATAGAACATAATAAAAAGACCGCAGAATATTGCCGGAAGTTCTTTTCCGCCTGTCTGACCAAAGGCCAGATGGGTGGGAATGTGTCTCATCGGTATATATTCTGCGGTTTTTTGTAGGAGAGAAGCTCCATACCTGCATGAGATGAATTACCACATTGGAAAATATCATATAATATGGAAAAATATGTTGATAAAAACGTTTGAATATGGTAATATATGGAAAAAAGGAGGGTGGAGATGGTAGCAGAGGTTGTAAGTGGGATGGTGCATGGGATTCAGGGAGAGTTGATTACAGTTCAGACGGACATCAGTGACGGATTGCCGGTGTTTTCGATGATAGGCCATCTATCCCCGGAGACAAAAGAGGCGAGGGAGAGGGTGCGAACCGCCTTAAAAAACACGGGGTTTCACCTCCCGCCCCGGAGAATCTCCGTGAATCTGTCTCCCGCCGAGATGAGGAAAAATGGAACCTGCTGTGATTTGGCCATTGCCATCGGACTGTTTACCGCCATGGGTATGCTTCCTCCTGAGGCGTCAAGAGGCATTTTGTTTCTGGGAGAGTTGGCTTTGGACGGAACGCTGTCTCCTCTGGCGGGGGTTTTACCCATTTTGAAGGCGGCGTCAGAGGCAGGTTACAGGCGGTGTGTTCTCCCCGCAAAAAACAAAAGGGAGGCTTCCATTTTGCCGGAGATGGAGGTGTGGGGATTTCACTGTCTGAAAGATGTTTTTTCTTATCTGAGTGGGAACAGTGGCGCCGTTTGTGAGGAGGAAGACGATGTGGACAGTATCATCTCCGAAGAAGAGAGGGAGATAGGGCTTCCCTCGGACAGGATTCCTGATTTGTCGGAGGTGAGGGGGCAGCACATGGCAAAGAGGGCCATCGAGATAGCGGTGGCAGGTTTCCACAATCTGTTTCTGGACGGGCCTCCCGGTTCGGGAAAGTCCATGCTGGCTTCCTGTGTTCCGGGACTGATGCCGGACATGAGCCGGGAGGAGATGATCGAGACGACGATGATATATAGCGTGAAGGGATTGCTTCAAAGCGGAGTTCCCTATGTCAAAAAAAGGCCTTACCGGGCGCCGTCCACCTCAGTGACGCCCGTGGGACTTTTTGGAGGCGGGCGGACGCCGAAGCCGGGGGAGGCTTCCCTCGCTCATCATGGCGTCTTATTTTTGGATGAGTTTCCCGAGTTTAAAAAAGAAGTGGTGGAAATGTTCCGGGTTCCTTTGGAGGAACATAAAATCACGCAAATCCGAAATGGGAGGACGATGGTTTTTCCGGCAGATTTTATTTTTATAGCTGCTGCCAACCCCTGTCCCTGTGGATATTATCCTGACCGTCGGCATTGTAGTTGTACCTGGAAGCAGATTGCCGGATATCAGGGGAAAGTGAGCGGTCCGATTCTGGATCGCCTGGACTTGTTTGTGCGGTGTGATAAGTTATCCTATCATGCGCTGACCGGAGAAAAAGAAGGGGAGACCTCGGCGGAGGTAAAAAAGAGGATTCAGAGAGTCTGGGAGATACAGGAACGGAGGTTTTGTGACAGCCCAGTTCGTTTTAACGGAAGGATGGGGCAGAGGGAGGTACAGAAGTTTTGCACTCTGGATGAAGAATCCCGGCACTTTATGGAGGAGGCCTTCGACAGATTTCGTCTTACCGGGCGCTCTTATCACCGTATGTTAAAGACGAGCAGAACAATAGCAGATTTAGAGGGGGAGGAGAAGGTGCATCTAAGACATCTGAAGGAGGCGCTTTTGTATCGGCGGATGGTCCCTATGTCACAAGTGCCTCGGTAGCGGTCTTCGAGGCGCCTGGAAGGAGAGAGGTTTCCTCTGGTTTGTAGGAGAGAATGTTGCAGTATCTTTCGTTTTAATGAAGACTGGAAGTCTCTTCTTCATTCATGGGAGGGAAAGGCAGATGGCCTTCCTCAGGTGGAGCGCTTGTCAGAATAAATGAAAAATGAGGAAAGAAAAAAAGAGTTTTTTTGGTATTGGTTTGTAAATATCCCCGAAATAGGGAATGTGACGAGAAAAAGACTGCTGGAACGGTTTTTCCGGCCGGAAGCCTTGTTTTTGGCAGAAGAAAAAGAATATGCGGATTTGTTGAGTAAAAGGCAGCTTGCGGCTTTAAAAAGCAGCAAAGAGCTGTCCGATGTGAAAGATTCTTTTGAGAGGATGCTGGAAGGAGGGATACGGTTCCTTCATTGGGAATCTCCTTCCTATCCCGAAAAACTGCGCCGGATTTATGATCCGCCACTGGGACTTTATGTCAAGGGAAGCCTTCCCCAAAGGGAGAAGCCGATGCTTGCCATGGTCGGGTCCAGGAGGGCGACGGAGTATGGGATGTCTATGGCGAACAATTTTGCAGGAATTTTTGCGGAAAATGGCATCCAGGTAGTCAGCGGGCTGGCTGCCGGAATAGACGCCGCCAGCCACAGAGGAGTACTCTCAAAAGGCGGCTATACTCTGGGAGTACTGGGGGGCGGCATTGACACGATATACCCCAGGGAAAACTTTAATCTTTACATGGAGATGTACCAAAGGGGAGGCGTCTTATCAGAATACAACCGGGGGATTCCCAACCGCCCGGGGCTTTTCCCGGTGCGAAACCGGATTATCAGCGGACTGGCAGATGGTATTTTTGTTTTGGAGGCGGGGAGCCGAAGCGGATCGTTGATCACGGCAGACCAGGCGCTGGAACAGGGGAGAGATGTCTATGTCTTGCCGGGAAGAATTACAGACCGGATGAGTGAGGGGTGTAATCGGCTGATTGCTCAAGGAGCCTATCTTGTGCAAAAGCCCGAAGATATCTTAGAGCCGCTGCTGAGTCAGCATGAGTGGAAAAAGGAGAGGACAGACAGAAGTTTTTGCAGAGGGGAGAGACACACTGACTTATTTCATGAACATCACTTTGAGACGGAAGAACAAAAAAAGATTTATGAACTGCTCGATGAAAAAGATCCCACCAGCTTCGATGGTATTTTAGAAAAAAGCGGGTATGCTATGCTGAAGTTGCAATATATTTTACTGGAAATGGAATTGCGGGGGATGGTGTGCCAATTGTCTCAAAATAATTATATCAGGCGTGAAGTATATGAATTGTAATAATTTTGTTCTTGCGAAGGTTCATAAAATGGTGTATCATTAATAATTGTTTTATTGGATAAGTGATTTTAGATTATGTCACTATAAATCTGACAAAAATCGAAGAAGTTTGTTTTTTGTCAGAATTGTCTGGGGAAGCAGACGAGGCCGTTGCCTCCCTTCCTCCCCAGACATGAAGTTATAAGCCAAAAGCGATAGATAAGTTGGGAGTGTATTTGGAAATGTCAACCAAGTTAGTGATTGTGGAATCACCTGCAAAAGCAAAAACAATACAGAAGTTTTTGGGAAAAAGCTACAAGGTAATTGCTTCAAATGGTCATGTGCGAGACCTGCCCAAAAGCACGATGGGTATTGATTTTGAGAATGATTATGAGCCGAAATATATAACGATTCGGGGAAAGGGAGAGATTCTGGCGCAGCTTAGAAAAGAAGTAAAAAAGGCAGACAGAGTGTATCTTGCGACGGACCCGGACAGAGAGGGAGAGGCGATATCCTGGCATTTATACAATGCACTGAAACTTCAGGACAAAAAATGCAGTCGGATTACCTTTAATGAAATTACGAAAGATGCTATCAAAAATTCCCTCAAAAATTCCAGGGACATTGACATGAATCTGGTGGACGCACAGCAGGCAAGAAGAGTGCTTGACAGAATTGTGGGATACAAAATCAGTCCGATTTTGTGGTCAAAAATAAAGCGAGGGCTTAGCGCAGGCAGAGTCCAGTCGGTAGCGCTTCGTATTATTTATGACAGGGAAAAAGAGATCAATGATTTTATTCCCGATGAGTATTGGAGCATATCGGCAGAATTAGAGCTAGATGGAAATAAAAAACCGTTGGAGGCACATTTTACCGGAGATAAAAATGGTAAAATTGAACTGCACGGAAAAGAGGAAGTAGACAACATTCTAAAAGAGCTGGAAGGAGCTGCGTATGAAGTTCTTGGTGTCAAGCGGGGAGAGAGAAGAAAAAAACCACCGCTGCCCTTCACGACCAGCACTTTACAGCAAGAAGCTTCAAGGAAGCTTAATATGTCCACGCAAAAAACCATGCGTCTTGCCCAGGAGCTATATGAGGGTGTTCCCATCAAGGGAAGAGGGACCATTGGTTTGATTACCTATCTGCGTACCGATTCCACCAGAATTTCCGAACAAGCGGATGCTAATTGTAAAGAATATATAAAAAATATATACGGAGAGCAGTTCGTCGGGGAAGGAACTTTTAAAAAATCCAAGTCCGGAAAGATACAGGATGCCCATGAGGCCATTCGGCCGACGGATCCGGAATTGGAGCCGTCCGCTGTGAAGGAGGAACTGTCAAGAGATTTGTTCCGTCTTTATCAGCTTGTCTGGAACCGGTTCATTGCCAGCCGGATGTCGGAGGCGGTGTATGAGACGATTTCCGTGAAAATCGGAGCCGGAGATTATCGGTTCAGTCTTTCCGGCGCAAGAATGAAGTTTGATGGGTTCATGACCGTCTATCAATGTGACGATGAAAAATCAACGATGAATCCTGCTTTAAAGAAGCTCAATGAAGAGTCTCATCTTCTTTTAAAGGAGCTAAAGCCGCAACAGCATTTTACACAGCCGCCGGGACATTTTACGGAGGCAAGTCTCGTAAAAACATTGGAAGAGTTGGGAATCGGACGTCCCAGCACTTACTCTCCGACGATTACCACCCTTCTCGGAAGAAGATACATCGTCAAAGAAAATAAGAACTTATACATGACGGAGTTGGGGGAAGCGGTAAATGAGATGACGGTCAAAGGATTTCCTTCTATTGTAAATGTGAACTTTACCGCCAATATGGAGTCCTTGCTGGACGGGGTGGAAGAAGGAAAAGTCAAATGGAAAACCATTGTTGAGAATTTTTATCCTGACATGAATGAGGCGGTGGAGGCAGCGGAAAAAGAACTGGCAGAAGTCACCATCGCAGATGAAGTCAGCGACGAGATCTGCGAGGAATGTGGACAGAACATGGTCATCAAATATGGGCCTCATGGCAAATTCCTTGCCTGCCCTGGTTTTCCGGATTGTAAAAATACGAAACCGTACTACGAAAAGATTGGTGTGGCCTGCCCGAAATGCGGCAAAGATGTTGTTTTAAAAAAGACAAAAAAAGGAAGAAAATATTTTGGATGCATTGATAATCCCGACTGTGATTTTATGAGCTGGCAAAAGCCGTCTTCCGTGCGATGCAAGGAGTGTGGTGGAATGATGGTTGAAAAGGGACGAAAATTGGTATGTACCAACCAGGATTGTGGTTATGTCACGAACAAAGAAAATGAGAATGAATAAATCGAGGAGGGGGAAGACCCCTCTCGATTTTTTGTAGTGCGGATATTTTTTCACAGCATGTGCGATGCCTCTGTATCCGGCAAGTGGCATCTTGCGGAAGAATGACGCCGCCTGCCCTTTCTTTTTTAACGAACTCCCCGTCATCTGCAAATAGGAGGAAGAAGAGTGAACATTCACAAAGATGCCTTCGGGGGAAACTGCTTTCTGTTTTGCGGTGGCCTGCGACGGCAGTGAAAATCCCGGAATATTATGGCAGAATGAACATTAAAATTTTGACAGTTTTTAGATAATATCATTGTGATTATTTGGTGGATATGTTAAAATAAGCATTAATAAAGAATTGTCAGTTAATACTATGGAGGTTTCTATGAGTGTCCAATTGCTTGATAAAACGAGAAAAATTAACAAATTGCTGCATAATAATAATTCACACAAGGTAGTCTTTAATGACATCTGTGAGGTTCTCAGTGAAATCCTTTTATCTAATGTACTTGTCATAAGCAAAAAGGGAAAAGTGTTAGGAATTAAAGAGCGCTCCGATATAGAATCTATTCATGAATTAATCAACAATGAGGTCGGTGGATACATAGACCCAATGCTGAACGAAAGACTTCTCGGAGTTTTGTCCACCAAGGAAAACGTGAATCTGGAAACATTAGGATTTGAATTTTCAGATATCTCCCGTTATCAGGCGATCATCACGCCGATCGATATTGCAGGAGAGAGGCTGGGCACCGTGTTTATGTACCGGGAAGAAAAGCATTATGAGATCGACGACATCATTCTGATAGAGTATGGAACGACGGTGGTCGGCCTTGAGATGATGCGCTCGGTCAATGAAGAAAATGCAGAGGAGACGAGGAAGGTATCCATCGTAAAGTCTGCCATCTCGACTCTTTCCTTCTCAGAGTTAGAGGCAATTCAACATATCTTTGATGAGTTAGATGGTGCGGAAGGAATTCTGGTCGCAAGCAAGATTGCGGACAGGGTCGGGATTACGAGGTCCGTCATTGTGAATGCGCTCCGAAAGTTTGAGAGTGCGGGAGTCATAGAGTCCCGCTCCTCCGGCATGAAGGGAACCTATATCAAAGTATTAAATGATGTGGTTTTTGATGAATTAAAAAAAATGAAGCATTAATGTGACAGTTACTGAAGCATAAAGGAGAAAAACATGGCGGATAATTATAGAATAACGCAATACTCAGTCAGTGCGATTCTTGGATATGTGGAACATTCTCAAATCGCCATTCCTGAGATACAAAGGCCCTTTGTCTGGAAAGGACAGGAGGTGAGGGCCTTGATAGATTCTCTTTATGAAGGGTATCCCATCGGATATTTGATCGTATGGCAGAATTCTCAGGTAAGGCTCCGGGGATTTGGAAGGGGAGGCACAAAAAAGATTTTAATCGACGGACAGCAGAGGGTGACAGCTTTGATGGCTGCCCTCATGGGAAAAGAAGTGCTGGATTCCCAATACCGTTCCCATCGGATAAAAATTGCGTTTTATCCGTTGGCGCAGCCCGGAGAGGAACGGTTTGCTGTCAGTGACCAATCCTACGAAGAAAAGCCGGAATGGATTTCAGACATCTCTGTCCTGTTTCGCCGGGATTTTTCTTTCCGCCAGTTTGAAAAAGAATATAAAGCGAAAAATCCCGATACAGATATTGCCTTGCTGGAGAAGTCTATCGATCGACTGAAAGGGATTACCAAGCATCAGGTGGGAGTGATAGAACTTTCCTTTCTCCTGGATATTGACGTTGTCTCTGAAATATTTATCCGCATTAATTTACAGGGAAAGCCCCTCAACCAGGAGGACTTTGCCATGTCCAAAATTTCCGTAAATGAACAGTATGACGGAGATTTCATCCGGAATGCCATTGATTATTTCTGTCATCTGATGAAAGAGCCTTCTTTTATGACCGTTTTACGGCAAAAGGAGCCGGAGTTTATGCAGTCAAAATACGGGAAGGCGTTAAGCTGGCTGACAGAGGAAGAAAATTTTCTCTATGTTCCTTCCTATTCTGATGTGTTAAAAGTGGTTCTCATTTCGGAGTTTGGGAAGAGTAAGGTGGGAGATCTGGTAAACCTTTTGTCGGGAAAGACCATGGAGGTCGGGAAAAAGGGAATTTCCCCGCAGCTTGCAAAAGAATCCTTTGAGAAGCTGGGACACGGCGTGAGAGCTTTTGTCAGCGAGAAAAATTACAAAGGGTTTGTCGGCGCTCTGGCCAGAGCCGGTTACAACTGCGAGAGACTGCTGTATTCACAGTCGGTACTAAATTACTGTTATGCTATGTATTTGCTGATGGATGCTGAGGGTCTGTCAGAGGAGAAAAAGGCTTCTCTCACGGGCCGCTGGATGGTCATGTCCATGGTGACGGGGCATTATCAAAGTTCGCCGGACAGCGTGGTGGTCAAAGACTTCCGCGAAATCAAAGAAAACGGTATGGAAGGTTATCTTGAACAGGTGGAGGAGCTTAGGATGAACGATATGTTTTTTGAATCGGTGCTTCCTCAGAAATTCGCTTCCACCACGTCCCGGACGGCGCCTGTGCTGGCGTATCTGGCGGCGCAGACCGCCACAGGGGCGCTCTCCTTGTACAGCAAGACGGAGACGATTGGCAGCCTCTATGCCGCAAAGGGAGATTCCTGTCAGATTCTCCCCAGGGCATATCTGGAAAAATGCGGGTTTAAGACCAGAGAGATTTACGGGCAGGCGGCGAATCTGACCTACCTTTCCAAAGAAGTCAGGGCCGTGGTGAAACGAAAGTCTCCGAAGGATTATCAAAATGCCTTGTTCAGACTGATGTCAGAAGAAGAAGTCAGGGCATCTTTGGCCGCCAACGACATCCCGGAAACGATTTTTGAGGCGGAGACGGTCGGGGTGGAGAAGGTGTTGGAGGAGAGGCGAAAAGCCATGGCACGGAAAATTGAGACCTATTACCGGACTTTATAAAAGAGCTTCATCGAAAAGCTTCATCGAAAATAAATTTTTGCTTGCCAAAAAGGTGGTATTCATGCTATACTACCTTCGGTAAAATAAAACACACGTCCTCGGATTCTGTCGGTCGTTGTGCCCCCATGGGTGGCTGAGGAATGTGAAGGGGACGGAAGTAAAACAAAAAGGAGATATGACATGAGTGTAATTTCAATGAAACAGTTACTCGAAG
>JAUNJG010000133.1 GCA_030533385.1 Eubacteriales bacterium | reverse complement strand
AACAAGGCAAACCCCTGTGCAACCAGTTCTTCTCGTTCCTTCTTTGACAGAGTTTTCCACATTCTGATTTTCGCAGGCGCCGCTCCTGAGGAAGCATCTTCTCCATTCACCCACCACAGTGACTCCCCGGGCTTCAATGTAGACCTGACATACTCCACCACCGGCTGAATAGGATTTTGCAGCTTTCGCATCTCGCCATATGGTATCTTCATCTTGTCGAAAATGGTTTCTCCTTCTGGAAGCTCCATGTCTATTTTATATCTGGGACTGTGGGTCACCGCAATATCACAGAGGCATTCCTCATATCTTCTCGTCCTAAATTCCACCGGCTTATGTAGCTTTCCAAATAGGAAAAAAATATGTTCAACAGATTCTACTCTCGTCCCTTCGGCAACGCTTCCGCCAATTAACGTCCATTTATCTTCCTTCGTGGATTTTACCTCAACACCGTAATATTTCGCAGCCACGATATCAGGAAATCGCTGTCCACCGATCATTTCAATCGTCCCTTCAAAATTTGTCCCTTGAGCTGCGTGATCCAAGGCATCCTTCACTTCTTTTTCTAATTTTTGGCCGCCTTTTGTCAAATAATAGTCCGGTTCACGCCTTGCCTTCTCATTCATCAATCTGCAAGCCCGCCTGCAAATCTCTTCAAATTCTTCTACAGATGGTTCCTTATTCATGGATATGATCACTGTCTTTTCCCTTCTCCAAAATACAATTCCCAATTATCTTCCAATCGTTTCGCAATATGATATCCCAATAAGGGCGGCACCGCATTCCCTATGATTTTGTATGCCTCTGACCCTGACACAGATTTATTGCCATTTCTGGCGGATATCACAAACTCATAATCATCTGGAAATGTCTGGATTCTCGCACATTCCCTCACGCTTAGCCTGCGCTCTTTCAAGCCCTCGGAAAGCTCTTTTTTGTGTTTTCCCCCGTGCTCCTCAGACAACCTCCGAAATTCGATATTGCCGTGATGCTCAGAACGAATCGTAGGGCCAATGCCGTTTAATCGGATCTCCTGCTGGCCTTGACAATGTTTTCCCATATATTTTGCTTTTGAATATTTTTGGTGACTTAAATCACTGGATTTTTCCGGCTCCATTAAGCCTATCAGGGCATCCCTCACCGTCACAAATTTCTCCAACCGCCCTGCTGGCGCTTCGTCAGGCAGATAATGAGTGATCTTGGGATATGGCGTATACTCCACCGATATTTCCTCTTTTGATAATTCTTCAAACGCTTTTGATGTTAAGGCAGATTTTTTAAATCCGAAAAAAATCACCCTTTCTCTCCCCTGAGGAACACCATATCGAGCCGCATTCAGCACTTTTGCAGGCACCACCAAATAACCTCCATTACAGACAGATGAAAAATCCCTCTCGATTACCTCCTTCACATCCCTGAGATTGGTAAGTCCCTTGACATTCTCCGCCACAAAAACCTTCGGTTCCGTGATTCCAATGACCTCCCGCATCCACATATAAAGCTGACCTCTATTTTCAACGGTGGGTTCTTCCGACTTTAGCTTCTGCCCGTCATGGCCCTTATCAGAATCAAACCCCATCCTCTTCCCTGCAACCGAGAAATCCTGACACGGAAATCCACCGGTCAAAATATCTATATCAGTGGGAAAAATAGGAACCTTATTTTCTTTCTGCAATTTTACTAAATTCACAATGCTATCAAGATAATAATTCTCCACATCAATTCCACGTTTTCCAAAATAATTTGTCCAGGCAGCCTTCGCCTCTGGCTTGATATCGTTTGCAAATATGGTATGAAACCTTGTCTTTCCTATTCTCACCCAGTTTTTATCAACATCTTTTATTTCCCAATGACTGTTGATCGCTGGATTTACAGATTTACGCAATACGTCAAAATCACCTTCAAAGCCTAGATCGATCCCTCCGCACCCGGAGAAAAGAGAGATCAATTTAAGTTCCTTTTGTTTGACCGACTTCTGCTTTCCATAAAGCGTACGCCCTGGCTTTTTGGCGTCAAATGGAATCCTCCACATCCCGCCTTGCTTTATTGCACCGTATATTTTTCTTTGGCGGCACAACACACAGACTCGTCTCACTGTCAACTGCCATCTTTCTGCAGCTTCAGCAGTTGATATGTACCCACGCATTTTATACACCTCTTTATCGTTACTATTCTATTCTTTATTACAAATTTTGTAAAACAAACATTTTTCATTCCATCCTGCTTCGGTCAAATGCTAATCCGGCTTCAAAGCTTTGCCCTACCTATGCCCGTATCCACTTGAGCAGGGAATGGATCTGTAAGTTATAAATCTATAAATTCACCAATGAAATTGTCAAAAATGACTTCCTCTATCACATCGATGCACTGTTTCGGTCTTCTTAAAATATCGTTTCCCCAAAACCGGATCACTGTCCATCCCATAAACAAAAGTTTTTTGTCGTTTTCTCTATCTCTTTCCATGTTTCTTTCAATTTTCTTTATCCAAAATTCAGGATTATTCCCTTTCAATAGCTTTGGACGTAGTACCTCCCAGTCCTTCCCATGGAATAATTCCCCATCACAGAATATGACAATCTTATATTTCGTCAAAACAATATCTGGAGTGCCAGGCAATGCTTTATAATTTTTTCTATAGCGGTATCCCCTGGACCATAATTCTTTTCTAAGAGCTACCTCGATGCTTGTATCCTTACTTTTAATATGGCTCATAGCTTTATGGCGCTGCTCTTTATTTAACACATCCACACCCATCACCACCTAAAGACAATGCCATTATAGCATTGCCTGTCATTTTTCACTATCTTTTTTTCTTTAAAATATGGGATTTCATCTTTCGATTTCCATCACCTTATAATCCGCCGCCTCATTTGTGACCTCATCAGTAAGCTTTGCAACATCCATTCCCATCCAGCTGTCCCTGTCACAATCTGGTATGGTGAGATGGTAACCTCTTTCATGCCATAGGCTTTTCCTTTTGTTCGCAATTATATTCAGGTGTGAAAAAAAACGCAACCCCCGATT
>JAUNJG010000053.1 GCA_030533385.1 Eubacteriales bacterium | reverse complement strand
ACAAGATCAGGATGAGAAACAATTGATTTTAATATTTTATTCTTTACCGCTGTTGGACGAATGCCTGCCTTTACAAGGAGATAGAATCGTTGTAACATAGGAAGAATAAGAATCGTTCATATCGGTGCGCATGATGTATGTTTGATCAACGTTTTATGATGGATAGAAAAGATGCAAAAGAAGGGAGAGACAGGATGGATGATAAAATAAGGAAACTGAGGGAGATTGTGAAGGAAACAGACAACCTGGTTTTTTTTGGTGGTGCCGGCGTGTCTACGGAGAGCGGAATCCCTGATTTTCGCAGTACCGATGGATTGTATAACATGAAGTACAAATATCCTCCGGAAACGATTGTGAGCCATACCTTTTTTGTCCGCAAAACAGAAGAATTTTATGATTTTTATAAGGATAAGATGATGGCTCTTGAAGCCAGGCCGAACAAGGCCCATAAGAAGCTGGCTCAGTGGGAGAAGGAGGGAAAATGTAAGGCAGTCATTACACAAAACATTGACGGTCTTCACCAGATGGCAGGAAGTCAGCACGTTTTGGAGCTGCACGGGAGCATTCACCGAAATTATTGTACGAAATGCGGAAAGTTTTTTGATGCCTCCTATGTAAAAAACAGCCCGGGAGTGCCTCGTTGCGACGTGTGCGGGGGTCTGATAAAACCGGATGTCGTTTTGTACGAAGAAGGGCTTGACAGTCAGATTATATCAGAGGCCGTTTACGCCCTTTCCCATGCGGATGTGCTGATTATCGGGGGGACGTCTCTGGCGGTGTATCCGGCGGCGGGAATGATTGATTATTTTAGAGGAAAGCATTTAATTTTGATTAATCGCTCATCGACTTCAAGGGACGGGCAGGCTGATTTAGTGATTAACGATAGTATCGGAGAGGTGTTCGGACAGTTATGACAAAATTCTGCTTCGATGTGTTGAAAATCGCACCAACTACAGATAAAGACACCATAAAGAAGGCTTACCGTAAGCTGCTTCATCATGTCAATCCGGAAGATGATATGCAAGGCTTCCAGAATCTGAGAGCCGCTTATGAGGATGCCTGTGCTTTTGCCGAAAGGCAGACCGCACCGGAAAAGCACAGCTTATCAGAACAGTTTATCGAAAAATGTCAAAATCTGTACAATAATTTCTTCCTGAGGATCCAGACAGAAGAGTGGGAAGCTTTGTTTGATGACCCGGTTTGCATGAATCTGGAGACAGGAGAGGCCATTCGCAAGGCTTTTTTGACTTTTTTGATGGAACATTTTCATTTTCCTGATGAAGTCTGGCATCGGATTGATTCGACATTTGCCATCAGTGGAAATCGAAAAGAGTTGTCAGAATGGTTTCCGGTGGACTATGTGGACTATCTACAGCAGGTCGTCCGGGAGAAAGGGCTGATTGCATATCCTTTGTTTGAGGGAGAAGAAAAAGAATTTGATGTCTATATTGACGGTTACATCGCTTTGCGGCAGCATATGGATTTTGCCATGTTTGACCAGGCAAAGGAGGACATCCGTGCCCTGGAAAAGCTGGAGGTCTATCACCCTTATGTGGAAGTGGAGAAAGCCAGGCTGCTCTTGCAGGAAAAAAAGGATGAGGAGGCCGGCGCATTATTGCGGAAGCTTGGGGAAAAATATGATACGGAAGAGCGGATTCAGTGTATGCTTGGACAGTATCTCCAAAAAGAGGGATGTTGGGAAGAACTGAGAGGACTTTACGATAGAGTGTTGCAACAGTATCCCGATTCCGTGATGGCGAGGGGCGGAAAGGCAGAAGAACTTCTGCATGACGGAAATTATCTGGAAGCTCGCCAGATGATTTTGGATTTGCTGGAAGACAACCCACAGGACGAGAAGCTGATGCAGGATTTGGTGGATGCCAACGGTTTCATGATTGAGGAGTTGGAGAATAAAAAGAAGGCGGGAACGTGCAGCCAGGATGATGAGATGGAACTTGGATGGTGCTACTATCAGAATATGCGTCTGGAAGATGCCATAGCCCTTCTTGACGGATTCACACCCGATGAAGAGCATGAGATGGATTATCATAATCTAAAGGGGCGGGTTTATCTGACCATGGACGAAAATGAGAAGGCACTGGAACATCTGGAACCATGGCTGCGGGCACTTCTTTTGATTCGCCCGGATGGGACAAAAAAGACGAACCGCAGATTGGCACGGCTTGGATATGCCTACTATACCATCGGTGCGGCGAAGGCAGCCCTTCTGTTAAAAAACGGAGGGGAAGATTTTTCCGAGGTCATGGAATACATGGAAAAGGCCGTCAAATTTGAAAAGGAAGAAAGCCAGAGGGTGAGCTATTATCACACGATGGCGGATATCTGGCGGCAGCAGAAAGCACACGGAAAAGTGGTGGATGTCTGTGATAAAATATTACAGGAAAACCAGGGCTATTATCCGGCGGTTCTGATGCGGCAGGAGGCGTGCCTGCATCTGGGAATGTATCAGGCGGTGGCAGACGATTACCAGAGGGCGGTACAGATGTACCCGTATTTTGGCAAGCCTTATGCCACGCTGATGAAAATGTATTTTTTGTTCGATGAGTATGAAAAAGTAAGAGAGATTTTGGAGCTGACGAAGGTACAAAAGATAGAGAGCGATGAGTTGTGCGTCCTGGATGCCAGATACCGCGCGGTGACGGCGGATTCCCGACAGGATTTTGAGACGGCGCTTAAAATGCTCGATGGTCTGAAAGCGAGAGGATGGAAATCGTCTTCTGATCTTTCTGAAGAAGACTGGAAGGAGATTGACTATTGGCGCAGCATCATCTATATGGATCTGGATTGCCCTTTGGAAGCAAGGCAGGCGATGGAGGAGTCCCTAGAAGGCGGGGGCGACAATGTGGAGCGGATGCTGAGCTATGTCGTCATGCTGGTCAAATGTGAGGACTATGATGCGGCCGTCAAATGGCTGAAG
Organism: Eubacteriales bacterium; assembly: GCA_030533385.1. Taxonomy (GTDB): domain Bacteria; phylum Bacillota; class Clostridia; order Lachnospirales; family Lachnospiraceae; genus Anaerobutyricum. Next base: position 13,703 of record JAUNJG010000053.1, on the reverse strand, counting down.
GAGGCGATGTCTGTCCGTCCGGAAGATAAGAACATCTGGTATAAAATCGGCTGGTGCTACAAAATGAAGAAGGAGTATGAAAAGGCCCTTTGTTATATGAAAAAGGTGCTGAAGGCATACCCGGAGCATCCGGTTGTTCGCTATGTGATTGCCGACATTTATGAGAGAATGGCCAGGAGAGAAGAAAATAACAGTTATTATGAAGAGGCGCTGTCTTACATGAAGGAGCAGGTGGATCAGTTTCCGGAGGAATATTATCTCATTGAGCTTGGCCTGTTGTATCTGGATATGGATCGGTATGAGGAGGCGCTGGAATATTTTTATAAGGCAAAATTAAAAAATCCCCAAAGTGTCTATGCCTGCAACAATGCGGGAAACTGTTATCTTTCCATGAACATGCCAAAAAAGGCGGAGCCGCTGTTTCGGGAGGCAGTTCGCTATATGATGGAGGAGGATAAGACGGCGCTTCCCTACAATAATCTGGCGAAATGCTACCGCATTATGAATCGGTATGAAGACGCCCGGAAGTGCTATGAGAAAAATCTGGAATTGTTCCCCAAGCATGCGGACATCTACCTGCTCATGGGAGGTTTTTTCAGAGAAAATAAAGAATATGAAAAGGCGGTTGTGACTTACAGGAAGGGAATGGAAAGAAGCGAGGAGAAAAAATCGCTGGAATTAGAGCTGTTTCGCACCCTGGGGATGGAGGGAGAAGAGGAGCTGGTTGAAAAGATGGGGAAGAAGCTGAGAGAAAAATATGCGGAAGACCCGATTCTCTTTCAACTGACGGGAGAAGTGTACCTTTTCGGCCTGGAAAAGTGGAAGGAAGCAGAAGGATATTTAAAGACCGCTCTTCTTCTGGCAGAAAAGCAAAAAGATATGGAAGGCATCAGAGGAAGTCTCTACCTGCTGGGAAGATGCTGCTTTTTGATGCACAAAGAAGAGAAGGGAAGATATTTTTTTCAAAGATTTCTTGACGTCTGTCGGGGGACAGACGGGAAACTGCGCCAATATGAAAATTTTTACGGAGAGAGAGGGCGGAGAAGATTCCGCATTGGCTGTACGCTGTGGTTTATGGGAAGACTCAAGGAAGCGGAAGAATGTTTTCGTAGCATGGACACGGAACGATGCCGTTGTGACGGATGTTCCAAGCCGTTTTGTTACGAGAAAATCATTGGGGAGGCTATGATGCTATGGGTTTCGGGGGAAAAAGAGAAAGCTCTGAGGCTATATGAAAAATCGGTGGAGTTTGTACCGGATGATATGGAACACCGCTTTGAATATAGGCAGATGAAAAAAATGGAGGAACCATTGTGATTATAGGAATCGATTTGGGAACGACCAATTCCCTTGCTGCCTGCTACACAGAGGAAGGAGCAGTCATTATACCGAACCGGCTGGGAGAGAGACTGACGCCTTCCGCTGTCAGCATTGACGAAAATGACCAAATCTATGTTGGAAAGAGCGCTCTTGAGAGGATGGCGGTACATCCGGAAGAAGGAGCGAGCCTGTTTAAGAGGAGCATGGGAAGCCAAAGAAAATTTACGCTGGGAAAGAAAATATTTTCGTCGGAGGAGCTGTCCTCCTTTGTATTGCGCTCCTTAAAAGAAGACGCAGAATATTTTTTGGGAGAGAAGGTGGAGGAAGCGGTCATCAGCGTGCCCGCCTACTTTAATGACAAAAAGAGAAAGGCGACCAAGCTGGCCGGGGAGATGGCCGGATTTAAGGTGGAGCGCATTATCAGCGAACCGACGGCTGCGGCCATTGCCTATGGAATGTATCAGAAAAAAGAAAATACCCGGTTTCTCGTCTTTGATTTAGGGGGCGGAACTTTCGACGTGTCCATCCTGGAGCTGGAAGATGACATCATGGAGGTTCGGGCTGTCGCCGGAGATAATTATCTTGGCGGAGAAGATTTTACCAATCTGATTTTAGATACTTTTTTAGAGGAACATCACATTGATAAAAACAATCTGTCGGAAAAGGAGAGGCTGTATCTGAGAAACCAGGCAGAAAGATGCAAATGTTATGGAAATACAGAAAATTTTTTCCGGATGCAGGCGATGTGGAGAGGGGAGAAGAAAGAAACCCTTCTTCTAAAAAAAGAGTTTGAAAAACGGGCGGCGATGCTGTTTGATAAAATTAAGCAGCCGGTGAGACGGAGTCTCTCCGATGCGGGAGTGCGTCTGGGAGAGATTGACGAAATTGTCCTCGTGGGAGGAACGACCAGGATGCCGTCCGTCCGAAAGTTTGTCGGAAAGCTTTTTGGGAGAGTTCCCAATGCGGGGGTCAATCCTGAGGAGGCGGTGGCGCTTGGCGCCGCCATACAGGGAGCGATGAAGGAGAGAAGGGCGGCGGTAAAAGAAGTGATTTTGACGGACGTTTGCCCGTTTACCCTCGGAACGGAAGTGTCTGTCAAGACGGAGGGAAACCGCCTGGAGAACAATCACTTTTGTCCGATCCTGGAGAGAAACACCGTCATCCCGGCCAGTCGGACGGAAAAGTTTTATACGGTATATGACCATCAGACCCAGGTGGAGATTCACATATTGCAAGGGGAGAGTCGGTTCGCCTCAAACAACGTCTCTCTTGGAACCATCAGTCTGACAGTGCCCGACAACGATGCAGGAAAGGAAGAAATCGTCATAACGTACACCTATGATGTCAACGCTTTGTTGGAGGTGGAGGCGGTGATCACCTCCACCGGGGAGAAAATCACAAAGCTGATACAAAATCAGGACTCTGACATGACGCTGGAACAGATGCAAAAAAGAATGGAGGAACTTGCCTACCTGAAGATTCATCCGAGGGAACAGGAGGCCAACAAGGTGCTGCTTCTCCGAGGGGAACGTCTGTATGAAGAAGCGACGGGGGAGCTGAGAGAACAGTTAGAATTGGTGACTCGTCAGTTTGAGTTTATTTTGGACAAACAAAACCCCGATCGGATTGAAGAGGCCAGAAAAGATTACGAGGAAGCTCTGGACTGGATAGAGGAAGAGCTTTGGATGGGACAATGATGGGAAACCTTCTCGTTTTGCCCGGGAGAAAAGGGTAAGTGAGAGGAGGCAGCAGGAGATAAAAGAGAAAGAGGGGAGCCGCCGGGGCGAAGAGATGTCCGGCGACGCCTCTTTTCCTTTTGCCCTGATTTGTCTGTTTTAAAAAAAAGAAAAGGAAGGGAAACGATGATACCGACGACATTATGCTACATAGAAAAAGATGACAGTTACCTCATGCTCCACCGCATTGCAAAAAAGGTGGACATCAACAAAGACAAGTGGATTGGAGTGGGAGGAAAGTTGGAAGATAAAGAAAGCCCGGAAGAATGTCTGCTTCGGGAGGTCAAGGAAGAGACAGGATTGACTCTGACCTCCTATCGTCTCCGGGGGATTGTAACCTTTGTCTCTGACCGTTGGGTGACGGAGTATATGTTTTTATACACTGCCGACGGTTACGAGGGGGAGCTGTCAGATTGCCCGGAAGGCGAGCTGGAGTGGGTCCCAAAGACAGAGTTGTATCAAAAGAATCTTTGGGAGGGAGATAAAATTTTTTTGGATCTGCTTGCGAAGGATGCTCCCTTTTTTTCTTTAAAACTCTCCTACGAGGGAGACAAGTTGGTATACAGTGCTTTAGACGGCTCTCCGATTTAAGGTTTTCGCAGGCAAAAATGCTGATTTTTGACTATTAAAATCCTATGAAATCTGATATAATAAATAAAAACAAACGAAGTTGACAGTTTCATGAAGATGAGATTGTTGTAGAGGGACAAAAGATATGGACAAAGGCTCTTTGTCTGTTTTCTTTGCGTTCGTTTGTTTTGTTTTTTGATTTTTAAGGAGGATTTAGCAATGGGCAAAGAAATGATTGCAATGCTTTTAGCCGGCGGACAGGGTTCCCGTCTCTATGCGCTTACGCAGAAGCTGGCAAAGCCTGCAGTTCCATTTGGCGGAAAATATCGTATCATTGATTTTCCGTTATCGAACTGCGTGAACTCAGGGATTGACACAGTAGGTATTTTGACGCAATATCAACCGCTTGTATTAAATGAGTATATTGGAAATGGACAGCCGTGGGACTTGGACCGTCTGTACGGCGGTGTGCACATCCTGCCTCCATATCAGCAGGCCTCCGGTTCTGACTGGTATAAGGGAACTGCCAATGCGATTTATCAGAACATTTCTTTTATTGAGCGGTATGACCCGGAATATGTTATCATTCTTTCCGGCGACCAGATTTGTAAACAGGACTACAGTGATTTCCTGCGTTTTCATAAAGAAAAAGGTGCGGAGTTTAGTGTTGCCGTCATGGAAGTGCCATGGGAGGAAGCTTCCCGTTTTGGCCTGATGGTCACAGACGAAAATGACAAAATTACAGAATTTCAGGAGAAGCCGAAAAATCCGAAGTCTAATCTTGCTTCTATGGGCATTTATATTTTTAACTGGGACATCCTGAAAAAATATCTGGTGGAAGACGAGGATGACCCGGAATCTGAAAACGATTTTGGAAATAATATTATTCCGAATCTGCTTCGTGACGGACGGGAGATGTACGCATATCATTTCAGTGGATACTGGAAGGACGTCGGAACGATTTCTTCCTTGTGGGAAGCCAATATGGAAGTGTTGGACCCGGAACACAGCGGAATCAACCTTTTTGATGAAAATTGGAAAATCTACAGCCGAAACAGCGGTATGACCGGTCATAGGATAAAAGCCGGAGCTGTAGTGGAAAACTCTATGATTACAGACGGATGTAAGGTATCCGGAAATGTCAAACATTCCATTCTTTTTTCCGGCGTGAAAGTGGAAGCCGGAGCTGTGGTGGAAGACGCCGTGGTGATGGGCGGAACTATCATCAAAGCCGGGGCCGTCGTGAAACATTGTATTGTTGCAGAAAATGTCGTAATCGGAGAAAATGCGAGAGTAGGAGCGATGCCGGAAGAAGGAGAGTCCGGGGTGGCAACGGTTGGCGCAGGTATTTATGTTGGTGATAATGCGGTGATCGGTCCAAATGCCATGGTCCGTGAAAATGTAAAGGATGGTGAAGAGCAATGGTAAAATTTAATGCAGATGCCATGGGAATCGTGTTCCCGAATATGTTTGATAAACTGGTGCCGGAATTGACCAGCGAGCGTCTGATGGCATCCATTCCGTTTGGAAGCCGTTACAGGATGATTGACTTTGTGTTGTCCAGCATGGTACATTGCGGCATAGATAATATAGCCATCCTGGTTCGGGAGAATTATTTTTCCCTTCTTGACCACCTGGGTTCCGGAAGAGAGTGGGATTTGGCCCGCAAAAACGGAGGTTTGAATATTTTCCCTCCATTTGCCCAGAAAAACATGGGAGTATATGGAGGACGCATCGAGGCGGTTGCCAGCATTTTAAGATTCCTGAAATCTCAGAAAGAAAAATACGTCATCATGACAGACACGAACATCGCCATGAATTTTGATTTTAAGGCTTTGCTGGATGCCCATATTGAGAGCGGTGCAGATGTGACGGTGGCATACAAAAAAGAAGAACTTCCGGAGAGGACGCCATCCATGGAGAATGTCGGACAAGGCATTTTCTACACCTTTGATATGGAAGGGGACAAGGTGACCAAGGTTCACATTAATTCCCAGAAGACGGGATTACAGAACTTTGGTATGAACATCTATGTCATGGACAGAGAGTTGCTGATTGATACCATTAACACGGCCTTCATTGGCGGTGCGGTATATTTCGAGAGAGATGTGCTTGTGCCTAAACTGGGAGAACTGGATGTGCGCGGCTATGAATACACCGGATATACTTCCCGCATCACAGGGCTGAAGAGCTATTTTGATGAAAACATGCGTCTGTTGGATGAAGACAATCTGGAACAGCTGTTCTCAGGTAATTCCATCCACACAAAGATTCGTGATGACAACCCGACCAGATACATCGGAGATGCGAAGGCATCCAACGTGATGGTGGCGGACGGCTGCATCATAGAAGGAGAGGTGGAAAACAGCATTTTGTTCCGTGGCGTCAAGGTAGGAAAAGGAGCGAAGGTGAAAAACTGTGTCCTGATGCAGGATACTGTTGTGAAAGCCGGCGCAGACGTGGAATATGTCATCACGGATAAAAAGGTGACCATCACCGAAAACAAAGAGTTGAAAGGCGCAGATTCCTATCCGGTATTTGTTGCAAAAAGACAGATTGTCTAAAAAAGTTTAGAACAGACTACAGCCAGTCTTGCGGCAGTCCGTCTTCCCTGTGTTGGAGGACCTGCTGCAGGACTGTTTTCTTCTGCTGTAGAGGATGTCAGGGAAGAGCGGCTGTCGGTCACAGACAAAAAAGGTGGGCAGAGTGGAGGTAAGAGAAGTTTTAAATAAGGTGCGCGCAGGAGAGATTTCCGTAGAAGAGGCGGAAAAATATTTCAAAAGGCAGCCGTTTGAGGAGATGGGGTTTGCCAAGCTGGATTCTCACAGAGAGATTCGTTCGGGATTTCCGGAGGTGATTTATTGCAGTGGGAAGCCGGATGCCTTTCTCGTGTCGATTTATCAGAAGATGTTGGAAGAAAACGGAGAGGTGTTTGGGACGAGAGCAAGCAGGCATCAGTATGAAATCATGAAGAAGGTACTGCCGCAGGTAGAATATGATGAGATTTCCCGGATTTTAAAAGTGGAAGGCAGGAGAAAAAAGCAAGAAGGTAAAATTGTTGTATGTACTGCCGGAACGGCAGACATCCCCGTGGCGGAGGAGGCGGCGCAGACGGCACAGTATTTTGGAGCAAAGATCTGCCGTTTATACGATGTTGGCGTCAGCGGGATTCATCGTCTGCTGTCACACATGGATGAGATTTGCAGCGCCAATTGCGTGGTGGCCGTGGCGGGAATGGAAGGCGCCCTTGCAAGCGTGGTGGGCGGTCTTGTATCCTGTCCGGTGATTGCAGTCCCAACTTCGGTGGGATACGGAGCGAATTTTCAGGGGTTGTCAGCCCTTTTGACTATGATGAACTCCTGTGCTAATGGCATCGCCGTAGTCAATATTGATAACGGTTATGGAGCCGGGTATCTTGCGACGCAGATAAACCGCCTGGCCGTCCGTGGAGGGAAGCAGGATGAGAGAGAATAGTCTTTTGGAAAAAGAAGAAAGATACCCGGTGGAGATTCAAAAAAATGCCGAGGATAAATATACGAAATTGCAGCAATATTTTCTGAAAAAGAAAAGTGTGGCCATTGCCTTTTCCGGCGGGGTGGATTCCACCCTTTTGTTAAAAGCGGCTCACGATGCCATAGGAGAGAGCGCTTTTGCCGTCACCGCATTTTCGTCGATGTTTCCCAAGCGGGAGAGAGAGGAGGCGGAAGCCTTTTGCAGGGGCGCAGGGTGCAGGCAGTATGTGGTGACCGTTGATGAGAGGGAAATCGAAGGATTTGAGAACAATCCGCCCAATCGATGTTATCTTTGTAAAAAAGCTTTGCTTTCTTCTATGAAGAAGGTGGCCCGGGAGCATGGTGCAGATTGTCTGGTGGAAGGTTCCAACGTGGATGATAGGAACGATTATCGCCCGGGACTTTTGGCCATCGAAGAACTTGAAATTGAAAGTCCCCTTTGTCTCGTAGGCATGTGCAAAGAAGAAATTCGTTTTTTGTTAAAAAAGTTTGGGATTTCCGCATGGAAAAAGCCATCCTTTGCCTGTCTGGCATCCCGTTTTGTGTATGGGGAGCCTATCACAAAAGAAAAACTGTCTATGGTAGAGAGAGGAGAGGACTATTTGCATCGACTTGGGTTTGGTCAGTATCGGGTGCGGATACACGGAAATCTGGCGAGGATTGAGCTGATGCCCGGGGAATTTGTTCGTCTGATGGAGGACGGTCTGCGGATGGATCTGGAGAAATATTTCCGTGAAATCGGATTTCTTTATGTTACGTTAGATTTAAAAGGATATGAGATGGGGAGTATGAATCGGGGAATCATTGTGGAAAAATAGTGTCAGCTGTGAATCTGAGATGCTATGAGTCGTTACTTTTTATCTAAAAATTTCAAATATAATATTGAAAATTTGTACATAATTTCCTATAATGATAGACAAAAGAAACTTAAAGGGGGGGTAGCATGATTACCCTGAGAATAGAAGATACATACAAATCCATAGAGGAAGCCGCCAGGTCAGCTTACGGGGAAAATGTGGAGATTACAAGCTTTTCCCAACTTTGCGGGGGCGGAATCAACGAGACGGGCAAGATTGGTTTGTCCAATGGCGAGAAATTGTTTCTCAAGAAAAATACGATAAATAATTATAAATTTTTTAAGACGGAGGCCGTTGGTCTGAAGACCCTTTGTAAGACCGGCCAGATAGGGGTGCCTCAGTTATTCGGAACGGGCATTGACAAAGAAAGAGGATTTTCTTTTTTACTGTTGGAGTATATAGAGAACACGCGACCCAGAAAAAATTATTGGGAATATTTCGGACATCAGCTTGCCGGGATGCACAAGGCACAGACGGCAGACATCCTTCCTGAGGAAGCCGGAAAAGGAATGTTCGGATTTGTGGAAGATAATTTCATTGGTGCGTTTCCTCAAAAAAATACCCCCAGGGAAAGTTGGACAGAGTTTTACCGGGAGTGCCGCCTGATTCCCCAGATAAAGGCGGCCGCCCATTATTTTGATGTCGGCATCAGAAGAAAGTTGGGGAAAATACTGGATGATTTGCCAAAATATTTAAGAGAACCACCTTTTCCGTCCTTGCTGCACGGGGATTTGTGGGCAGGAAATGTAATGTGCGGAAAAGGCGGGCGGGCATGGATTTTAGATCCCGCCGTTTATATCGGAGATTTTGAGACTGATTTGGCTATGACAGAGTTGTTTGGAGGATTTCCGATGGCCTTTTACCGGGCATACCATGAGGAAAATCCGATTGACGAAGGGTATGAGCAAAGAAAAAAATATTATCATTTATATCATTTGCTCAATCATCTTAATTTATTTGGAAAAGGCTATTTAAGGAATGTGGTGGAGACGGTCAATGACTGTGCTTCCATGTAGGCAGACGGGTATCATAAGGTAGGAGGAGAAAGTGAGCTGGAATCTTTTTTAGGTTGAGGGATAGAAAGGACAGACGGGACAGGAGGAAAAAAGTGATGGCCAAGACTCTTTATTTAGAATGTAGCTCAGGAATCAGTGGAGATATGACCGTGGCGGCGCTTTTGGATTTGGGGGCGGACAGGGAGACGTTGATGGAGGCATTGGAGAGCATTCCGGATCGTGGATTTTCCGTGGAAATCCGCCGGGTTAAAAAAATGGGCATTGCTTGTTGTGATTTTTGTGTACATTTGGAGGAAGAATATGAAAACTATGATCATGACATGGAGTATTTGTATGGTCATAGACATTCTCATGGAGGAGAAGGCGAACATCTCCATAGACACCATGGACATCCTCATGGAGAGGAAGGGGGTCACGGCCATGAACATTCTCACGGAGAGAATGAGAGAGAAGGCCACCGACACGGGCATATTCACCGAGGCATCAAAGAAGTGAGTGCCATCATCGAAAAAGTAAATATGACGGAATCCGCAAGGGAGCTTGCTCTGAAGATTTTTGATATCATTGCCCATGGGGAGGCAAAGGCGCATGACCTTCCCGTAGAACAGGTACATTTTCATGAGGTAGGTGCGATGGATTCCATTGTGGACGTGGTGGCAGCGGCAGTGTGTTTTGATAATCTGGGTGTAAAAGAAGTGATCATTCCAAAGCTGTGCGAGGGACAGGGAACCATTCGTTGTCAGCACGGGATTTTGCCGATTCCGGTGCCTGCGGTGGTAAATATCGTGGAGGAATGGAACCTGCCTTTGGAGGTTATGGACGTGCAGGGCGAGTTGGTCACCCCGACGGGAGCGGCCATTGCGGCGGCCGTTGGGACGACGAATCGTTTGCCGAAATGTTTTCGCATCATAAAAACGGGAATCGGGGCGGGAAAACGGCAGTATGAGAGGCCGGGGATGCTTCGGGCCATGTTGATAGAGGAGATGGAAAGCGAAGAAAAAAAAGAGGAGGAGACCATTTGCTGTTTGGAAGCGAACATTGATGACAGCACCGGAGAAGTTCTGGGATATATGATGGAAAAACTATTGGAAGCCGGGGCGAAGGACGTGCATTATTGTCCCGTTTATATGAAAAAAAACCGTCCGGCGTGGCAGTTGACCGTGCTGTGCGGGGAGGAGGATATCTCCCGGCTGGAAGATATTATTTTTTCTGAAAGCACGACCATTGGCATTCGCAGAGTGAAAATGAAGAGAACGACGCTGGAGAGAAGGATGCTTTCAGCCAAAACTCCCTGGGGCGATGCACCGGTAAAAGTTTGCAGGTGGAAAGACCGGGTAGAGTGTTATCCGGAATACGAGGGTGTTCGGAAGCTTTGTCAAAAATCCGGGCTGTCTTATCGGGAAGTATATCGGGAAGTGATGGCTTCCTGTAAAAAAGAATGGAGAAAACAATGAGGAAGAAAGAGGATTATTCTGTTTGAAATCCTTCGCCGACAGCCTCGCTGGAGTCCATGATGACGATGAAGGCGTGGGGGTCGGCTTTTTTTACCATTTTTCGTATGACATACATTTGTTTGTTGGTGCAGGCACATAACACCACGTCCTTCTCCTTTCCGCTGTAGCTTCCGATTCCTTTTAAAATCGTAGACCCCCGGTCGGTATAGTGGTCGATGATTCCTGCGATGGACAATCCTTTTTGGGTGATGATCATCGCCGTCTTGCCCTTGTCCGGTCCACAGAGAATCTTATCCATAACCGTCGTCATGATATAAGTGATGAGGATGCCGTAGATAAACGCATCCATATCTTTCAGAATCAGTCCGCCAAGAAGGACGACGACACAGTCAAGGACAAATATAATCTTTCCGAGGGAAAGGTGAGGGCGCTTTGCCCGGATTGCCATAGTGATAAAATCAATGCCTCCAGTGGAAGAACCGTTCATAAAAATGATGGCATACCCCAGACCGGAAAACAGACCGGTGCAGATGGCGGCGAGAATTTGCTCTCCGTCATAGACGGGAAAAAGGGGAGCTACATAATCCATCATGAAAGAGGATATGGCGAGGGAGCGCACGGAATTTAAGAAAAAGCTTCTGCCCAAGAGACGATAACAAAAGAGGGCGACAGGCACGTTCATGACGATGACGGAGATGCCCATGGGAATGTGGAACAAACGGTACAAAATCAGGGCAATGCCCGAAAAGCCGGCCATGGGAAAGTCTGCGTTGGCGGCAAAATTATAAAGTCCGATGCCTACAAACAGACCGCCTGCCATATCCACCCCCGCATCTCGTATCCATTGTTTATAGATTGTTATTTTCATAAAATACCTCCTCTTTTATTTTGACAAGGATGAAATAAAAGTATGCGCATTGCGAAAGTTTCTCATCTTGCTTTTTTTTGTATGGGTGTTATAATGTTTCGTTAGTAGATTTAGGTGTAGGAGAGTGAATGAATGAAGAAAAAACAATGGTGTTATCGAATTTTTTTCTACATATTGTCGCTGTTGATTCTGGCGATGGGTCTTACTTTGAACACGAAGACAGGGTTGGGAGTTTCCCCGATTATCTCGGTGTCTTACAGCGTGTCCGAAGTGTTTGGACTGAATTTTGGAAACGTGACTCTGGTATGGTATGTAATTTTTGTTCTGGCCCAGCTGGTGCTGAGAGGAGAGAACAGAAGATATTATGACTTGCTTCAGATACCGCTTAGCGTCGTGTTTACCAGATTCATCAACTGGTTTGATGCGTGGATGGATATCCGATTGGAGTCTTTTTGGGCGAATATGGCTCTTTTGATGGTGGCCGTGATTTTGACCGGAATCGGGGCGGCCATGTCCGTGAACATGAAACTGGTTCCCAATCCCGGCGACGGAATTGTATCGGCGTTTGCGGATTTGATTCACAAAGATATGGGGTTTGCGAAGAATGTCTTTGATTTGATGAACATTTGCTGCACTTTTCTCATCGGAGTGTTCTCAGGACATTTCCTTCTGGGAATCGGCGTTGGCACGGTGGTGGCGCTCATCGGTGTGGGGAGAGCCGTGGCAGTTTTTAATTATTTTTTCAAGGACAAGATGGATGCGCTGGCAGGCATCTGAAAAAACAATGGGCTAAAGATAAAATCCTAAGGAAGACAGAGGAAAGGAAAGAAAGGATATGGAGAAAGCAAAGGTGGTTTCAAAAGAACAAAATCCTCTTGGTACGGAACCGATTCCCAAATTGATGGTGCGGTTTGCCGTGCCAAGCATTGTGGCGATGCTCGTCAGCGCCCTTTATAATATAGTAGACCAGCTGTTTATTGGACAGGCGGTGGGAACCATAGGGAATGCGGCCACCAATGTGGCGTTTCCTTTTACTACGTCCTGCATTGCCCTTGCTCTCATGTTTGGCATCGGAGGAGCCTCCTGTTTTAATCTTTCCATGGGGAGAGGGCAGGAGGAGAAGGCGGCCTATTATGCCGGAAATGCCATTTCCTGCCTTTTGGGCAGCGGAGTTTTGCTCTGTGTTTTTACTCAGCTGTTTATGACGCCTCTGTTAAAGGGGTTTGGTGCGCCGGCGGAAGTTTTGCCCTATGCTGTGGTCTATGTGCGGATCACGGCTCTGGGATTTCCCTTTTTGATTGTGACGACAGGAGGATGTCACCTGGTTAGAGGAGATGGAAATCCCAAAATGGCCATGATATGTAATCTGGTAGGAGCCGCCATTAATACGGTGTTGGATGCCATTTTTGTTCTCGGTTTTGGCTGGGGAATGGCGGGAGCTGCCCTGGCGACGGTAATCGGACAGATAGTGTCTGCGGTGATTGTCTTGCGCTGTCTGAAAAATTTCAGAACCGTGCCTCTTACGGCCGATTGTTTTCGATGGAAGGGCGTGTTCGTCCGTCGGATTGCCCAGATTGGCATGGCGTCCTTTTTTAATCAGATGGCCATGATGCTGGTACAAATTGTGATGAACAACAGCCTGACCCATTATGGCGCTCTCTCAATCTACGGAGAGGCCATCCCCCTTGCCTGTGTCGGAATAGTGATGAAAGTCAATCAGGTATTTTTTTCGGTCGTGATTGGACTGGCCCAGGGAAGCCAGCCGGTGGAAAGTTTTAATTACGGTGCGGAATATTATGACAGAGTGCGGAAGGCTTTTAGGCTGGTGGCGACGGCGGGGGTGGTCATCTCCATGATTTCCTTTGTGTTGTTCCAGGTTTTCCCGAGACAGATTCTTGCGTTGTTTGGAACGGGGGAGCCGGAGTATTTTACCTTCGGCGTCCGATGTTTTCGGGTGTTCCTCTTTTTTATCTGGCTTGACGCCCTGCAGCCCATCACGTCTGTCTTTTTTACTTCCATCGGCAAGCCGGCAAAGGGCATCTTTTTGTCTCTGACAAGACAGATTCTTTTTTTCATGCCTTTTTTGTTAATTTTACCTCGTTATATGGGGATAGACGGATGTATCTATGCAGGTCCCATTGCCGACGCCATGTCGGCGGTGGTCACGGTGATTATGGCTTACATGGAATTTAAAAAGATGCCGCGAACAGAGGCAGAAAAATAAGAGGGAGGCGGATGGCGGGGAGACTTCCCCGTGATGGTTTTCCTCCTGGAACAGAGCATATGGAAATTGACATGATTCAGGAATACGGGGTATAATATCCCGTCTTTGACACTTTATAGAAAACAAAATCGCTGTATACCCTGTAA
>JAUNJG010000008.1:57426-65117 GCA_030533385.1 Eubacteriales bacterium | reverse complement strand
GATACATTTTTTTCCAGCGGGTATCATATACCGCATCCATTACAATTTTATCCAGCGCATCGCACTGTACGCCCGGCTCGCCGGCAATTCTTCTTGCCGCAGCATAACGTCCGGTGATGGAACCGTCGTTAAATAAGAGAACCTTCGCATCTTTTTCCAGGCCGAATTCCTCGCCTCTGTAAACCGGCATATCGGTTACGACGGTTCCCGGTGCGTTTTTCGCCAGGTTATAGGCTTCTTTTAATGTGTTGACTTTCACTACGTTGTTGCCATAGAAAGCGCTCTCGATGATAGTACGAGTTTTGGCAAAACCCGGCTTTCCAGGGCCGATTTCAGATGTCTTATAGTATGCTTTTGTTGCCATAAAATTACCTCCTGTATATGATGAAAAGGGAATTGATAAGAAAAATCTTTTGTCAAAGTGGCAGTCAGAAAAAATATTCAGAAGATTTGGTGTCGTAGATGGAAAGAAAATCTTTTCCGACGACAGAAAATCCGGGTTCGGGCCGCCTGGCAGAAAAAGAAATATCTTTTGTTGATATGAAAATTATCAATTCCGTTAATGCAAAACTGCATATATGAACGATGGAATCATTTGTTACCAATTTGTGACACTAACAATACCCAGTATAATATATAATTAAACTCTCGTCAACAAGGAACTGTGAGAAAACGGAGGAACTTTTCGGACTATATTTTGGATGATGGTGCGAAATCCGGCTCATTTCAGCCTGTGAAGGAAAAAAGGCCGGATTTTTTGTCTGTTCTGCATTTTGCTTTTTTTACTCACCGGGAAAGAATAGTCGCAAAAAAAGCATTTCGGTTTTGCTTTATCTTTGAAAACCAAGAAAATTGGATAGAAAAAGGATACCAATTTTGAAAGAAAATATCAGGAATCCTTCATTTTCAGGAAACTAAGAGGGAGGAAACCTGTTCTTTTAAGAGGGAGAAAGGGCAGGAACCGACATCCAGGACAGCCTGGTGAAATTCCTGGATATCAAAATCATCTCCCATTTCATCTGCCACCTCAGTTTTTAATTTTTCCAGTTCATAGTATCCGATGGAGTAGGACAGGTAAGTGGTTGGATTTTCGATGACATATTCATAAATGTTTTGGATGGCCGACGGTTCGACGCCGTAGGTTCCAAGATATTGGGCCAGCTTTTCGGGTGTATAGTTTTTATAATTGACGTACAGGTCGCTGAGGGAGGATAAGGCGAGAGAAATTAAATCATTTTCTTTGTACATCTGCTGTAAAAGTAAAGTGGTTTCTCTGTCTGTTTCCTCAAAATCCATATATTGATAACTGTAAATCTGGGCATAAGTACCCCAGCCTTCCTCCCATCCGTCACAGGAGAGAAGATAGCGCAGAGGGTCTGCATCGGTGTTTAGAAAATAGTTGGTCTGATAAAGATGTCCGGGATATCCTTCGTGGGCCAGGGTGGAAAATAATTCCTGACGGTCAATGCGGCTGCTGTTTAAGTAGATCACGTTTTGATTTTTTACGTCGATGGGCGGCAAAAAATAAAAGGCGGAGGCGGAGGAAGAGGAAAGGGCGTGAGGTACTTCTTTTAAGGTGTAGGAAACTTCGGGAATTTCAGGAAAGTCAATAAAAGCGTCCGCCTCCAGCTCGCTTAAAATGGCATCGGCATCCTTGAGGAGAGGGGAGGAAGCCAGATAATCTGTGTAAATATCCGGGTGTTCTTCCGAGAGCGAGGAGAGAGACTGTATGCTCGCCTGAAGCTGACTTTCCAGGATATCGATACATTCGTCGGGAGTAAGTGAAGTTCCTGTTTTGGAGGAGAGAAGCCACTGATAATACTCCTGTCCGCCGTCATATTGGCAAAGCCTCTCTTTTTCAGGATAGGAGTTTTCCCATTTTTTCAGGGAAGTTTGCAAAGAGCGGAAGGCGGGGAGGACAACCTGACGAACCAATGCCCGGTTGTTCTGGATGTAGGTTGTTTTCTGGTCTTTGCTCAAAGAGGGCAGCTGCTCTATTTTTTCTTCAAAAGTTTCCACGAGAAGATTTTTATCCTCAGAATATTTCAGGAAGTCTTCCACCTGTGCGATCGTGTTGGAAATAACAAAATCGGGACTGATAAAACCTGCACTGCGGCGTTTTTCTTCAAAAGAGAGAAGCTGTTCAAAAAGTGCAGGAATCTGGTTTACCAAAGAAAGATATGTCTTCACGTCCTTTTCGTTGGTAAAATAGTATTCTGACAGCGTGACGGGAATTTGGGACGGGACGCCGTTCGTTCCGAGGAGGGATTGATGAAGAATGTAATCTTCCGAGGAGGAAATATTTTCCAGTGCTTTTTGAAAAATGGCGTAGGTTCTCTGGTTTTCAGGAGAAAGGCGCTGGGGAGAAAAATCTTGCAGTTCAGAAAGAAGTTCTCTGGCGCGGATACATTCTTTTTGCTGTTTTTCAAAAGAAAAGTCACCGTAGGAAGGAGAGCTTTGTTCAGAAATGCCGTAGGAAGACGGGTCGGACAGTTTAAAATGAAGGCTGATGGCGTCGGCAGAAACAAATTCTTCCCAGCATTGTTTTGTGAAGGCTCGAAAAGAGGCATCATCGGATGAGGTTTTTTGTTTTTGACATCCGGCGAGAGACAGCAGTAAAAAAAGAAACAGGGGGAAAAATAACCGGTATTTTCTAGTGTTAAGATTCATGAAAAAGCTCCTTTCCCTTTTACATTCATGGGTTTTTCATATTATACTATGAATTGAAAAGGAAAACTATTAATTTTTCAGTAATTTAACCATAGACGAACCGACAGGTTTATTCTATAATAATGAAATACGCATGGAGCAAAATGGAACAAAAAAGGTTCGATTTTACAGATAAAAAACAGGAGGCAGCTATGAGTAAAAAACCATATTATATCACGACAGCGATTGCATATACATCAGGAAAGCCGCATATTGGCAATACTTACGAGATTGTCCTTGCCGATGCCATTGCAAGATTTAAAAGAAAAGAAGGATATGACGTCCGCTTTCAGACCGGAACGGACGAACATGGACAAAAGATTGAGTTGAAGGCGCAGGAGGCCGGAGTTTCTCCTAAGGAATTTGTAGATGGCACCGCCGGAGAGATTAAGCGAATCTGGGATATGATGAACACCTCTTATGATAAATTTATCCGTACCACCGATGCAGACCATGAAAGACAGGTACAAAAGATTTTCAAGAAATTATACGAAAAAGGAGATATTTATAAAGGGCATTACGAGGGTATGTACTGTACGCCTTGCGAGTCCTTTTTTACGGAATCTCAATTGGTAGATGGTAAATGTCCGGATTGCGGACGCCCGTGCCAGCCTGCCAAGGAGGAGGCATATTTCTTTAAAATGAGCAAGTATGCGGATCGTCTCATCGAGCATATCAATACTCACCCTGAGTTCATTCAGCCGGAATCCAGAAAGAACGAGATGATGAATAACTTCCTGCTCCCGGGTTTGCAGGATTTATGTGTGTCCCGCACCTCTTTTTCCTGGGGAGTCACGGTGGATTTTGATCCGAAACATGTCACCTATGTTTGGCTGGATGCACTGACAAACTATATCACCGGACTGGGATATGACTGTGATGGAGAAAATGGTGAGTTGTTCCAGAAATTCTGGCCGGCTGATTTACATTTGATTGGAAAGGATATCATTCGTTTCCATACGATATACTGGCCAATTTTCCTCATGGCTTTAGATTTGCCTCTGCCAAAGCAGGTGTTCGGACATCCGTGGCTTTTGCAGGGAGATGGCAAAATGAGCAAGTCCAAAGGAAATGTGATTTATGCCGATGATTTGGTAGATTTGTTCGGCGTGGATGCCGTGCGCTACTTTGTTCTCCATGAAATGCCATTTGAAAATGATGGCGTAATCACCTGGGAGCTTCTGGTGGAACGTATGAATTCCGATCTTGCCAACACGCTGGGAAATCTGGTCAATCGTACCATCTCCATGTCCAACAAGTATTTTGGCGGAGTGGTGACGAAGAGTGGCGTGGAAGAGGATGTGGATAAAGATCTCATAAAGGCGGCCTGCGGCACCAGGGACAAGGTGATACAGAAGATGGCGGGGCTGCGGGTGGCTGACGCCATGACAGAGATTTTTAACCTGTTCAAACGCTGTAACAAGTATATTGACGAGACTATGCCGTGGGCATTGGCGAAGGATCCGGAGAAAAAAGACAGGCTGTCTACCGTTCTTTATAATCTGGTGGAAGGCATCACCATGGGTGCTTCTTTGCTGGCACCGTTTATGCCGGAGACTGCGGAGCGGATTTTTACCCAGTTAAATTCTTCTGAGAGAACGATGGAAGAGCTGGAAAGCTTTGGCTTGTATCCATCCGGAAATCATGTGGTGGAGAAGCCGGAGATTCTTTTTGCAAGATTGGATATGAAGGAAATACTTGCAAAGGTAGAGAAAATGTATGCGGCGAGACAGAAGCCGGAGGAATCAAAGGAAGAGGAGCCGGTGATTGACATAGAGCCGAAGGAAGAGATTACTTTTGAGGAGTTTGGAAAGATGCAGTTCCAGGTGGGCGAGATTATTGCCTGTGAGGCGGTGAAAAAGTCCAGGAAGCTGTTGTGTTCTCAGGTGAAAATCGGCAGCCAGGTAAAGCAGATCGTGTCTGGCATCAAAGCCCATTATACGCCGGAGGAAATGGTTGGCAAAAAGGTGATGGTTCTTGTGAATTTAAAACCGGCCAAGCTGGCGGGCGTGCTGTCCGAGGGTATGCTTCTTTGTGCGGAGAATGAGGATGGAGAGCTTTCTCTCGTAGTTCCTGAGAAGGAGATGCCGTCCGGAGCGGAAATCTGCTGATGATGAGACAGGTCGCTGCGTAAGCAGCGGCCTTTTTGTATAGGTAAATAATTTCCTGATTTTTCGGGCAGATGTGTCACAAAGGCGTATACTTATACTTAGACAGATGGGGAATATCCGCCTGTTCAGGCATGTTCGGATATTATTCGTCTGCCCGGATATAAAAGGGACGGAATGTGATGTTCAGAAAAGTGTGGCGAATCAAGAGGAGCGCCATGGTAAGTAAGATAGATTAACATAGAGGATAAGGCGGAGGTTTGTTATGATTTTCGATTCGCATGCACATTATGATGATAGGAAGTATGATGAGGACAGGCATGAGGTACTGTCGCATCTGATAGATGCCGGGGTGGAGCGGGTAGTGAATATCAGCAATGGTTGGGAGGATATGATGAGGTCTCTGTCGTTGGTGGAGGAATATCCCTTTTTATACGGCACTGTGGGGATTCATCCGTGTAAGGTCAGTGATTTAAACGAGGATCGGATGGCTGAGATGAAAAATCTTTGTCGGAAAGAAAAAGTTGTGGCTGTGGGAGAAATTGGTCTGGATTATTATTGGGATCAGGATGCAAAGGAAGTGCAAAAAGATTGGTTTGTTCGTCAGCTCAGGATGGCGAAGGAAGAGAATCTTCCGGTAGTGATACACAGCCGGGATGCGTCGCAGGATACTTTTGATATCATGAAGAGAGAACATGCGGGAACGACAGGAGGAGTGATTCATTGTTATTCTTCTTCTCTGGAGATGGCGAGAGAATATGTGAAGATGGGCTATTTCCTTGGTATCGGAGGAGTGGTGACATTTAAAAATTCTAAAGTGTTGAAACGAGTAGCAGCAGAGATTCCGCTGGAAAATATTTTGGTGGAGACGGACTGCCCTTATCTGGCGCCGACGCCGCATCGAGGAAAAAGAAATACTTCGGCCTACCTTCCTCTGATTATTCAAGAAATTGCAGATTTGCGGGGGACTACCCCGAAAGAGGTGGAGAAGGTGACCTATGAAAATGCCTGTCGCCTGTACCGCATATAGAAATATTTTTATAGAAGAAAAAAGAAAGGTTTGGATACATGGAAACATTTTTGCGGAGACCTGCGAGCAGGTCTTTCGTGTGAGAGAAAGGAAAAAGCAAATATGGCAACATTGGGAAACCCGCAGGAAACGATAGCGGTACTTCAAAAATATGGTTTCCGTTTTCAAAAAAAGTTTGGACAAAATTTTTTGATTGACACGCATGTGTTGGATAAAATTATCGCGGCAGCCAATATTGGATCGGAAGACTTTGTGCTGGAAATTGGACCGGGCATCGGAACTATGACCCAGTATCTGGCGGAAGCAGCCAGGGAAGTGGTGGCAGTGGAAATTGATAAAAATCTTCTTCCGATATTGGAAGATACGTTATCAGACTATTCTAACGTCACTGTCATTCATGCAGATATTTTAAAATTGGATATTCAAAAGCTGGCAGAAGAAAGAAATGCCGGTCGTCCAATCAAGGTGGTGGCGAATCTTCCTTATTATATAACGACGCCAATTATTATGGAATTATTTGAAAGTGAAGTGCCTTTGGATTCTGTGACGGTCATGGTGCAAAAAGAGGTGGCGGACAGAATGCAAAGTGGTCCCGGTTCCAAGGAGTATGGCGCACTTTCTCTGGCCGTGCAATATTATGCAGAACCGTATATCGTGGCAAATGTACCGCCGAATTGTTTTATGCCAAGACCGGCGGTTGGATCTGCGGTGATTCGTCTTACTCGTCATAAAGAAAAGCCGGTGGCAGTGAAGGATGCTTCCTTTATGTTCAAGCTGATTCGGGCTTCATTTAACCAGCGGCGCAAAACGCTGCAAAATGGACTGCATAATTCTAGTGAATTGCGGGTGGACAAAGAAAAGGTGGCAAGAGCGCTGGAAAAGATGGAGCTTTCTCCGTCAGTGAGAGGCGAAAAGTTAGATTTGGCACAGTTTGCCCGGCTGGCAGACTTGTTATCTGAGTAAAAACAGTCGTTGTTCGGTTAGCAGAGCAATAAAAAAGGAAAGAATATAAAGTCTTTGGAAAAGGCGGCAGTCATAATATAAAAGATAGAGAATACATTAATGAAAAAAGGAGTATTTTCATGGCAGAATATCATAGAATACTCTCTTATTTATATCGTTATGACAGAAAACAAAAAAAGGACTGCAAAGGTTTTGTGAAGGCAGAGCAAAAAAGTGACGGAATAAAGATGACGGTGCAAATTGTAGATGAGCGGTTGATGGAAAACACGAAACTTCTTCTTTGTGTATATACAAGGGAGGGAGAGAGTTGGAAATTAATTCCGATTGATACTCTGACGGTCAGTCAGGGGCGAGAAGAGCATATTATTATTTGTAAAAAAGAGCAGCTTGCAGAAAAATTTGAGATTAGAAATCAATACGGTGTACTGCTCTTTTGGCAAAATTCTTTTTCTTATCCTTACGCAAAAGTTGCCATGCAAAAGGAGGTGTCATCAGGAGAGACACTTAAAAAAGAAGAAAAACGGAAAATAGGGGAAGAAGGAATTCTTTGTGAAACATTTCCTTGTTATGGCAGTGTGTGGATAGGGGACGAAATACCGCTAGAATCTTTGATGGAGAAAAAGATTTTTCCAAAGAATGTAGAAAAAGAGGACAAAAAGGAAGAGTCAGACGGTGAGAAGTCAGAAAACGTGTATGACGGAATAGAAAAACGAGAAGATGGAGAGAAGAAAAAAGAGGAAGAAGAAAAAGAAATCCGAGAAAAAGGCGAAGATAAAGTAGCAAAGAAAGACGAGGAGGAAAGACAGAGGGCGGCAGCTCAAAAAGGGAACGAAGAAAAATGTGGGGACAGCACAGAGAAAAGAGAGTGTGAAGAAGGGAAG
>JAUNJG010000008.1:0-57326 GCA_030533385.1 Eubacteriales bacterium | reverse complement strand
GAAAAGGAGAAGAAAGAAGAAGACGAGGGAAAATGCGGGGAAGACGCAGAGAAAAGAGAGTGTGAAGAAGGGAAGGAAAAGGAGAAGAAAGAAGAAGACGAGGGAAAATGCGGGGAAGACGCAGAGAAAAAAGAGTGTGAAGAAGGATGGGAGAAGGAGGAGAAAGAAGAATCCGATATTGAGAAGGCAGAAGTGGAGAAGCCTCTTCCTCAGAAAAAGGATACATTTTTTGAAAAAATGTGGATAGAATTGCAGGAAAAAGGAAGGAAAGTGGATAACATTTTTAATCCGGCCTTTGGTCAGGGTGTGCAGATAACGATAGAACAGCTTGAAATGCTTCCGCCGGAGGAAAGGGAATTGGCGAATAATCAATTTTTGAAAAATGGATACCGGATATACCAGCATTTGCTGGCAGGAAAAGTTCGATACGGAGGAGAAGAAAGATACTGTGTGGGAGTTCCAGGTATTTATGGGAACAGAGAGCGGTACATGGCACAGATTTATCAATTTCCGCTGTTTTTGTCCATGACGGAAAATCGAATTAAAACGGGAGGATTTGGATATTGGCTGCATTTGCTTTCTGCTCAGTCGAATGAATAACAATGTAAGGAGAAGGAAAAATAAAGAATGAAAAAATATACAGAAGACGAAAGATTTATGAAGGAGGCCATCCGTCAGGCAAAAAAGGCGGAGGACATCGGAGATGTGCCCATCGGCTGTGTCATTGTCAGCGATGGGCGTATTGTTGCCAGAGGTTACAATAAGAGAAATAAAAATAAGACAGTGCTGGCTCACGCAGAGCTGCTGGCCATCAGTAAAGCCTGCAAAAAGGCAGGAGACTGGCGTTTGGAGGAATGTACCATGTACATCACTTTAGAGCCATGTCAGATGTGTGCGGGCGCCATTGTGCAGGCGAGGATTCCGAGGGTGGTCATTGGCAGCATGAATCCGAAGGCGGGCTGTGGTGGATCTATTCTAAATCTTCTGGAAATGAAAGAATTTAATCATCAGGTGGAAGTGACAAGAGGCGTTTTGGAAGAAGAATGTTCAGAGATGCTCTCGACATTTTTTCGGGGGCTTCGGGAGAAAAAAAAGAAAGAAAAAGCAGAAAAAGCGGAGAATAATGGTAGCTGCGAACCGGAGATGTTACGGATGAATCGTTGCGAGCATGAGTGAAAGGGCGAAAAGTGCATGAGTGAAAGAGTGAAAAAGAACATTGACAGATGTTTGAAAATCATTTATACTGATACTTACCGTGCAGCTGGGGAGTTAGCGGCGTCCTGTACCTGCAATCCGCTATAGCAGGAGTGATGGTTGGCCCCGGATGTTCTGTGGATGGAGCTGCCCTTTATAAGTGGTGTTGACAATTGGGTCTTGCGCAACAGAGACCTTTGAACCGTGTCAGGTCGGGAACGAAGCAGCACTAAGAAGTGTTTTTCTGTGTGCCGCAAGGGTGCCTGGTTCGAGCTAACTGTAGAGGTAACGTCTGTTGACAGTCGTACAAAGCCAACCGCACGGTAAAAAAGTGAAAACAGGCGGTTCACGGCGCGGCTGAGCTGCTGATAAGCTGATGATTTCTGTACAGAAGTATAGGGTTATCGGCATTTTTTTTTAAATAGGCAGACGGAGAATATCCGCTGACTCAGGCGTGTTCGGATACTATCCGTCTGCCTAATCATTAGACGATCGGTGAAACAGAATTGCGAGCCGTGCGGAGTTATCTGCGAAGAGACGCAGTTCTGTTTTGTTGTGTGCTGCAAGCGAAGTGCAGGAGATGCAATTCTCTTTGTTATGACGGCATATTTGGCATAGATAGAACGAATATCAATTGTCAAAGTAAAAGAATCAGAAAAGTAAAAAAAGGAGGATACCGATGAATTTTTTATTTGTGGGTATGGGAGGCGCCCTTGGCTCCATGATGCGATACGCCATCAGCCTGATATTATGGAAGGGACAGTTCCCGGTATTGACATTATGCACCAATGTGATAGGAGCGATTATGATTGGTTTTGTGACGGGACTGGCTGCTCAAAAAAATATATCCCAGTCTTGGATGATGTTTTTAAAGACAGGACTTTGTGGCGGATTTACCACTTTTTCTACTTTCTCGTTGGAAAGCTTTATATTGATGGAAAACGGAAGACATGGTCTTTCTGTATTGTACATGATAAGCAGCGTACTGTTGTGCCTGATGGGAATCTGGCTTGGCATGGCGGTAAGTCGAAAATGCTGCGGATGAATGTTCTTCGTGATTCGGATGCCATCAGTGGCAGAGAGTGGGAAAATCAAAATGAAGGATTAAACAGCTAAGATTCAGACAACGTTTACAAAAAAAATATCTTTAAAACCTATTGACATAGTAGGTAAATAGTAATATAATGGTCTCATTAGTTGAAGCAGATTGCTGGAAAGGAGACGGAAACAATGACTGGATTCGCAACTTATAAATTTAATAGCAGCATGTGTTGTCGAATGTTAAACTCCCGGGCATATAATATGGCTGGGGTGCAGTTATGCTTGTTTGCACCTCGACGTGATACACAGTTGTAACCTGCCTGTTATCTTATTTGCCATTTGTCCGGGAGCTTGTCAAAAGCTTCCGGTTTTTTTATTGATTGGAACCGGAACAGAAGCATCTTGAATACGAGAGAGATTGCTTCATGATGAAAGATGAGAACGATGATTTCAGTTTATTTATTGATTTAGGAGGAAAATAATGATGAGTTTTGAACCTTTAGAATGGGGAGCTTTGCTGTTGACGCTGGCTTTTTTCGCAGTGTTGTATTATTTGGATAAGAAAAAACAATGGGATTTTGGTGTCTGCACCATTTTGGCAACGGCGTTTGGAATCGTGGTTGGTTTGGTTTTTAAGGGACATTACACATATGTTGCCGCCTTTGGCGCCGTGTATTCTCGTGTGATTTCCGCTTTGGTGATTCCTCTGCTGGCATTCAGCATCATTTCCAGCATCACCAACCTTGGATTGTCCATCCGGCTGAAAAACATCGGCTGGAAAACGGTTGTATTTTTGTTGCTAAATACGCTGACAGCCAGTGTGATCACGCTGGTTGCCGCAATTGTCACAAATGTTGGAGCAGGGTTTACTTATGAACTGGCGACGGATTACGAGGCTGCCGAAGTGCCGACAATCGTTGATACGCTGGTCTCCTTATTTCCTCAAAATCTGGCAGCCCATTGGGTTGGTGGAGAGGTAGTTCCCATTGTGATTTTTCTGATTCTGGTGAGCATCGCATTTAATAAATTTTCGGAAGAAGAGCCTGAAAAAGCGGCGCCGTTCAAGGCCTTCATTGATGCCGGGGACAAGGTGATGGGAAAAGTGGTCAGTATTGTGATTTCTTTTACTCCTTACGCAGTTCTATCTCTGATTGCCAGGGCAGTAAGCCGGAGTTCTCTGGGGGATCTGCTGCCGCTCCTGAGCGTGCTGGTTCTTGCTTATGTAGTGTGCGCCATCCAGACTTTCCTGGTGGAAGGTGTCCTTTTGTGGGTGATTGGCAAATTGAATCCGATTCCATTTTTCAAAAAAATCTGGCCGGCCGGGGTAGTTGCCTTTACTTCTCAAAGTAGTGTTGGGACCATTCCGGTTACAGTCACACAGTTGAAAAAGATGGGGGTCAACGAGGATATTGCCTCTTTTGTCGCCAGTCTGGGCGCAAACCTTGGAATGCCGGGATGCGCCGGAATGTGGCCGGTCTTGCTGGCGGTGTTTGCCGTGCAGATTCTGGGAATTACTTACACGCCGATGCAATATGGCTTTCTGATTGTCCTGGCACTCATTGTAGCTGTGGGGAGCGTTGGAGTTCCGGGGACGGCGACCATCACGGCCACGGCGCTTTTTGTCGCGGCGGGGCTTCCGGTTGAGGTCATTGTGCTGCTTTCACCGGTTTCCAGCATCATAGACATGGCACGCACGGCCACGAACGTGGTGGGAGCTGCGACGGCGGCGGTTCTGGTTGCTGCGACGGAAGAAAACCAGCTTGATTTAGCGGCATATCAAGGTTTGGAAAAAAATACTGCCGCAGATATATGCTAAGATAATGAAATATAAGTTTACTAAGATAATAAAATATAAGTTTATCTTGAAATGCCCCATGGCATTTGCTATAATTTCTAATTGACTATGAGCTTTTTTCTATGATGAGAAAAGATGAGGAAAATGGCTCTCTATGGCAAATGCCGATGGGGTATTTGCGTTAGATGTGAGTAAGTTCCCGCCTGGAATCAGAGCGCAGGTGGTGAATCGAGATAAAAACCATAGGGTTAGTTTAGGAGGAAAAGGAATGCATTGGTCTGAGAAGATTGCAAAAGATATTATTAAGAGGTCCCCGGATAAGGAGGAGTACGTTTGTGCAGCGGGAATCAGCCCGTCCGGTTCCATTCACATTGGTAATTTCAGAGACATTGCTACCAGCTATTTTGTATATAAAGCATTGTTAAAACAGGGAAAAAAAGCCCGTCTGTTATTTTCCTGGGATGAGTTTGACCGTTTTCGCAAAGTTCCGGTAAACGTAAAGGAAATTGCGCCGGAGCTGGAGGAGGACATCGGAAAGCCTTATGTGGATGTGAAAGACCCTTATGGATGTTGTGGTTCTTATGCCGAGCATTTTGAAAAAGAGTTTGAAGCTTCTCTGTCCCGCTTTGGCATTAAGGTGGATGCCAGAAGACAGAGCGAGAATTACCGGAGTGGTAAGTACGCAGAATATGTGATTCAGGCGATTCAGAAGAGAAAAGAAATTTTTGATATTTTAGATAAGTTCCGCCAGCAGGAAGCAACACCGGAGGAGAGGGAAGCTTACTATCCGGTGAGTATCTACTGTCCGGTTTGTGGAAAGGACGAGACGACCATCTTATCCTCCTCCGAGGACGGAACGACCTGCGAGTACACCTGTAAATGCGGCCACAGCGGCACCTGGGATTTCCGCAAGGATTTCAACTGTAAGCTGGCATGGAAGATTGACTGGCCGATGCGCTGGATGGTGGAGGGCGTCGATTTTGAGCCGGGCGGCAAGGACCACGCAAGTCCGGGTGGAAGTTATGACACCAGCAAAATCATTGCTAAAAAGATTTTCGGCATCAATGCGCCGATGTTTAAGGGGTATGAGTTCATCGGCATCAAGGGAACTACGGGCAAAATGTCCGGTTCCACCGGTCTGAATCTGACGCCGGAAACATTATTGGAGATTTATCAGCCGGAAGTAATTTTGTGGCTTTATTCTAAATCAGAGCCGAACAAGGCATTTGATTTCTGTTTCGATGATGAGATTCTTCGCCAGTATTTTGAGTTCGATAAAATGCTCAAAGTTTATCAGGCGGGCAAAGGAAAAAATTTTGATTACATCGAAGGCATCATGCACAACTGCATGATTGAGGGAAGAACTCTCTATCCGGTGCCGATGCAGCAGATTGTGAACTTCGGTTCTGTGGTAGATTTTAACCCGGACATGCTGGAGACCGTTTTTGAAAAAATCGGCAATCCATATTCAAAGGAAGAGTTTGCCGAGAGGCTGGATCTGGCAAAGTACTGGTTGGAAAAATGTGCGCCGCAGAATATGAATACCCTGTTGGGTTACAGAAACTGGGATTATTACAATACCTTATCCGAGGTAGAGAAAAAAGAGATTCAGCTTCTTCATGATTATATCGAAAAAGGCGAGTATAACTTAGATGAACTTAACACATTTATCTATACGATTCCGAGAGAAGCGGATCCGAACTTTAATGAGGAAAATAAAAAGGCAGTGCAGGCCAACTTCTTTAAAAATGCCTACAATCTCATGATTGGAAAGGCGGCGGGACCGAGACTGTATCTGTTCTTGTACGCTGTGGAGCCACAAAGATATCTGGGGCTGCTGGACTTTTCCACGCCGCAGACCGAGGAGGAGAAGAAGCTGGCAGAGGCGGCAAAGGCAGAGGCGGAGAGAATCGCTGCAGAGGAAGCGGCGGCAGCCAAAGCGGCGGCGGAAGAAGAAGCCAGACGGAGTGCCATCGAGCCGGTGAAATCTCAGATTACCATTGACGAGTTTGACAAGATGGATATGCGCGTCTGCAAAATTACTGCCTGTGAGGTTGTGAAAAACGCAGAAAAACTTCTGAAGTTGACGTTGTTTGACGGTCTGGGGGACAGAGTGATCGTATCTTCCATCCGTGATGAGTATACGCCGGAAGAGCTTATCGGAAAGAAAATTATTGTTATGGCGAACTTAAAACCGGCAAAATTTGCCGGTATCAAGAGCAACGGTATGCTTTTGGCAGCGACTCATGACGATTGCGGCTGCAAGGTTATCTTTGTGGACGACAGCGTACCGGAAGGGACAGCTATTCATTAATCGGTCTGTAAACTGCCGGAAGTTTTTCGCACACTGTAAGAAAAAATATTTTCTTTTCTTTTGGCAAAGAATATGGCAGAAGAAGACGGAAGATAGGGGCGTACAGACGATACAGGAAGATTGTCTGTGCGCCTTTTTGTATGTTTAGTAGGAGGAAATTTGTCAGGAGAATGGAGGAATACGAATGAAGACAATCATTTTTGATATGGGGATGGTTCTGGTAAATTTCCGCTGGAGAAATTTACTGGATGATATGGGATATGATAAAAAGAAAAAAGAAGGGTTGGCAAAGGCGATGTTTCAAAGTCCGCTCTGGGAAGATTTTGACTGGGGAATCCGGGGAGATGAAACAATTTTTGCGCAGATGAAGAAAGAGGCGCCGGAATATGCAGAGGAAATGAATCACATCTGGAAGCATTTTTATGAGATTTGTGTTCCTTTTGATTATTCTGAGGATTTGGTTTCCACCCTCCATGAAAAGGGATTTAAAATATATATTTTGTCGAATTACGGAAAAACCTTGCTGGAACATACCCGTCCCAATTTCCCTTTTCTTTCCCTGGTGGACGGTGAAGTTTTCTCTTTTGATGTTCATCAGATAAAGCCCCACAGAGATATTTATGAAACTTTGTTGAAACGTTATGACATTTCGCCGGAAAATGCAGTATTTTTTGATGATTTAAAGGCGAACTGCGAGGCGGCAAAAGCATTAGGCATTGATGCGGTTCATGTGAAAGATGGACTGGCTTCTATTTTAGAAGGGTTGGAAAGAAAATGCGATGTCAGCCTGCCGGAATTGAAAAAATATATGGGAGACAGGAGATGATTTCTGTCCGTCTTGTATAAGGATGAGCATATTATCGCCTATCGAAGAAAACAGCAGTGGATAGGAAAAATGAAAAGAAATCCGATAAAATGTCGGAGAAAAAACGGAGTGGCATTATGAAGAAGTTAGTACTTGCAGAGAAGCCCTCGGTGGGCAGAGATATCGCCAGAGTGCTTCACTGTACAAAACAGACAAAAAACTATATCGAAGGAAAAGATTATATCGTAACCTGGGGACTGGGACACCTGGTGACGCTGGCCGATCCGGAAGGGTACGACAAAAAGCTTCAAACATGGAGGATGGAAGATTTGCCCATGATGCCGGAGCGGCTCAAACTGGTGGTAATTCCTCAGACGAGAGGACACTTTCAGGCGGTGAAAGGACAGATTATCCGGAAGGATGTCTCGGAAATTATCATTGCCACCGACGCAGGGCGAGAGGGAGAATTGGTGGCAAGGTGGATTCTTGCCAAGGCGGGCAATAAAAAACCGTTGAAGCGTCTTTGGATCTCCTCTGTCACGGACAAGGCCATTCGGGACGGCTTTGCCCATCTGAAAAATGGAAAGGAATATGAAAATCTGTACCGGGCGGCGGTGGCGAGAGCTGAGGCCGACTGGCTGGTGGGAATCAATGCCACCAGGGCACTGACTTGTAAATACAACGCTCAGCTTTCCTGCGGAAGGGTACAGACGCCAACTCTTGCCATGATTGCTGCCAGAGAGGAAGAAATTCGCCATTTTGTGCCAAAGTCTTATTATGGTTTGCAGGCGAAGTGGAAGGGGACGACCTTTACCTGGCAGGAAAAGAAAAGTGGCAGTTCTTCTCTTTTTTCTAAGGAAACGAGAGAGAATGCCTATGAGAAGGCAAAGGTGGGAGAAGGACAGGTTACCGGGGTGAAGAAGACGAAAAAATCTTCTCGTCTGGAAGGACTGTATGATTTAACTTCTCTCCAAAGAGATGCCAACCAGCGATTTGGTTTTTCTGCCAAGCAGACTCTGAATCTGATGCAAAGTCTTTATGAGCGTCATAAAATACTTACTTATCCGAGAACAGATTCCCGCTATCTGACGGTGGATGTGGCGGAAACGTTGAAGGACAGAGTGAAGGCGGTGGCGGTGGGGCCGTACCGCACTTATGCCAATCATATTTTGAGAGGAAATATCAGGGGCAATGCATCCTTTGTCAACGATAAAAAGGTGTCAGATCATCATGCCATCATTCCCACGGAACAGCCGGCCATATTGGCGCAGCTTTCTGTGGACGAAAAGAAAATTTTTGATTTGGTTGTCCGCAGATTTCTGGCGGTACTTTATCCGCCGTATGAATATGAGCAGACTACGGTGACTGTAGTCTGCGGAGGAGAGACCTTCGTGGCGAAGGGAAATGTCCCGGTGCAAAGAGGGTATAAAGAAGTATTATCTGACGAGGGAGGGCAGGAGGAGACGGTGCTTCCTGCATGGGTCAAAGGAGAAAAAATCGGTGTTCCGGTTTTAATCAGGACGGAGGGCAAGACAAAGCCTCCTGCCAGATTTACGGAGGGAACGCTTTTGCAGGCCATGGAAAATCCGGTAAAATATATGGAGAGCAGAGATAAGCAGGCTGCGAAAACCTTGCAGGAAACGGGAGGACTTGGCACGGTGGCCACAAGGGCCGATATCATTGATAAGCTCTTTCGTTCCTTTCTCATTGAGAAAAAAGAGAATGAAATCCATATCACCGGCAAGGCAAGACAACTATTATCTCTTGTTCCGGAAGATTTAAAGAAACCGGAGCTGACGGCGGAATGGGAAGGGAAACTGTCTGCCATTGCTTCCGGAAAACTGCGCCAGGACGCCTTCATGAAAGAAATCCGTTCCTATACCAGAGAATTGACCGGAGAGATTCAGGGGGGAAGCGGGACCTTCCGCCATGAGAACCTCACCAATAAAATCTGTCCAGAATGTGGAAAGCGGATGCTGGCCGTCAACGGAAAACAGGGAAAAATGCTGGTATGCCAGGATAGAGAATGTGGACATCGGGAACGAGTTTCCCGTCTGACCAATGCCCGCTGTCCGGTCTGTCATAAAAAAATGGAATTGATTGGTCAAAAAGACAATCAGAAATTTGTCTGCGTCTGCGGTCATAAGGAATCTATGAAGGCTTTTGAAGAGCGTCGGAAAAAAGAGGGTGCCGGGGTATCCAGAAAAGATGTGGCAAACTACATGAAAAAGATGAAAAAAGAAGAAAAAGAGCAGGTGAACAGCAGTCTTGCCGATGCTCTTGCCAATCTGAAGTTATGTCTGGCCGTTTTATTTTGCCTGTCTGCCCTCATGGCATCCGGTCTGCGTACTCAGGCAGCTTCTCTTCCTTATGACATGGGAGAAAAGCCGTTGGCTGCCCAATCCATTCAATGTGATAGCGTGCCGGTGTATGAAGATGCCGCTCTGTCAAAAGAGATGGCGCAGGTGGATGGCAGCGGGCTGAAGCTGACGGCATATGCTTCTTCTGAGAGAGGGTTGTACGGAGACTATGTCAGCGGAGAGAAGGCAGGTTCGGGTTGGTTTTCTTTGGGTACTTTCCTGGAAAACCCGGAATATCCGGGGGTGTACGTCACCATCAGAAAGACCATGCATGTGTACGCTGATTCCTCTTTTAGTCAGGTGCAGGACAAGGCCAAGAAGTATTCCGGCGTGATAGCAGTCAGTGAGAATGATGGCGGACGGCAGGTTGTATATGAGACGAAGGGAGGGTACGCCACCGGTTGGATGACAAAGGAAGACTTTTCTGACAGCTTGCGTTATGACGGGAGAGAGAAACAAGTCCTGGCTGATGGGATTTATCGTCTGCAATGTGGCTACGAGGATGATGAAGACGGCGGACTTCCTATGAAAGAGCAGGCGAATTTTAAAAATTATAATCCTTATATCGTAGAATTGACGGCGGTGTCTGCCCGGGAATATTTCGTGAAAAATCAGGAAACGGGGAAGTATCTGGCTGTGAAACCGGAAGATGGAGGAAAGCTGTGCTGGACAGAGGAGGAAGACGGGGAGAATGGACTGTTTTGCTTTTACAGAAATGTCGGCTCCTTTGCCATACAGAGTGTAAGTACCCGTCAGTTTGTCGCCCAAAATGAAAGAAATCATTGGATGCTCACCGATGGCAGGAATGCGAAGCAGACACAGTGGAGAGTCAGCGCAGTGGAAAAGATGGTTGAAAGTGAGCGGCCCATGGTCTTTACTCAATATGACCCCCAGTGGTGCGGCACACCCTATGGCGGAGGAGGCAGCATGGGAACAGCGGGATGCGGTATTTTATCAGCG
This sequence comes from Eubacteriales bacterium, assembly GCA_030533385.1. Classification (GTDB taxonomy): domain Bacteria; phylum Bacillota; class Clostridia; order Lachnospirales; family Lachnospiraceae; genus Anaerobutyricum. Next base: position 46,857 of record JAUNJG010000008.1, on the reverse strand, counting down.
GTCAATGCAGTATATGCCCTTTCCGGTCAGTACATGGATGTAATGGAGCTGGCGGATTATGCGGTGGAGAAAAATTATCGGATTGTGGGCAGCGGAACCGATGACGGTATTTTCAAAGCGGCCTGTAAAAAATTTGGAAAAAAATATAATTTTGCCTGGGACGGGCGAAGCGGCAGCATTGATTTGTTGAAAGAAAAATTGCAGCAGGGAGATGTGGCGGTGGTTCATGTGCCGGGGCATTATGTGGCGATTGCAGATTATGATAAGAAGACAAAGAAGTTCCTTCTGCTGGATTCTAATTATCTGCCAAAGCGAGCCACCAGCGCTTTTGGAGACTGGATTTCTGTTGACCGGCTGCTGTCGGGCAGTTTGGAGGTGCAAAGCTTTTTTTTCTTTAAATTGCGGGATAGATGAATGAGGTTGGATTGGGAGAGTAACAATTGTGATAAATATACGAAAGAGCGTTATGGAAGTTGTGTAAGTGGGAGATAGACAGAGAAAAAGGAGGTTGTAGTGTGATGAATAAGATAGAAGATTTGCGGCGGATGCTGCCGAAAATGGATCATAAAAGTTATGGAATGTATAAGAGTCTGGCAGGTTCTTATGATTATGGGAGATATGTGTTGCATATAGATCATGTGCAGGGGGACCCGTTTGCTTCCCCTTCCAGATTGCGGTTTGAGATCAGCAAGAGGAATCACGGATTTCCGGAAGAATATCAGAGAAGCAAGGTGAGGAAGCTTTCTCTGGAAGATCAGGTATTGCGGCGGTTTGGAGGAAGTCTGCGCCGCATGGATAAAAGTGTCATGGGTTCAGGAAAAAGCGGAAGAATCACAACCTGTCGGACGGGACAGAAGGTGATGGAGCGAATCGCCGTTGTCTTTTCTGAAGATAAAATGGAGCTGCGGTTTGAGATGGGATTTCCAGCCAGAGGAAGAAGTATTTTGGCAAGGGAGATGGGACAGCTTTTGTTTGAAGTATTGCCGAAGCTGGCAGAAAGTTGTCTGATTTATAAAAACTGGGATGCCAAATCTAAAGAGCGGCTTCAAAGTGCCATCTGGCTGGCAGATGATCAGGAAGCGTTGAGAAAAGAGCTGGAAGTGCGGGGGCTGGCAGCCTTTGTGGCTGACGGATCCATTTTGCCAAGGGAGAGCGGCGTGTCAGATTTGCCGATGAAAAATGCGGTGGCATTTTCTTCTCCGCCAGAAAAAAGAATCTCCGTTACTCTTCCTCACAAGGGAGAAATTACGGGCATGGGCATCCCGGAAGGTATCACGGTGGTGACAGGGGGCGGTTATCATGGAAAGTCCACCCTTCTCAAAGCATTGGAGCAAGGCGTTTATAACCACATTGCCGGGGACGGAAGAGAATATGTGGCAGCGAGAGAGACAGCTATGAAAATCCGGGCGGAGGATGGACGGAGTGTGAAGCACACAGATATTTCCATGTTCATCAATCATCTTCCTAATAAGCAGGATACCACGGATTTCTCCACAGAAAATGCCAGCGGAAGTACCTCGCAGGCGGCGAATCTCATAGAGGCTTTGGAGACGGGCTCTCGTCTTTTATTATTGGATGAAGACACGTCGGCAACCAACTTTATGATTCGGGACAAGGTGATGGCTCGTCTTGTATCAGAAGAAAAAGAACCGATTACTACTCTGCTTTGTCACATCCGTTCTCTCAGTGAGCGTCACGGAGTATCTTTTATCATTGTGGTGGGAAGTTCGGGTGACTATCTGTCAGTGGCAGACTGTGTATTGCAGATGGATCATTATGAAGTGAAGGATGTGACAAAACAGGCAAAAGCCATCTGTGAATCAGAAGGAATCCTGGGACTTTATCCGGAAGACGATACGAAGCTTCCGGTATTTGCCAGAAAGCTGATGCCGGAAAAAACGGGAAGGTTGAAGGTAAAAGCCATGGGAACGGACACGGTACTCATCGACAGGGAGTCCATCGACGTCCGCTATCTGGAACAGCTGTCCGATGACGGACAAACCATCGGGCTTGCCTATCTGATGGCATGGATATTGTCCAACGTGAAAAAGGGAACGGAGATTTGCAGTCTGGCTGATGACATATATCAACGTATTGATAAAGTTGGATTTGAATATTTTGTGTCGAAAAATTATTCCTGTGGACAGCCCGTTCTTCCGAGAAAGCAGGAATTGATGGCGTGTATCAGCAGGTATCGTCAGGCGAAATTGGAGCGAAAATAAGGAGAAAGAACGGGAGAGTCGAAAGATATTAATTCGGAGTTACTTTCGTGTATGAAAGTATTGTGAAAGCGGTTGTGTTTTTTTTGCTGTGATGGTAGAGTAAATATCATCCAGATAAATTGAAACAAAAAGAAAATGAGGTGTATTTATGACGAAAAAATTAATATCAGCTGCATTGTTTGGCACTGCAATTTTAGTGATGAGTGGGTGTGGAAGCTCAGAAAAGGCCCCGGAGAAAGGTACGACGGAAGCCGGAAAGACTGCGGAAGTTACAGAGGTAAAGCTGGATGCCGATGAGTACATGGAGCTGGGAGAATATAAAGGTCTGACTGTGACCATGGAACCGGTGAAGGTGAGCGAAAAAGAAGTGAAAGAACAGTTGGAGCTTTTGGCAGAAGACTATGCGGATTATAAAGAAATTACAGATCGTGATACCGTGCAGAAGGGAGATTTTGTCAACATGGACTACACCTGCACGATTGACGGGAAGAAAAATGAGGACTACTCGGAGAGCGATATAGACACGCAGATTGGTGACGGAGAGTACAGCATTGAGGATGTCTATGATTTAGATGCCGAGCTGACCGGAGCAAAGGTGGGAGACACGGTGGCGATTCAGTACACCTTCCCTTCAGACTATGATGATGATACCGTTGCCGGAAAAGAGTGTAAGATGGAAGTGACGATAAACAGCATCCAGGAAGAAGTCATCCCTGAAATTACCGATGCATTTATCAAAGAAAATACAGAGTGTGACACGGTAGAAGAATATAAAGAGCAGACAAGAAAAGAGCTGGAAGATGCTTATGCCAGCGAGGCAGAGCAAACAGTACAGGATGATTTGTGGGAACAGGTGATGGACAATTGTAAGCAGAAAAAAGCTTTTCCTGAAGATATCGTACAGCAGGAGATTGAAAATCAGACAATAGAAAATGAAGAGTGGGCAGATTATTTTGGAATGAACGTGGAAGAGTTCATAAAAGAATACTATGGAGCAACCGTAGAAGAATATGCACAGCAGTCTTTGAAGCAGCGTTGTGTACAGGATCTTCTGGTGAAAGCAGAAGGCATCACCGTTTCCGACGAGGACTACAAAAAGGAAATCCAGACATTTATTGATGATTATGGATATGAAGATGAGGCAGAAGTGATGGAATACTACACAGAAGACGAAATCAAAGAGGATATTGTGTACAATAAAATGCTGAAGGCACTCATGAGTTACGCTAATGTAGTAGAAGGAGAAGAGAGCGCACAGGCAGAATAATTTATAATCAGAGGAGGGTTTCCATTCCATGAAGAAAAGGTTTTATTTTGGAACGAACACGAAAATGTATAAGACCATCAAAGATACGGTAGAGTTTGTGAAGTCTCTTCAGGAGGCGACGAAGGACATCAGCCGTGAGAAAATTACCCTTTTTGTTATCCCTTCCTACACAACCCTAAAAGATGCCAACGAGACAAAGGATGAAGAGTTGCTGATGATAGGGGCACAGAATATGGGTTGGGAAGAACAGGGGCAGTTTACCGGGGAAATCTCTCCTCTGATGCTTCAGGAAGTCGGAACAGATCTGGTCATGATTGGTCATTCTGAGAGAAGACATGTCCTTGGTGAGACGGATGAAGAGGAAAATAAAAAAGTGCTTTGTGCTTTGCGTCATGATTTTACCACCCTTTTATGTGTGGGCGAAACAGAAGAAGAAAAAGAATATGGAATTTCTGCGGAGACGATTCGGATTCAATTGAAAAAAGGATTGTATGGCGTGACAAAAGAAATGACAAAAAAGCTTTGGGTTGCTTACGAGCCGGTGTGGGCCATTGGGGTCAATGGAAAACCTGCCACCAAAGAATATGCAGAAGAAATTCATATTGTGATTAAAGAGACACTCAAAGAATTATTTGGGGAAGAAGGCACCGAAATTCCGGTTCTTTATGGAGGAAGCGTCAATCCGGAAAATGCGGTGGGTCTTAGCAAGATGGAACATATTGACGGATTGTTTATCGGACGTTCTGCATGGAATGCGGATAATTTCAATAAAATCATCCGGGACGTTTTACAGGAAAGTCGGTAAGCAGTTTACAGTTCCGGGGTGTTCATGAAAGAGAACAGAACGACAAATGTCTGATAACAGACTTTTTTCTGTAAGGGAGTTTTCATTGGAGGTTGTCTATTATCAGACGCATGGAAAAAGTAATGATTTGGCTATGCCATCTTTGGTTTTGTATATAATGGTCATAAATATCTTGAATTTTTTAAAATAATAGGATAAAATAACTATGGAGTTGTAACAATTAAAAAAACGTTGGTTAATAATGGACAGTCAAATAAAATGCAAATGCCTGTCGTGTGTGACATGGTTGGCAGAAAGGACATATCTCTTATGGCGAAAATAGGCGTTGTGCTTGTGTCTCACAGTGAGTACATAGCAAAAGGATTAAAGGAGCTTGTAAATGAGATGAACGATGGTTCGGTTCCGGTTGAGGCTGCGGGAGGAGCAGACGGGGGAAGGATTGGAACAAGCGCCATCCGAATCCAGAAAGCGATTGAATCCATGGAAGATTGCGATCACATTCTCGTGTATGCGGATTTAGGGAGTTCTATTTTGAGTGCGGAGACCGCCATGGATATCATAGATGAAGATTTGGCAGATAAGGTACAGCTTGTAGATGCACCTTTGGTGGAGGGTGCGCTGGCAGGAGTGGTTCAGGCTACGATATCAGATGATGTCGATGAGGTGATTCGCATATCTGAGGAGGCAAGGAATACACATAAACTTTGATGATGATTGTCCCGTTTTTCTGATTGTTTCGGAAAGCAGAGACGTCAGGGAAATATCAAATAGTGATAATACAGCAGACGAGAAGGGATACCTACCTCAGAAAAGGGCGTGTGAGTGCGTGTCACCCTGAACCAGAGAGAACTTTTTCTCTGATGTACGCTCTGAGAGAGGTTTCAACTATATGGCTTTTATATGTATGATTTCAGGAGGTAATTGTCATGGCCAAAATTAAAAGATTGTTTAATGATCCTTACGATGTGGTAGAAGAGATGATTGAAGGCTATGTGGGGGCACATAAAGATTATGTAAAAATGTGCGATTTGGAAGAAGCGCAGGGCCGTGTTGTGGTGGCAAAGGATGCCGGCACCAAAGATAAGGTTGGTGTCATTATCGGCGGCGGTTCCGGGCACGAACCTCTGTTTATCGGATATGTGGGAGAAGATTTTGCCGACGGAGTTGTGATTGGAAACATCAATACTTCGCCATCCCCGGATCCTTGCTATGCTGCTGCGAAGGCTTGCGATAACGGAAAAGGCTGTATTTATTTGTATGGTAACTACGCCGGTGACGTGATGAACTTTGATATGGGTGCGGAAAAAGCAGACGAGGAAGATGATATCAGAGTGGAAACTGTACTGGTAACAGACGACGTGGTTTCTTCTGACAATATTCCGGACAGACGTGGAATTGCAGGCGACTTTTTCGTATTTAAGGTAGCCGGAGCAAAAGCTGCCACAGGCGCTGATTTGGATGAGGTAGTGGCTGCGGCAGAAAAAGCAAATGCCAATACCCGTTCCATGGGCGTAGCTATGTCCTCCGCTACACTTCCTTCCAAGGGTGGCCCTATCTTTGATATGGAAGACGGCGATATGGAAATCGGTATGGGTATCCACGGAGAACCTGGCGTAAGAAGAGGAAAAATTGATACGGCTGATAAGGTAATCGACGAGATTATGGAGCCAATTATCAAAGATCTTCCTTTTGTAGAAGGCGACGAGGTTTATGTTCTGGTCAATAGTCTTGGCGCAACGCCGCTGATTGACTTACATATCTGCTACCGCAGAGTGGCGCAGGTTCTGGAAGAAAAAGGCATCAAGGTATACAAAGCTTTGGTTGGCCCATTTGCATGTTCCATGGATATGGCAGGAATGTCAGTCACTTTGATGAAGCTGGATGATGAGTTAAAAGAATTGATGGATGCACCTTGTGACACTCCATACTTTACTCAGAAATAATCATCAATGAGTCTGCTGTCATCATAGATTGAAAAAGACAGCCATCTAATAAATAAAGGCGATAATAATGAAAGAGTATATATTAGAGAAGGAATATTTTGTTCAGGTAATCAGAGACTTAATTGTTTTGGCAGAAAACAGAAAAGAGTACTTTACGGAGCTGGATTCCGCCATCGGAGATGGTGACCATGGAATGAATCTTTCCATTGGCTTTCGCGAGGTCAATAAAAATATCGAAGCGTGGAAAGAACTGAGTGTGAAAGATTTCTACAAAAACGTTGGGACTGCTCTTCTTGATAAGGTGGGAGGCTCTTCAGGACCTCTTTACGGAAGCTTTTTTATGAAATTCGGACTTCCGATTAAAAAGAAGGGGCCGGAAGAAGGGGCAACCTTTGCAGAGTTTATTGAGATGATGGAGACTGGAGTTGCCATTATCAAAAAACGGGGAAAATCCACAACCGGAGAAAAAACCATGCTGGATACCTTTGTTCCTGCTGTTGAAACCATGAAGGCAGAATATGAAAAGGGAACCCCGGCGAAGGAAGCCATGGCAAAGGCTGTGGAAGCGGGCAAAGAAGGACTGGAGTCCACCAGGAATATTGTGGCAACGAAAGGACGTGCCATGAGGCTGGGAGAGCGTGCCATTGGACATTTAGACCCTGGCGCAGCATCCGCCGCAGAGATTTTAGAAATATTCTATAATGACATGCCGGATGTATAAAGCCATAGGATAGTTCAGCCATACTTTCAGTAGGATGAAGCATATTTATATGATTTTAACCGTCAGGGGAAGTGTGGGTGGAGCTGTTACAATTAACAACAAAAGCTGTGTAGGAAAGAGTTAAGGTCCTGCTTAATAAGGCCGTGGGTACGGTCTTATTAAGCAGGGCTTCTTTTTTACCGGAGAAAATTTGGCAGCCTGATTTTAGAAGAAATCTAATCAGCAAAATAAAAGAATTTTGCCTGATAACAATATAAAAAGAGGAGGTTACAAAATGGCAAAGTATATTTTGGTAATGGATCAGGGAACCACAGGTTCAAGAGGAGCTGTTTATAATGAAAAGGGTAAAATGATCGCTTATGATTATGAAGAGTATGAGCAGTTTTATCCAAATTCCGGCTGGTGGGAACAAAATGGAAAAACTGTATGGGACGTTACCCTGAGAATGGCACAGAGCGCTATTAAAAAAGCCGGATTAAGCGGAAAAGATATCACCGCCATAGGTATCACGAACCAGAGGGAGACAACGACTATATGGGATAAGGCAACGGGAGAGCCAATTGCCCCTACTATTGTATGGGGATGCCGGCGAACAGCTGATATTTGTGCTGATTTAATCAAAAAGGGATATAATGACATGGTAAACCAAAAAACGGGGCTTGTCATTGACCCGACCTATTCCGGCTCAAAAATCCGCTGGATTCTCGATAATGTGGAGGGAGCGCAGGAGAGAGCAGAAAAAGGAGAACTGTTATTCGGAAGTATTGACTGCTGGCTTCTTTACAATTTAACAAAAGGAAAAGTACATGCCACCGATTATTCCAATGCGGCAAGAAGCATGGTGATGAACGCCCACGAATTAAAATGGGATGACGAGCTGCTTGCCATGCTGAATATTCCAAAATGTATGCTGCCGGAAATAAAACCTTCTGTTGGAATTTTCGGATACACAGACCCGGAATATTTTGGAGCGGAGATTCCGATTACAGGTATTGCGGGAGACCAGTCTGCGGCATTGTTCGGACAGGCATGCTTCGAAGAGGGTGCGGCAAAAAATACATATGGAACCAGCGCGGTTCCTCTGATGTACACGGGAGACACTGCGCCGGAAACAGAAAAAGGCTTACTTACAGTGGCTTGGGGCAAAGACGGAAAGGTGAAATATTCCATGGGAGCCAGCATTTTGATTGCAGGCCAGGTGGTGCAGTGGCTCAGAGATAAGATGAATATTGTGGAAACCTCAGCCCAGACAGAAGAAATGGCAGAGAGCATCCCGGATAACGGAGGATTGTTCTTCGTTCCGGCTTTCACCGGTCTTGGCGCGCCTCACTGGAACACGGGAGCAAGAGGAATGCTCATCGGTATCACAGCCGCAACAACGAAGGAGCAGATGGCAAGAGCCGCCCTGGAATCCATGGCTTATCAGACAAGAGATTTGCTGGAGGAGATGGAACGGAACTCCGGCATCAAATTAAAAGAGCTGAAGGTGGACGGAGGTGCCTCCCAGAATGATTTCCTTATGCAGTTCCAGGCAGACATTTTAAATTGTAACGTAGTGCGTCCGAAGGATATTGAAACAACAGCGCTGGGAGCATGCTATCTGGCAGGCCTTGGCTGTGGAATTTTCAAGAGCGAGGACGAAATTAAAGAGCTTTGGGAGGCGGATAAGGTATTTACTCCAAAAATGGATGAGGAAACAAGAGAAAGTCTTTATAAACAGTGGTGCAAGGCCGTGGAAAAGAGTAAAGACTGGCTGTAAAGCTTACCATACACAGTAAAATGTAACAACAAAATAGATAACGGGGGCAAGTGATAAGAAGGTCCTGCCGGACAATACCAAAACAGATAAAAATGTTACCGTGTGTCGGCAGGACCTTCTTCATAATTAAAAGGAAAGAGATTACCTGTGGCCGCAGAGGCTGAGAAAGGCTTGTCCTGATCAGGAAGAGAAAGGAGCAAGATATGAAGTATGATGTAGTAATCATCGGAGGAGGAATCACGGGCACTGCGATTGCCCATGAGCTGGCAAAATTTCAGCTGAAAACGATTTTGCTGGAGGAAGGGACGGACATTGCCATTTCTGCCACGAAGCAGAACGGAGGCGTAATCCATCCGGGTTATGACCCGCATCCGGGAACGTTAAAGGCAAAGCTGAATCCTCCGGGAGCCAGAATGTTTCCGAGATTATCAAAGGAGCTGGGATTTCATATCCGCCATACCGGAACGCTGGTTGTGGCATATTCCGACAGAGATTTGAAAAAAGTAGATGAGCTTTTAGAAAATGCAAAAGTAAATGGAGTAGAGGGTGTGGAGAAGCTCAATGCAGAGCAGCTTCGGGCAAGGGAGCCGCACATTAACCCGAAGGCACTTGGAGCCCTGCTGGCCAATACCACTGTCATGGTAGATCCCTTTGAGGTCGCCATCGCATTTATGGAAAATGCCATGGATAACGGCGTGGAGCTGGGCCTTTGCCAGAAGGTGAGAGGCATTACAAAAAGAGGGGAAGAGGACTTCCTTGTATGCACGGAAGATAAAGAATATGAGACAAGGTTTGTAGTAAATGCGGCCGGCGTCCATGCAGACGATGTGGCGGCCATGGCGGGAATCCATGAATTTAAAATGCAGGGACGCCACGGAAATCTCTGCGTGCTGGACAAGGTTGTTCCGATTCACACCGTCATGTTCCCGTGCCCGGGGCCGGACACAAAGGGAATCGCCCTGATTCCAACAGTATCGGGAAATTGCATCATCGGTTCCACGGCAACCATGCGGGAGGATAAATACGATGTCACCAACGATAAGAAAGGAATTGAGGAATTAATAGAGGGAGCCAGGCTGCTCATACCGGACTTCGATGAAAGGTGGGTAATCCGTACCTTTGCAGGGCAGAGGCCGGTGGCTCTTGACAATGGAAACGATTTTTATATAAAGGAATCAGATACTGTGAAGGGATTTATCCATGCGGCGGGAATCCAGTCGCCGGGCATCGCCTCCTCTCCTGCCATCGCGGAATATGTCAGAGATTTACTGGCTGACGCCGGTTTGGATTTAAAAGAGAAACCGGATTACGACCCGTACCGGAAGCCGGTTCCGGATTTCAGCGAAATGAGCCTGGAGGAGCAGGATGCCATGATTTTGCAAAATCCTCAGTGGGGAAAAATTGTCTGCCGGTGTGAAACCGTACCGGAGGGAGAAATTGTGGCGGCCATACACAGAACTCTGGGGGCAAGAACCGTAGAGGGAGTAAAACGGAGGACAAGGGCAGGAATGGGACGCTGCCAGAGCGGATTTTGCCAATATAAGGTGATGCAGATATTGTCCAGAGAGCTGGGAATCCCGGAGGAGGAAGTCCTATTTGAAGAAAAAGGCGCACAGGTATTGTTTGGAAAAGTGAAGGGGTGAGGTGAAACAATGAATACAAAAAAATACGATGTGGTAGTCATTGGCGGAGGACCGGCCGGATTGGCGGCAGCCTTAAAGGCAAGGGAAACCGTAGAAAAAGTAGCTGTTTTAGAGAGAAATGATGAGCTGGGGGGCATTTTAAATCAATGTATTCACAGCGGATTCGGCCTTCATGTATTTAAAGAGGAGCTGACAGGGCCGGAATATGCGCAGCGCTATATTGACATGGTGGAAGAAACCGATATTTCCTGTTACCTTAATACCATGGTTATCGATGTGACAAAGGAACGGCAGATTATCGCCATGACGGAGAAGGGAATGCAGATTTTTGAAGCGGGAGCCATTGTCCTGGCCATGGGCTGCCGGGAGAGAACGAGGGGGCAGATTAAAATACCGGGAACCCGTCCGGCAGGTATTTTTACAGCCGGCCTGGCTCAGCGCTATGTCAATCTGGAAAATTTCCGTCCGGGAAGCAAGGTGGTCATTTTAGGCTCCGGTGATATTGGCCTGATTATGGCAAGAAGGCTGACTCTGGAGGGCATGAAGGTAATGGGCGTCTATGAATTGATGCCATATGCCAACGGCCTGTATCGTAACATAAAAAATTGTCTGGATGATTTTTCCATTCCGCTCCATCTCAGCACGACGGTGACGAAAGTAATCGGCTCCCAAAGAGTGCAGGCGGTGGAAGTGGCCGCCGTGGACGAGAAGCTGCAGCCGATTCCGGGAACCGAAGAAATCATACCATGTGATACGCTCCTGTTATCCATCGGGTTAATACCGGAAAATGAATTGTCCAAAAAGGCAGGCGTGGAATTAAATCCGACAACCAGCGGGCCGAAGGTGGACAATACGCTGGAGACATCCACAGAGGGTATTTTTGCCTGTGGAAATGTGCTTCATGTCCATGATTTGGTGGATCAGGTTACCAGGGAGGCGGAAGATGCCGGACAGTTTGCGGCAGAGTATGTAAAAAAGAAAGCGGAAGCAAAAGAGGCAGAAAAAGGCCGGGAAGTCGTTCCGGCAGGCGCGGTGCGCTATACGGTGCCATCCGTTGTTTATCCAAATAAAACTCCGATGGTGAAAATTAAATTCCGTGTAGGCCGTCCTGTGGACGAGGGAAAAATTGTGGTGAAAGCCGGTGAAACCGTTCTGTTTGAAAGCCGTACAAATAAAAAATTCGTGCCAAGTATTATGGAAAGCATTTCCGTAAAGGCAGAGGCGCTGCAGGAGACGGAAGGAGCCATCACCGTAACCATAAAAACCGGGGAATAAAAGAGGAGGAATTCTTTATGAAAGAAGTAACCATGTGCTGTACAACCTGTCCTTCCGGTTGTGCGCTGCGAGTGATGATTAATGATAAAAATCAGGTAGAAAAAGTAGAAGGAAACCATTGCCCGAGAGGGGAAGTGTTTGCGCAGAAGGAATGGGTGAATCCGGAGCGGATGCTGACCAGTACGGTCTATGCTGTGATGGAAGGAAAGGAATGTCTGGTTCCGGTAAAATCTCAGGCGCCGATTCCAAAAAATTTGATGCAAAAAGCCATGGAAGAAATTCGGGAAATTTGTTTGCAGCATCCGGTAAAAATGGGTGAGGTTATCAAGGAAAATCTTGCGGGAAGTCAGGTGAACCTGGTGGCCTGTAAAACAATAAATAATAAGAGGTAGATAGTGATGATAGGAGAAAGAACACTTCTATAATAATTCTATATAAAAAGATGAGGAGAAAGTATGGAGAAAGAGTTTCGGATTATACCGTCAGTTCGGGAAATTCGTTATTTAAACTATGCGTTGTCGCTGAAAAATGAATACATTCAACCTTCCGGATCCCATATCGGGAATTTGCAGCAATGGACAGATAGATGTCATAAAGCAGGAAAGAAGGTGTTGATTAATCATGAACTGGTGGGAGGACTGGGAAACGATAAAATAGCATTTCAAATGTTAAAACAGTTATATCATGTGGATGCGTTGATTGGATCCAGTGTGACGAAGCTTCATATGATGAAGAATCTAAAACTAAAAATTATTTACAGAATTACGCTGATAGATTCTATCTCTGTACAAAATGCGCTAAGATTTATGAGAGAAGTAAAATTTGATGCCGTTGAACTGAGGCCGTACTATCATGCCGTTGAATTTTTGCCGAAATTTCAGGAGGTGTGGCAAGGAGATTATTATGCGGCAGGCTTTGTGAATACAGAGGAGAAAGTGAGGTTGTGTAAAGAATCTGGATTCAGGGGAGTGATGACAAGCACCAGAGAGCTGTGGTCCTTGAGAGTATAATGATTTCGCTGTTTTATTTGAAGGTACCGGCAGAGTGAAACGGATATGGAGAAAGAAATGGATTTTGCTGTCAGACAAGAATGATTCTAAATGGTAATGATAAGGGGGGATGATTATGGATTTAGGATTAAAAAACAAAAATGTATTGGTGACAGGCAGCACGGGCGGAGTGGGGAAGGCAGCGGCAGAACTCTTTGCCCAAGAAGGTGCCAACGTGATAATTTCGGGCAGAAATCAGGAAAAGGCACAAAAGATTGCCGCAGAAATATCCACCCGATATTCGGTGGAGACCATCGCCGTAGCGGCAGATCTTTCAAGAGAAAACGAGGCGGAACGTCTGTTTGAGGAAAGCTTACAGCAAAGGAAAACTCTGGATATTCTGGTGAATAATGCCGGCATATGGCCGACAGCCTATGTGAAGGATATGGAGAAATCGGAATTTGAAAGAACCATTTATATGAATCTGGAGGTTCCTTATATTTTAAGCCGGCTGATGGTCAATCATCTTCTGGAAACAGAAAGAAAAGGGAAGATTGTCAATGTAGTATCCCAGGCGGCGTTCCATGGCTCCACCACCGGCCACGCCCATTATGCCGCGTCAAAAGCCGGACTTGTGACCTTTATGATTTCCCAGGCAAGAGAGGTGGCGAAATATGGAATCAATATCAATGCGGTGGCGCCGGGGATGGTTCGTACTTCCATGACAGAAAAAAGTCTGGCAGAAAGAGAAGCCTACTATAAAAGCCGGATTCCTGTCGGACGAATTGCAGAACCGGAGGATGTGGCAGGCTGTATCGTATTTCTGGCATCCTGCCGGGCAGATTATCTGACCGGTATGACGATGGATGCCACAGGAGGAATGTTGATGCGCTAAGGAGCTGGCGGCGTAAACAGCCGGATAGAAAGGAGAAGGGGCGGATGCTTGTTACGATAAAACCAATCTTGGAAAAGGCGAGAAAAGAAGGGTATGGGGTGCCGGCCTTTGATGCCAGTACCCTGGAAATGGCAATGAAAATCATAGAGGCGGCAGAGGAAAAGCATTCCCCGGTTATCATCATGGGCCTTCCCATAGATTTGGAAGGTAATATGCTGCCGTACTGGACATATTGTCTGAGAGATATGGCACAAAAGGCTTCCGTTCCGGTGTGCCTTCATCTGGACCATGCCAGAGACATGGATTTTCTGAAAAAATGTGTGGATTCGGGCTTTACCTCTGTGATGTATGACGCTTCCACCTACTCGCTGGAAGAAAATATCCGGCTGACGAGGGAGGCCGTGGAATACGCCCATGCAAAGGGAGTAACGGTGGAAGCAGAGCTGGGTCATGTGGGAGACGGCATTGTTTCCGGGGAAGCAAAAGCCGACGGAAACTATGATAATCCGACGGATTTTCTAACGGCTCCCCAGGAGCTGGAGCGTTTTGTCAGAGAAACTCAGGTGGATTGCCTGGCGGTGGCCGTAGGCACGGCGCACGGCGTTTATGTCCATACGCCTGTCCTGGATTTTGAGCGGCTGGAGGAATTAAATCGTATTTCCACGGTACCCCTTGTGATGCACGGAGGCTCCGGAACGCCGGATGAACAGATTCGGATGGCGGTGGAAAAGGGAATTTGCAAGCTGAATATTTATTCAGAAATGCTGACGGCTTACTATGGAGAATTAAAAAAGAAGCTGGACAATGCGGCATCTCTGGCCATATGGGTCAGCAAAGCAACGGAAAAACCGCTGGAGGCATTGAAGCAGGTTGTAATCGAAAAAATGGAATTGACAGGTTCCGTGGGAAAAGCATAGGACAACGAGGAGAGGGTTATTATGAAACAGGAATATTTAATTGGAATTGATGCGGGAAATACGTCGAGTAAGGTGGTTATTTTTGATACCGAGGGAACGATTGTTTCCACGGCCTCCACGCCGAGTATGCACTTTAAAAAACGGGGAGAAGGCTTTGAAGAATTTGATGTGGATGAGCTTTGGAAGCTGATTTCCAACTGTATCAGAGAAGCGCTGCAAAAAGCTGCCGTGGCGCCGGAAACAATCAGGGGAATCGGTGTCACCTCTTTTGGTAACGGAGTGGTAGTCGTGGGGAAAAACGGTGAGACCATTGCACCGGGAGTTTTCTCACAGGACCATCGGGCCGATGATATCATTGCCATGTATCAGGAAACCGGTGTATATGAGAAGATCAATGATATTGTGAAGGGCACGCTTTTTGCCGGAGAACCGGGACCGATTATTCGATGGTATAAAGAGCATGAACCGGAGGTTTATCAGAAAATCGGCGGTATCTTAATGTTCAAGGATTATATCATGTATCGTCTGACCGGAGAGTTTGCCACGGATATGAATTGCTTTGGCGGATCCTTTATGATCGATATGGATACCATGGAATATTCCAGAGAACTGATGAAGCTCTATGGAATCGAAGAAGTCTATGATGCGCTGCCGAAGCTGGCCGGAGAGCCTTCAGAAATCGTGGGCAGGGTGACCGCCGAGGCATCTGCCCTGACCGGTCTGAAGGAAGGAACCCCGGTTGTGGCCGGCATGATGGACATTCTGGCTTGTCTGGTGGGGGCAGGAGCCACGGAGGAGGGTGTGTATACAGCAGTGGCAGGAAGCTGGTGTATCAACGAAACCCACTCAACGAGAATCATTCCTAACGCCTCCTCCAATATGCCGTATCTGAAAAAAGGAGAATATCTGAACTGCTCCTACACCGGCGCTTCCGGCTCCAATTATGAATGGTTTACCAGAGTGCTGAGCGGCGAAGCCAAAAAGGAAGCAAAAGATAGAGGAATTTCCTATTATGATGTATTAGATGAGTTGATAGAAATGGTGCCGATTGAGAAGGCGAAGGTGTTTTTCAGTCCTTTTGTGGCGCAGCCAAGTATTCATGTCAATGCAAAAGCCAACTTCTTCAACATTACCATGAATACCTCTTATGCTGACATTTGCTATTCCGTGGCAGAAGGAGTGGCATTCATCCATAAACATCATGTGGATTTCCTGAAAAATGCCGGATTGCCGCTTTCCACCATCCGCCTTACCGGAGGAACCGCAAGAAGCCGGGTCTGGAACCAGATTTTTGCCAATGTCCTTCAGGTTCCGATTATCGGCGTAGACTGTGAGGAAACCGGCGCTCTGGGCGTGGCCATTGCCGCCGGAATCGGAGCCGGTGTTTACAACGGCTATGAAGAAGCCTTCGTTCATGCAGTAAAAACCAAGGAGGCGGTACTGCCGGATGTCTCCACCTATCCGATATATGAAAAACGATATAAGGAATGGTGCGTTCTCAATGAAGTGATGATGAAATATTGGGACATGAAAAAAGAACTTTCTTTGTAAAGAGGAGGGCTGAACGTTTATCGTTCAGCCCGCATCCCTCCGTTCGGCAAAACACCGTTTTCTCCGGGATTTTACGGTCAGCAAAAATTGTGCGTAAACTTTTTTAAAAAAGTGCTTGCTTTTTGTTTTGAGATGTGGTATTATTTGTTCTTGTAAGCGGATATGGCGGAATTGGCAGACGCGCTAGATTCAGGTTCTAGTGAGCAATATCGCTCATGCAAGTTCAAGTCTTGTTATCCGCATATAACAATGAAAGTCCGAACATCTTAGGATGTCCGGGCTTTTTGTATTATCAGTTCTGACAAATGACATCGCATCAGTATAAAATGACAGTTCCCTGGGATAAGAACATAAATCTAAAAAAGTTTGACTTCAATCAAATTTCAACCAAACTTCAACCAAAGTTTTGCAGAAAAAGAAAAGCAACTGACTAGAGTAGGCTCCTCTGAAAATGGGTTTTCAGAGGAGCTTGTTTTTTGTGGACATACATCGGTTATCAGAATCAGAAGTTCTGTTTCGCAGGCGGCGCAGGAGATGAAACCTAGAAATCCCACTGCATGCTGTCAGAATAGATATCATCCCGATTCAGTTCTTTTAAGATGGTTGCCCGCTGTGTGCCAATGAGAAGGGTTTTGTTGTATTGGAAATATTTTTCACATCCATTTTGTGCAATATAGGAGGAGATATCGGCGTCCAGAGTGAGGTCGGTGACAAATACCACCATTTCCTGGCCTTCTCCAAAGGCTTCCTCCATGAAGGAGAAGCTGTGATTTAAGGCGGCGGACGTTTTTGTCAAAGCGTCTTCCCGGTCGGCGCAAAGCTGGCGAAATCCCTGCTCTACATGTTGGAATGCATCCTGCGGCGTACTGTTTCCGCTCGGAATCCACTGTCGCAGCAAATCCATAATATAAAGATGTCTTTTCTTTTCTTCCGGGGTGACCAGTCCGGTTTTTTCTTTCAATAAAAAATTATGTTTTCGGTCTTCCACATGGGCCAGCCACAGATTTTGGGCTGGGAGGCGGCTGGAAACGCCCTCCTTTAAAGAACGGCGATAGTGTTTCAAAAATTCGTAGCAGTAGTCGGTGACTGCATCCAGGTCCATGGCGTGGGAGGCATAATTGTGAACGCCATTGGCAAGCAGTTCCACACAGCTGAGCCGTTCATCAAAGGAGGCATGGAAAAGTCGCTCGAATATGCCGGTGCTGACCTCCCCGGTGAGAATGAGGCTGATATCGTAGTCTTCTTTATATTTTTTGTACAAGTCATAGTAGGCGGCGACATCTTTTGCCACTTCCTCATGCTGTAGAAATTGCCCGATGACGTCCTCGTCGACGGAAATGCCGAGACTTTCGTAAGAAAAAATCAAGCTGCTCAAGTCTTCCCAGCCTCTCGCAGTGACAAACTGTAAGCCGTCCACGTCATTTTCCGTGCGGTAAAAATTCTGCGGGCGAAGTTCCAGGTAGCTTAATATAAACGGATGGAGTCCTCTCATGCGGGCATAGCTGCGGAAAACTTCCAGATTTGCTTCCAGAGTGATTTTCCGAACCCGGTCAAGGGTGACGAAATCGAACTCCTTGACGCTTTTGTTGTATTCGGGAGGGTTTCCGGCGGCAGTGATAATCCAGCCTTCGGGAACTGCCTGATTTCCGAAAGTTTTGCATTGAAGAAATTGGAGCATAGTGGGAGCCAGGGTTTCAGAGACACAGTTTATCTCGTCGATAAAAAGGATACCTTCCTTTTTTCCGGTTTCTTCCATATAGTGATAGATGCTGGCGATGATTTCACTCATCGTATATTCGGTGACAGAGTAGGTTTTTCCGTGGAATGTCTCTTCCCGGATAAAAGGCAGGCCGACGGCGCTTTGCCTGGTGTGATGAGTGATGGTGTAGGAGACAAGGCCGATGTCGCATTCTCTGGCAATCTGCTCCATAATCTGTGTTTTTCCGATGCCCGGAGGCCCCATCAGGAGAATGGGACGCTGGCGCAGATGGGGAATGCGATACTGTCCAAAATCATCTTTGTCCAGGTAAGCCCGGACAGTGTTTTTAATGTCTTCTTTTGCTTTTTTGATATTCATAGGTCGAAATCCTCCTCATTAAGATGCATAACCATTGCCCAGACGGGAGCAACGGGACGAACGGCGTCCGCGTCGCCCATAAATAAAAAGGCAGTGTCATAGGGGGGACGTCTGGCAGGATATATACCTTGTCCGTCTGTAAAGTATAAAAGGCCTTTTAAGTGACGCAGTGTTCCCTGGGATAAAAGCTTATCCACATAGGCAAAGGCAGGGCGAAAATCCGTGCCGCCGCCACCGATGAGAGAAAAGTTTTGTAAGAGCCGTTCAATATCAGACTCCGATGTAATGACTGTATCAGATCGAACCTGATTATCACATTGAAGAATTCTGATATGGCTTTTTTTAAAAAAACTGTCTCTCTGTGTGATAATGCGAAAAGTTTCCCGCAAAAAACGTCTGACCAGAAGTCCATCGGTAGAATAACTGGTATCTATCACAATGACAAACTCGGATATTTTTTTTACTTCTCTTGTCTCCAACGGTTCAATTAATGGCATATTTTGATAAATCTGAAGGCCGTAAGTGTAATAATTCAAGTCAAATTCGTCGTAATTACAGTGAAGTTCTTCCTGCAATACGGTAAATTTTTTAAGAAACTCCTGATAACTTCTTCGACTTTTTCCCAGCGCAATCTGTGAAGTCACGGAGGAGAGGGCGGAGGAACTCTGGTTTCCCCGCAGTTCGATGTCTTTAGAGGCTCTTCGTCCAATCTTTTCCCACTGTTTTCCGATGGCCTCGGAGGAGAGAGAAGAAGAAGCATCCCTTGGCCAGAACCGGTGGTCATCGGTATAAAATTCGAGTTGTAGTTCAAGTTGTTCCTCCGGGTCGGTGACAGAGAGCAAGTCCCGGTAAACAGCTGCCGCAGTGACAGGGATTTTTTCTTTTTTCAGATGCTCGTAATAGCGGGAGCGCACAAGAGAAAGCGCCCGCTTTGTAGAGTTTTTATCAAAAGAATCAATGACCTGCTCCACAGCGATATCGCAGGCAATATTCCAAAGAACCGGTTCCCGGTTTTTCCGCATCCACAGATGGCGGAAGATGCAGTGAAGAACGCTGTGAAGATAAGTGCGGTTAAGAAAAAGAGGGTTATTTTTAAAAACCCGTAATATTTGTTCTCGCGAGAAAAACAAAGAAGCGCCGTCGGTAGCTATCGTTTTTAACTCCTCTTTGGGAGAAAATACGAGGGAGGAAAGAGCCATATCAAGATAGCGGAAATCAAGATAAAGTTCGTTTCGGACAAGCTCCAGAATACGAACGCTCATATTGTTTTCCCATTCTCTCTGAGATAGAGAGGGTGTCATAACATCATCCTTTCCAAAGTGTTAATTCGTTACCAGTTGTCATCGAAAGAGAAGCATTTTCGGGAGGGACTGCACTGTCTGTGCTGCGCCTCGATAAGAAGTGCGCTGCCCTCTCCCCAGTCCGCCTCAATGCATTGGGAGGCGGCGTTCTGAAACTCTTTGGCAGAAAAATAATGTCTGCAAAGGAATAGAAGAAAATCCCTGTCTTTTTCTTTGATTGCCATAGACAATGCCTCATGGATTCTTTCTCGAAGTGCATTTTCGTAGGAAGTGCGGAAAGAATCAGAAAGGCCGACGGGCCAGCGCAGACGGCAGGAAGCAATCTGACACAGAGTGGAATCCGTCTCAGATTTTAAGGCATTGTCAAAACAACGGTCATATTTCATATGGTCGATTCCACCGTTCGTAAAGCATTTTCTCATGCGAAAGCCTTCCCCGTGGATGCTCCGGCTGAAAATGTGGGCGGGGGAGATTTCATCCAGCCATTCATAATATTCCGGAAAGATTAGAGCGGACGTCATGGTACCCTGCGAATGAAATTGAACTTCCAGATGCCCGGAGAGCCGCTCCAAAAGGAGGGAGAGAGCCGAGGCGTTCTTCTCTGTTGAAGAAAAAATGATTCTGTGAAGTCTCATGCAATTAGTAAACTCATCGCTTCCGATGGCATTCAGACATTGTCCTGCATGTAAAGTGTGAAGCCGCCGGCAGTTGTAGAAGGCGGCGTTGTGCAGGGTTGTCACTGTGCCGGGCAGAATAATCTCTTCCACTGCGTCCCCGCTCAAAGGAAAGAGAGAGTGGGTGCTGTCAGAAGAAAGTCCTATCCTGTAACGAAAATATTTTTCCGGTAAGGAAGGCTCCGAGCGTGAAAAGCAGTAAGCGCCAATTTCCGTCACAGGCATACCTTCTATTTTTTCCGGCAGATGAAGAAGAGGATGCTCCCCATATATACGGAGAATCCGCACTCCGGTTTTTGCAGGCTGCCACAAGATTTCTAATTTTTGTGTCGCAATCGTTTGTATGCTCATAAAAAATCCTCCTGGTTTTCGACTGTAAATCTGCTGGCGGCTGGCGGCCGGAAAAGGTCAGCAAGGCTGACAGGATATATGAATCATACCACGGAAGATTTTTTTCCACAATGGAAGGGACAAAAATTTTTTTATGTGGTACACTGGTTGAATGGGCAGTATCTGCATTTGTATGCTATGCCCATCAGGTCAAATGGAAAGAATGTTATGGTTCCATGATACTGATTATAAGGAATATAAAAAGAAAAACATAAAGAAAGGATGGACAGAATGAAGACATTAGGTTTTATCGGAATGGGAAATATGGCGAAGGCCATCGCAGAAGGAATCATAAAAAGTGGGAAAAAAAGAGGAGAGGATCTCTATGCCTTTGCTCCGAATCAGGATAAATTAAAGAAAAATGCGGAGGCCATCGGTTTTGTTCCGTGTGCTTCCATGGAAGAGCTTTTGCAGGCGTCTGATACCCTGTTGATGGCGTGTAAGCCTTATCAGGTGGAGGAGATTCTTCGTCAATATAAGGAAGGATTCAAAGGGAAAGCCCTGTTGTCCGTGGCTGTGGGATGGGATTTTGCTGCTTACGCAAAGCTGGTAGATTCCTCCACGAGGGTGCAGTTTATCATGCCGAATACACCTGCTATGGTGTCGGAGGGCGTTATGCTTTTTGAGCAGACAAGCTCTTTAGAAAAAAAAGAAAAAGAAGAAGTAAAAGAATTGTTTTCCGTGCTGGGACTTGTGGAGGAGCTGCCGACTCACTTGATGGGAATCGGGGGTGCGTTGACGGGATGTGGACCGGCTTTCGTGGATATGATTATAGAAGCTCTGGGAGATGTGGGAGTAAAATACGGACTGCCAAGAGCGCAGGCGTATGCACTGGTGTCGCAGATGATACTTGGAAGTGCAAAATTGCAGCGGGAGACGGGAGAACATCCGGGAGTGTTAAAAGATAATGTATGCTCCCCGGCAGGAACAACCATCCGGGGAGTGGGCGCTCTGGAACGAGCAGGACTGCGCGCCGCTTTTTTAGATGCGGTAGACGCCATAATGAAATAAAAATCAGATGCCTTTGATTCTGACGATATAAGAGATATGCCTGGAATCCAGATAACTTTGGGTTTTGGCTCCTACATTTTCATATCGACTGCCGGAGCGGCCGCTGTAAGTGGCAGATTTTCCGGCGTCGAACCACAGGCGATCTCCGGAACTGTTTGTTCCGGCATAGATGTTGCAGTGGCCGATGCCGGACCAGCAGACAACATCACCTTTTTGAAGGTTTGCGGAAGAACAGCCGCTGTTGACACGAATGACTTTGACTTTGCGTCCCCAGCGCTTAAAGTTTTTCTTGATGGAACCGCTGCGTCTGACATAAAAGGTTCGTCCCTTTTTTAAGGCGCCGTATTCCTGAAGACACCAGGAAACATATAAGGCACAGTTGGAACGTTTTCCATTTGACAGCGCAGAGCTATAAGTAGAGCGAGTGCCGCGGTTTCCATACCGGAACTTTTTCTTTCTGAGATTTTTTCCGACTTTTTCACAGGTATCCATCCAGCGAGTTAAATTTTCGTCGGAACGTTTCTGCTTTTTCTTAGAGCCGGCTCCTTTCTTCACCGTGGTGACGGGTGGAGCAGGTTTGGCCGGAGCAGGTTCAGAAGAAGGATTCTCCGGCTGAGTCTCTGTAGTGTCGGAGGAAGAGTCCTCCGGCTGAGTCTCGGTGGTGTCAGAGGAAGAGTCCTCCGGCTTAGTTTCTGTGGTGTCGTCAGAGGAAGAGTCCTCCGGCTGAGTCTCTGTAGTATCAGAGGAAGAATCAGACGAGGAGTTTTCCGTACTTTCCTCGGAACTTCCTTCTGTGTCTGAAAGAGAGTCATCCTGATTATTATCCGTGGAATCTGCCGCCTCTGTAACAATGTCAGCAGGTGCCGATTCAGCATAAACGGCAGAAGATGTTGAAAAAAGACTTCCGCCGATGAGTGTCAATGATAGTATGTGAACAAATAATTTTGATTTAATGTTTCGCAAAACGCATCTCCTTTATTGAAAAAATATTAATTCTACTCGACATATATTAATATATATATTACGATGTGTCAAGCAGATTTAATAAATTTGTAACAGATTGAAATAATTAAAGGAGAAATATAAAAAAGAAAGGATGACAGAAAGTATGAAATTTGCTAAATTTTTGCAAGAAAAGAGTACAATAGGGTTTGTTGCACCATCTTTTGGCTGCAATATAGAGCCTTATCGTAGTGCTTTTGATAATGCAGCAAAAAAATGGAAACAAAAAGGGTACACATTAGATTATGGCCCAAATGTGTACGAAGGATGTGGGATAGGGATTAGCAATACCCCGAAAAAATGTGCGGAGGAATGGAACCAGTGGTATGCTTCTTCGGAAAATGATGTATTGATTTCCTGCGGGGGCGGAGAGTTAATGTGTGAAATTCTGGATTATGTGGATTTTGAGGCCATCAGAAACGGAAAACCAAAATGGTTTATGGGATTTTCCGACAATACGAACCTTACGTTTCTTCTGGCAACGCTGTGTGATACTGCCTCCATTTATGGGCCTTGCGCCGCCGCATTCGGCATGGAACCATGGCATCCGAGTTTAAACGATGCGCTGGGGCTGCTGACCGGCACGCAGAATGTAGTGAATGGTTATGATTTATGGGAAAAAGAAAGTCTGAAGACGGAGGAAGCTCCTCTTTGTCCCTATAATGTGACGGAGCCTCGGATACTTCATTCTTACCCGGAGGAAGACTGTCAGATGGAAGGAAGACTTCTGGGGGGCTGTCTTGACAGTCTGGTGACTTTGTGCGGAACAAAATTTGACAAAGTAAAAGAATTTAATGAAAAATATAAAGAGGAAGGTATTGTCTGGTTTCTGGAATCCTGTGAGTTTAATCCCATGGGAATCCGCAGAGCGCTGTGGCAGCTCAAACATGCAGGATGGTTTGAGCGGACGAAAGGATTTTTGATTGGAAGACCATTGTGCTATGGGGAAGAGTTTTTAGGACTTGACCAGTACAAAGCGGTCATTGATGTTCTCTCTGATTATAAAGTGCCGATTGTCATGGATGCGGATATCGGGCATCTGGCACCGATGATGCCGTTGATTTGCGGCAGTTACGGGAGCGTGACAGTAAAGGGCAATGATATTTCTATAAAGATGGAGTGTCGCTAAAAAATTTTGACAAAGTACGAAAGAAAAGTGAAGGAGGAATTTATGAAACTGATTTCATGGAATGTAAATGGGTTGAGGGCCTGTATGAAGAAAGGCTTTGAGGACTTTTTTAAAGAGGAGAATGCAGACATTTTTTGCGTGCAGGAGACGAAACTTCAAGAAGGACAGATTGATTTTGCTCCGGAAGGATATGAATGTTACTGGAATTATGCGGAGAAAAAGGGATATTCGGGAACGGCGGTCTTTGCAAAGAAAAAGCCGCTGAAAGTTTTCTATGGTATCGGCATCGAAGAACATGATCATGAGGGCAGAGTTATCACTCTGGAATACGATGATTTTTATTTTGTCACGGTGTATACCCCAAATTCTCAGACAGAGCTGGCCAGACTGGACTACAGAATGAAATGGGAAGATGATTTTCGAGGCTACTTAAAGGAGTTGGACGCCCATAAGCCGGTGATTGTCACGGGAGATCTCAATGTGGCGGCGCAGGAAATTGACCTTAAAAACCCTAAGGCAAATCGAAAAAATGCCGGATTTACCGATGAAGAAAGAGAAAAATTTCAGGAATTACTTTCTTCCGGCTTTATTGACACCTATCGGACAAAATATCCGGACAAAGTGGAATATTCCTGGTGGTCTTATCGGTTTAAGGCGAGGGAGAGAAATGCAGGGTGGAGAATTGATTATTTTCTGTTGTCCGAGCGGGAAGCGGGAAGGATGAAAGAAGCGGAAATCAAGACGGAAGTGCTTGGATCGGATCATTGTCCGGTGATGCTAGAGATAGATTTTGCATGAGAAAGGTTCCGCCAGGGTGGGCAGGAGTGCGGATAAAACGCATCCTGCTCCAGAAGCGGAGAAAGAGTTGGGAGAAGAGAGATCAAAGGGTATATGTCAGGATTAAATCAGTGATGATGCCAATGGAATCATTTAATTTGCTCTCATTCAATGCCTGGATGTAATCTTCTCTTTCTTCATATACATACTGAACGGCTTTTAACAGACTGTCACCGGTCATCTCCTCTTCCTGCAAAACATAGCTGTAACCTGACTTTTCAAAGGAAGCCGCATTTAACAGCTGATCTCCGCGACTTTGGGAAGCAGGAAGTGGAATGAGAATGTTTGGTTTTTTCAGTGCCAGAAGCTCGCAGATGGCATTTGCCCCGGCGCGGGAAATGATTAAATCCGTGGCAGCAAACAAATGCGGAAGTTCTTTTTTTGCATATTCAAACTGTTTGTAGCCTTCTTTATTTTCCAAGGCTTTGTCGTAATTTCCCTTTCCGCACAGATGAATAATAAAAAACTGTTCCAGCAGTGCGTCCAGATTGGTGCGAAGAGCCTCATTGATGGCGACAGCGCCAAGACTTCCTCCCATGACCATCAAAACTGGTTTATTGCCTGAAAAGCCGCAAAGGCGAAAGGCTTCTTCCCTGCTTCCCGAAAATAGTTCCTGGCGGATGGGAGAGCCACTGAGTACCGCCTTGTCCTCAGGGAGATGCTTTAATGTTTCGGGGAAATTGCAGCAGACTTTGGTGCAATATGGGATACAGATTCGATTGGCCAGTCCCGGTGTCAAATCCGACTCGTGGATGATAGCCGGTACGCGTCTTCGCTTTGCTGCCAAAACGACGGGAACGGACACAAACCCGCCTTTAGAAAAGATAATGTCCGGTTTCAGCTTCTTTATTAAATGGGAAGCCTCCGCATAGCCCTTTAAAACCCGAAAAGGGTCAGAAAAATTTTTAAGGTCAAAGTACCGCCGAAGCTTTCCGGAAGAGATAGCGTGATAAGGAATCCCCATCTCCTCGATAAGCTTTCGCTCGATTCCCTTGTGAGAGCCTACATAATGGATGTCGTAACCCTTTTCTTTCAGACCGGGAATCAAAGCCATGTTCGGTGTCACATGTCCGGCAGTTCCGCCGCCGGTCATAAGAATACGCTTCATGAAAATGCCTCCTGAAAATGATTATGCCTGCTGTTTATAGGTGGTCAAAGCCCGTGCGAGCTGGTCAGGACAGGAAGTGCCGCGTCCGGAACAGTCGATGCCTTGCAGGATTTCAATAACTTCATCCACTTGGCGGTTTTTGGCCAGGGCGCTGACGCCGGTGGTGTTTCCCATACATCCTCCGATGAAGCGAACCTCTTTGATGACGTCCCCCTCAATGTCAAGCTGAATCTCTTTTGCGCAGGTTCCCTGCGTTTTGTAAGTGTACATGTCAATCCCTCTCTTTCTTGTGTAAGGCAGATGGCAGTATCCGGACACGCCTGATGTGAAGATTTATTTTAATTCAATCAGGTCGAAGGTGACAGGGTGTGTGCCTGATGCACGAAGGATATTTTCTTCTGCCTGGATTAAAGGTTGTCGAATGTGTGTAAAAAGTACTCCTGACTGCCAATACGTTCTTGTCAGGAGCATTGCACTCAGTATATCATCTTTTCCTGAAAATGCACAGGTGCAAAATTTACGAAATATTACATGAATCAAAAGATTTTTTATAAAAAACAAAGAGGAAACGAAGGCGACTTTGCGGTGTACATGAGAAGGAAAAGTGTGTTATAATAGTCCATAATATGCAAAGATGGAGGATGAGGATATGGTTTGTATCGGTGTGATTGGAGCGATGGAGGAAGAAGTTGCCTCCCTGATTGCTCAGATGGAGAACGAAGAGAGCAAGACGATGGCGGGGATGACCTTTCACAAAGGGACGCTCTGGAAACAGGAGGCGGTCGTGGTCAGAAGCGGCATTGGCAAGGTAAACATGGCAGTTTGCACACAGATTCTGGCGGACGTGTACGAGGTTGACATGGTCATCAATACCGGGGTAGCCGGCGGCCTTTACAAAGACATCAATGTGGGCGATATCGTCATTTCCAGCGATGCCATTCAGCACGATTTTGATGTGACAGGGCTGGGACATCAAAGGGGGGAGATTCCAAGGATGGAGTCCTCGGTGTTCCGGGCGGATACAGAACTGGTGGACATGGCAAAGGAAGCCTGCGAGATTGTCAATCCGGAGATTCAGTGCTTCGTGGGCAGAGTGGTAACCGGAGACCAGTTCATTTCCAGCAATGAAAAAAAAGAAGAGCTGGTGAAGGAGTTTGGTGGATATTGTGCCGAGATGGAAGGTGCGGCGATGGCTCATGTGGCAACGCTTAACCACATCCCATTTGTCATCATCCGTGCGATTTCCGATAAGGCGGACAATAGTGCGCCGGTCGCTTACAGCACTTTTGAGGAGCAGGCCATCATCCATACCGTAAAGCTTCTTGCGGCCATGTTTTTGAAAATGAGCAAATAATGAAAAAGAAATCAGAACCCTTTCTCTTTTTGGCAGAGGAAGGGTTTTTTTTACGAGCGAATCCCCCTTTTCAAAGGCCAGGGAATCTCGTATAATTGGGACAAATCCGGACAGACAATATTTGGAAAAGGCAGGGACGGAGTCGTTTGGAGAATATCCTGGCGGAGAAATCTTCAAAAATAAGGGATGGAAACCGGTGCCATTCTCTTGCCGTCGAGTAGAACAGGTCTTGTCGGATGAGCAACAATAGGAAAGTTTTCAGACAGGAGGGAAGACTATGTTTGAATACATAATAAATAGTGCCATGTTTATGAAGGCTGTGCTGGCCTGCTGTGTTCTCGGAGTAATAAGCTGGTTTGTTCTCGAAATTTCTTACAGAAGCATGATAAAGGCGACGGCTCAAATAGGAAAGACGAAGAAAAAATGGCTGATATCTCTGAAAAAAAGATATGAAGATTACCATGAAATGAATGTCAAAGTAAACAATGTGGAGACTTTTGTGGACAGATTATTTCAGAGAAAGAAGGTGATGGGATTTACCTGCTCCTCCTGGCTGATGCTGGAAAGACTTTCCATTGCGGGATGCGCCATAGCCGGTGCGGCTGGGGCGCTGGCGGCGTCCCAGCAGGGAAAGGAGCTGTCTGAAGTGATGATTACTTATTTAACGGGCATAACGGCAGCCTGCGGCCTGTTGTTTTTAGACACCTTTTTAAGAGCTTCTGAGAAGAGGCATCAGGTTATCGTCAATATGAATGACTATCTGGAAAATGTACTGGAAAATACCATAAGCGGCAGGGAGGCCGTGGGAGATGCCGATGACCGGCGGGCGCGCAGCCGGAAGCTTCTTTCTTATGCACAGGAAAACAGAAAAAAGAAGAGGACAGCTTTGTCGGTATCTCCCGAGGAAGAAAAACTTCTGGAGGAAGTGTTACAGGAATTTTTCGCCTGAATTAGCTGAGAGCGGCTTGCGGCTCTCAGCGGTTAAAATCTTCCAGACTTCTGAAGGTGTAGCCTTCATCTTCTAAATTGGTCAAAACAGTATCTAATGCCTGGGCGTTGCATTCAGAAATATTGTGAATCAGCGGGACGGCCCCCGGATGGATGTATTGGTTAAAGTGGTTTATCACATAATCTGCTCCGGGTTGGTCGTCCACATCGTAATCCCCGTAAGCCAGGCTCCAAAATACGGTGGCATATCCCATATTTTTTGTAATCTGCAAGGTGCGTTCGCTGTATTCTCCCTTTGGAGGACGGAAAAACATATCCATGTCGTATCCGGTAAGCTCTTTCATACATGCGGCGTTGGAGAGAATTTCCTCCCGTATCGTCTTCTCGTCATGATCCGGCATACAGATGTGGTTGGAAGTATGATTGCCGACAAGATGTCCCTCCTCCTTCATTCTCTTTACAAGCTCCGGTTGATCTTCAATAAAATATTGGCAGACAAAAAAGGTTGCGGTGGCATCATGTTCCTTTAAAACATCCAGCATTCCCGCAGTGTAGCCATTTTCGTAGCCGCAGTCGAAGGTAAGATAGACCGGTTGTTCCCCCTCCTCATAATCCATGACATAGAAAGCATCATATTTTGCCAGATCGATTTCATCCTGAGCAGAAGGAGGTTTGTTTTCTTCGTTTCGTCGGAACCACCAGGCAGCCATATCATTTGGCAGGGTGGAAGGGTCAACATAGGAGTCGATTTCTTCCGTAGAAGGTTCCGTGTCGTCTGTTTGAAAAGTGGCATCCTCCGTGTTCTGTGGGGTATCCTGTGTGGAGGTGACCATCTGTTCCGGAATCGTTTCCGTAGATGTCTCTGTTTGCTTCTCAGAGGAAGGTGAGCTCTTTTTTGTCCGGGAGGAGACAGTGCTGTCATGGGGAGGCGAGGGGGTCTCTTTTTTGGATAAACTTTCACATGCAGACAAGAATAAAAAACAAAAACTTAGAAACCATAATATTGTTCGTTTCATACAAAAAAATCCTTTCGTCAAAAAAATGTAATAAAAACCAGAAAATTGTAAGAAAAAAACAGAGAAATTTAAAATTTTCTTTGTTTTTACATGTAATATATAGTATAATAGCGTTGGTTCTTTTGAAGATGAAGTGAGGCAGCCTTTGTCATTCAAAAAAACAGTTACATTTCAAAAAATCCTAAAGAACAGGAGAAAAAACAATGGATAATAACAGTAGTAAGGAATTTAAGCCTTTTATTCCTGCGGATAAGATAGTGCCTGAATTTACAGCGACTTCGATTATTCTTGGTGTTATCCTCGCAGTAATATTTGGTGGAGCAAATGCTTATCTGGGATTGAGGGTCGGCATGACCGTATCCGCCTCCATCCCTGCGGCCGTTATTTCCATGGGTGTGATTCGTGTCGTTTTAAGAAAAGACTCCATCCTGGAAAATAACATGGTACAAACGATCGGTTCGGCCGGAGAATCTCTGGCAGCCGGAGCAATTTTTACTCTTCCTGCCATTTTCATGTGGGCGGAGGAAGGAAAGTGTGAGAATCCAAGTTTTATTACCATAGCCATCATCGCTCTTTGCGGCGGTTTCCTTGGCGTATTATTTATGGTTCCTCTGCGGACTGCCCTCATTGTGGAGGAACACGGCATTCTTCCTTATCCGGAAGGAACGGCCTGTGCGGAAGTACTTCTTGCCGGGGAAGAAGGCGGAGATAAGTCAAAGGTCGTATTTGCGGGTCTGGGGATTTCTGCTGCCTATAAATTTATCGCTGACGGTTTGAAATTATTCCCGAGCAGTGTAAACTTTGATATTTACAGCAAAAATTATACCTGTGGCATCGGAATGGACGTGTTGCCTGCCTTAGCCGGCGTTGGCTATATTTGTGGCCTTAACATTTCCAGCTATATGTTTGCCGGAGGTATTTTATCTTACCTGGTGTTGATTCCTGCCATTTCCTTCTTCGGGGGAGATGCGGCTTCTTCTATTTTAGATGATGCGGGAAACGCTATTCCGTTTAATCAGCTTGATCCTGGCAGTATATGGAGTCAGTACATTCGCTACATCGGTGCGGGAGCCGTGGCTGCCGGCGGTATCCTGAGTCTGATAAAATCCCTGCCGACTATGGTAAAAACCTTCGGGCAGGCGATAAAAGGTTTTGGTAAAAATGTTGCCGGAGGAGAGAGAACGCAGCAGGATATCTCCATGAAGAGCGTGATTATTGGGGTTGTTTTGATTGCTATCATCATGTGGCTTGTTCCGGCGATTCCGATTAGCCCGGTAGGAGCAGCTATTGTCGTCATCTTCGGATTTTTCTTTGCCACTGTCTCCTCCCGCATGGTAGGTATTGTGGGTAGCAGCAACAATCCGGTGTCCGGCATGGCCATTGCCACATTGATACTGACGACAGTTGTATTTAAGAGTACCGGAATGACGGGAACAGCCGGCATGGTGGCGGCTATCACAGTGGGTACGGTCATCTGTATCATTGCGGCTATCGCAGGAGATACTTCCCAGGACTTAAAATGTGGTTATATCGTGGGTGCGACGCCTAAAAAGCAGCAGATTGGAGAGATGATTGGAGCTTTCATCTCTGCTTTCGCCATCGGAGGAGTGATGTATCTTCTGAATGCTGCCTGGGGCTTTGGTTCCGAGGCCATCCCTGCGCCGCAGGCATCCCTCATGAAGATGATTGTGGAGGGCGTTATGGGAGGTACTCTTCCATGGACCCTGATTTTCATTGGTGTATTTATGGCTCTTGCCGTGGAAGTGATTGGTATTCCGGTTCTCGCCTTTGCGGTGGGTCTTTATCTTCCAATCCATATGAGTGCGCCGATTTATGTCGGTGGACTTATTAAATGGTATGTGGAGGATAAGAAAAAATATGACAATGAGAAACAGAAACGCAATTCCGTGGAGGCAGGAATTTTGTATTCTTCCGGCCTGATTGCCGGGGAAGGTCTGGTTGGTATCCTTCTTGCCGTGTTGGCCGTTGTGAACGTAGATTTTGATATGTCCGGAATCTACGGTGACAGCTTTGCTTCTGTCGGAAACTGGGTAGGTCTGGCTGTCTTCGCAGGACTGCTGGCTACTTTGATTTTCTGCTGCCGCAAAAAAAATATAGTAGAAATTGACACAAAAGAAGAAAAGTAATACTATATATACATGGGACGCTGCTGCATTAGTGCGGCGGTGTCCTTTGTTTTTGCGAGGCGTAACAATGTGGGATGCAAGGCGGTGCGCCTTCTTTAACAAGATAAAAATATTATACAAAAGATTGCAGACAGATACAAGATAAAGGTATTTATATAGAAGGAAAATATGGGAAAGAAAAAAAGAAAAAGCGATAAAAATTATTTGGATTACATTCCCGTTGTTGAAAAAAAATGGGAGACATTAGAAGATGGGTTGGTGGAAATCACGGTGGAGAACACCGGATTTTACAATACCCTTGCCCAAAAGCTTTTTAAAAAGCCGCGGTTTAGCTTTATCAAGCTGGATAAGTACGGAAGTTTTGTGTGGCGGCAAATAGATGGGAACACGTCCATCTATGAGATAGGAAAGATTTTAGAAAAAAAGCACAAAGAGGCGGGGATGCAACTTTATGAACGGTTGTCTGCCTATTTTGGAATTCTAGAAGAAAATGGATATGTAAGTTTTCGCTCTGACATAAAAAGGATGGGTAGAGAATGAAAATCAGCACGATTATTTTAGGAATTATTTTTTTCGCTCTGGCCACAATGATTTTGTACGGCTGGGGCATGATTAAACAAAGCAATCAGACAGGAGATTTGATGAAGCTGTTGTTTGGCAAGGGACAGGGACGCATCAATAAATATTTAAAACAAAAGGGTAGCATCACCATCAAAGAGGCAGAGAAGCTTTGTGAAGGGCTGGAGGCGAGGGCACCTTTTTCCGCCAACAAAGCGGTGGTGAAGGATACCGGTGACTTTGTAAATCAGCTCCTTGTCTATATGGTAAAAACCGGACAGATAGAAAAGCGGGGCGCAGAGTACGTTCGCTCCGATAAAAAAAATACAGGAACGTCCCGGCATTCCGGCGGTACAAAGGGCAGAGATTGCTGATATGATGCAAGCGTGCTGCCATCAAGTCGGAGGCTTTTATCGATAGAGAATGCAGGAAGAGGACAGAAAGATTAGGGAAAGGTTTGCAGATGCATCCGGGAGTCGGAGGTTTTGCGTTTTCCCAGAGAAGACAGGAGGTTGCGCAGTGGGAGTATTAACAGAATTAAAACCGCAGAATGTATTTCGTTTTTTTGAAGAGATTTGTTCCATTCCCCACGGATCAGGAAATGTAAAACAAATCAGTGATTATTTGGTTTCTTTTGCGAAGGTGCGGGGATTAAAGTACCGCCAGGATGAGAAATATAATGTCATCATCTGGAAAGAGGGATCCAAAGGCTATGAAAATGCCGCCCCGGTTATTTTGCAGGGACATATGGATATGGTTGCCGTAAAGGAGGCAGGCTGTTCCAAAGATATGGAAAAAGAAGGACTGGATTTGGAAATAAATGGTGATTATATTTCTGCGAGGGGAACTTCTCTGGGAGGAGATGACGGAATCGCCGTGGCATATACTTTGGCGATTTTAGATGACGACAGCCTGGCTCACCCACCTTTGGAAGCCGTCATCACCGTCGATGAGGAAATTGGCATGCTGGGTGCGGACTTTATGGATATGTCAGATTTAAAAGGCCGTATGTTTTTGAATATGGATTCTGAAGACGAAGGGGTGTTCACGGTAAGTTGTGCGGGCGGCGCCTCGGCGGTCTGCTGTTTCCCTTATCAGACGGAGTCCATTCAGACGGCGATGCTTCGGATTGTCATTGATGGATTTTGCGGAGGACATTCGGGTGTGGAGATTAACAAAGGAAGAGCCAATGCCAATGTGGTGATGGGGAGAATCCTCTACAGTATCAGAAAGCATGCCCGCCTGATTTCCGTCAACGGAGGAGAAAAGGACAATGCCATTGCCTTATCCTGTGAGGCTCTGGTGGCCATTCCGGCGCATAAACAAAAAGAAATTAAAGAGATGATTGGCGTCATCTTTGAGATTGTATCTGCGGAATATAAAATTACAGAACCGAATGCGACGATTCATGTAGATTATTTTGGAAACGAAGAAAGAAAGGTAATGACTGTGCGGGATGGAGATTCTGTGATACAGGCGCTCCTCCATATGCCAAACGGTATTCAGCGCATGAATCCTTCCATGAAAGGGATGGTGCAGACTTCCCTGAACCTGGGAGTCTTGCGAACGGAAGAAAACAGGGTATGCATGTCCTACGCACTGAGAAGCTCCAGCGAGAGTGAAAAACAGTTTTTGATTGACAAAGTGAGGGCGTTGGCAGAATTGCTGGGAGGTACTTCTGAAGTCTCGGGAAATTATCCTGGTTGGGAATACAAAGAGCAATCCAGACTGAGGGATGTGCTGGTAGATGTATTCAAAAAATTATATAAAAAAGCACCGGTGGTGGAGGGGATTCACGCCGGGCTGGAATGTGGAATCTTTGCGTCCAGGCTGGAAGGATTGGATGCCGTGTCCATTGGACCTGAAATGAAGGATATCCACACGGTTCATGAAGTTCTCAGTATTTCTTCTGTCCAGCGCACCTGGGAGCTGGTAATAAAAACACTGGAAGCGCTGAGATAAAAAGAGCCGGAGAATGTGTCGGGTTGCAGGCGGGAAGCTGGTCGATAGCCTGTATTTCATGCACATTCTCCGGCATTTATTCATATATCTTCTTCGATAACCTGGAAATCCAGATAATCAAAATCAATCTCTTCAATAAAGTTATCCTGATAAAATCGGGTGCGGGCATGGCGGATGAACTCTCGCTTGTTTTTGTCCAGCCAAAGAGGCTTTTCCAGGTCGAAGGCGTAGCAGGCCTGTTCCAGGCTGTCGTAAACCTTTGCCGTTCTGGACATCTTCATATCATAATTTTCAATCACGATATCCTTTTGCATATGATTTTTAGAAAATAATTTACACCAGATTCTCATGGTGGCCTCCTCCCGGACAAATGGGGATAACATACAAAAACCGGTCCATCCTTCTCCATCCTGTCTCTTGCGACGCAGGTCAGGAGATGTCTTCGGATAACGCCCGTCTGTTAGAGCAGATAGATATTCTTCGTCAGACTGTCGCTTCGCAGAATGTGACCGGACTAATATGGAACATTGTATGTGGGAACAGGTACTTTGTCAAGTTTCTTTGGCTGAATCGTCATTTTTATGGTATACTTTCCATTATTAATGAAATTATTCGGCCAACGGCATCTTTGTTTCCCGGCTGACTTTGGTTAGTTGTGTTATCACGGCAAAAATCCGGTTGGGGCAGATCGTCCTGTGGATGGAAAATTTACTTCCGCTAGCCGGAGAAGGATGCCTGAAATAAAGGATACCGAAATTTCTCTGGTATGGGACGGTGACGGTTTGCACCGGATGATATTTTTTATCAGGCGCATGGTCGGATGGTATCACATATAGCAATATAAGAAATATTGAGCAGAAAGGTTGAGGAAAGTTATGATAGTAAAAAATGTACTGGACATGATTGGAAATACCCCTATCGTTGATTTGAGCGAGACGACAGGATGCCATATCTTTGCCAAGGCAGAGTTTTTGAACCTGGGCGGGAGCATCAAGGACAGGGTGGCAAAAAATATGCTGGAACAGGCAGAAAAAGAAGGAAAACTAAAAAAAGGAATGACCATCGTGGAGCCGACTTCGGGGAATACCGGTATCGGCCTTGCTCTTTGCGGTGTGAGAATGGGATATCGAGTGATTATCGTGATGCCGGAAAACATGAGCGAGGAGCGAAAAAAAATTATCCGGGCCTTGGGAGCGGAGCTGGTACTTACCCCGGCACATTTGAGCCTTGATGGCTGCGTGGCGGAGGCCAACCGCATCGTCTCCCAATCCGAGGAGTATTTTATGCCGCAACAGTTTGAAAATCCGCACAATCCGGAGATTCATTATCTTACCACGGCACCGGAAATTTACGAGGCACTTGGGGGAAAGGTAGACATTTTTGTGTCCGGGCTTGGCAGCGGCGGCACCCTGCAGGGAATCAGCAAGTATCTAAAAGAAAAAAATCCGGATCTCATCGTCTGCGCCGTGGAGCCTAAAAATGTATCGGCACTTCTCGGAGATGAGCCGGGATTGCATCAGATTCAGGGCATCGGGGACGGCTTCATTCCGGAAGTTTTGGATACGGCGCTGATTGACGAGGTGGTGACAGTGACGGATGAAGATGCGATGGATACTACTCGAGAGTTGGCAAAAGTGCAGGGGCTGCTCTGCGGAACTTCATCCGGCGCAAATATTTGGGCTTGCAAAAAAATGGCGGAGAAATATGGAAGCGATAAAATCATTGCCACAGTGCTTCCTGACCGAATAGAACGCTATTTTAGCACAGGTCTGTTATAAACGAGATGCAAGAAAGCATTTGCCAAGATGCAGAATAGGGTATATAATAGCAACCAGTAGAAAAAACATTTACAGGAGGATATGACAATGGCAAGAGTATATAACTTTTCAGCAGGTCCGGCAGTGCTGCCGGAGGAGGTGCTGCAGGAAGCAGCGGCGGAGATGATGGATTACAAGGGCAGCGGTATGTCCGTCATGGAGATGAGCCACCGCTCCAAGGTGTATGATACCATCATGAAGGAAGCGGAAAAAGATTTGAGGGAGTTGATGAACATCCCGGAAAATTATAAGGTTCTCTTCCTGCAGGGAGGAGCATCTCAGCAGTTTTCTGCAATCCCGATGAACCTGATGAAAAACGGTGTCGCTGATTTTATCATTACCGGACAGTGGGCAAAGAAAGCTTATCAGGAAGCCTGCCGCTATGGAAAGGCAGTGAAGATTGCTTCTTCCGAGGATAAGACGTTTTCCTACATCCCGGATTGTTCTGATTTGCCGGTAGATGATGATGCGGACTATGTATACATTTGCGAAAATAATACGATTTATGGAACAAAATTTAAAGAGCTGCCAAATACAAAAGGTAAAACTTTAGTGGCAGACGTATCCTCCTGTTTTCTCTCTGAGCCACATGATGTAGAAAAATACGGACTTCTTTTTGGCGGAGTTCAGAAAAACGTAGGGCCGGCGGGCGTGGTTATCGTCATCGTCCGGGAGGATTTGATCCGCGACGATGTGATGGAAGGCACACCGACCATGCTCAAATATAAAACGCAGGCAGACAAGGATTCTTTGTACAATACACCACCATGTTATGGCATTTATATCTGTGGCAAAGTATTCAAATGGCTGAAAAAACAGGGCGGTTTGGCAGCGATGAAAGAGTATAATGAAAAGAAGGCGAAGATTCTTTATGATTTCCTCGATGAGAGCAAGATGTTCCAGGGAACTGTAGAGAAAAAGGACCGTTCTCTGATGAACGTTCCTTTCATTACCGGAGATAAAGACTTGGATGCCAAATTCGTTGCTGAGGCGGCCGAGGCGGGCTTTGTGAACTTGAAAGGTCACAGAACAGTCGGAGGAATGCGCGCTTCCATCTACAATGCCATGCCGATAGAAGGCGTGGAAAAGCTGGTAGCATTTATGAGAGAGTTTGAAAAAAATAACGGGTAGATTATTTTGAAAATTTGCCTCGTTCTATATATCCTGTGCCGCAAAGGCTGTATGTGTCGGATATATAGAACGGGGCTTTTTTTATGAACCGGCATCAGACAATCGGAAAATCTCTTCTCTGTTATTAGAGTGATATTTTTGTAGGAATTGATTGTTTTTTCAGATAATATAGAGGGCGATACGAACAATAAAAGAAAACTTAACATAAACCAGCAAGAAGTCCCTCTTCTCTTAGATGGAGGATGAATTGCGTCCCTCCATCTTTGCAAACATAAAAATATATGATACAATATAATCAGTCAAAATAAATAGAAGGACTGATATACAATGAAATTAGACAGTAATGCTCATTCAGTGTTTTTGTTGAATTATCATCTTGTGCTTGTGGTGAAGTATCGTCGGGAAGTTTTCGATCATATAGTTTCCGACAGAGCGAAAGAAATTTTTGAGTACATTGCTCCGAAATACAACATAACCTTACAAGAGTGGAATCACGAGAAAGACCATATTCATATTCGTTTCAAAGCACACCCCAAAAGTGAATTAAGTAAATTCATAAACGCTTATAAGAGCGCAAGCAGCAGATTGCTCAAAAAAGAATTTCCGCAAATACGTCAAAAGCTATGGAAAGAATACTTTTGGAGTCAGAGTTTTTGCTTACTTACAACAGGTGATACACCAATAGATGTTATCAGGAAGTATATAGAAAGTCAGGGTGAAAAGCATTGAACAAGGCGTATTAATAAATCATAGAAGTTATACAACAAACTGTGTAGACGGCGTATCAAAGTTGCTAAACTTCATGAGAAGGTTGCTGATCAAAGAAAAGATTTTTTACATAAGCAATCAAGACAGATAGCCAATGAATACTTGAGCGAGAACTGACTGTTTGCTTTATGCAAGAGGAAGCCCCCGCCTCTTTAGGCGAGGGAGGATGTCACATCAATCAATGATATACTAATTGATATATAGACAGATGGAGAATATCCGAAAGTGTATTTGAGTGTGCAGGGAGTCCCGTAATGGTGCCAACGGTATTCGCCGTACATCTCGCCTTTCAACCGTATGTGGGTATTGCCCGTCTGCCTGATGGTAAAATGACGCAATCAGAGAACCACAAAATGTACAGTCCGACGGTAGTTAAAAAGGCCGATGGGAGAAATGTCATGTAAAAGGGGGTAAGGGTATGAAACAAAAGCAATGGCTGGCAAGAAAACTATGGATGGTGATAGCTCTGTTCTTTCTGGGAGGTTTGACGCTATGTCTGCCTGAGCAAGCAAAGGCAGCAGAAACAGATGGCTATGATGTGGATTTGTGTGAAGAACTGAGGCTTCTTCCGGGCCATCAGTATGATTGTAACAGGCATATCGATGGCTATAATTTGCAAGAAAATTATGAAGTTGATGACGTTGAAATCAAGGATATTTCCTCAAATCGAGAAGATATCGTGATGGTCGATGCCTGGGAAGACGAGGATGGCTGGTGCATAAAAGCTGGTGACAGTTTTTGAGATGCCACTTTGACGGTGGAATATGTCATTCGGGATGGAGAAAGGGAAAGGAACGGAAGCCGGGAAATCCGTGTATTTGTAGTGAGTGAAACATGGGACGTGAATGTTATCTCGGACACCGGTTCCGATTTTCTTTTGCCGGAGGCATCTTTGTCACTCACAGCGGATGTTATCCGAAACTGTTACGATGTTGACGAGGGGGAAGAATACCAAGGGGATATAGCCAGCATAGAATATGACTGGAAGATTGCAGATGATAACGGTAATAACTTTATTACTATCTCCAAAGGCGAAAGGGAAAATGAGATAACCGTAGCGGCGAAATCTTTAACGGGGGAATCGGCGGAGGCAGGCTATGCCCAGGAGATCGTTCAGCTGGATATTCTGATTGACGGTAAAGTTGTTGCTACGTTTGATTATCCTGTCACTATCGCAAATGAATATTACAAAATCAATGCAAAGGAAATTAATTCAGGCATGGAGATTGGAGCATCTGATACAATCGAACCGTCCCTTGAATTATATCAATTGGGGAAAGAGCCAGAGACAGTAACAGAAGATATCCGGTACCGCTGGAAATGGGATACGGATGCAGTGGATATTGTGGATGGAGATAGTAAGCCTTTGACAGAAGATGATTCAATCGGAGCACCTCCGTTTACCATAACCCGAAAAGGAGACTGGGGTACGGATCTTTTCTTGTACGCAGAAATGTGGAATGGAGAAAATGAAGAGTGGGAAGATGTGGCAAGTTGTTATTACTGGTTAGAAGATCTTGATTATTCTATATGGATAGACTGGGATAAGATAGGAGGCAGAGACTATATTTACACAGATGAGCCTGAAGTTACGATTCCATTCAATACAGAAAATATCAATGATAAAACATGTGATGTGAATTGGTATGTGACAGTGGATGGTGAAGAAGAAAACAATGACCCTATTCATAATTTAATTGAGGAAGGTCGTGCATTTGTCTCCGAGGATGGAAACGGCATCATCATTGATGGAACCGGTCTGTTAGATGGGGAAGCTCCATTAGAGGTTGGACAGAGTATTCGTGTTTCTGCTAAGGTGCTCGTAGGTGATGAAGTAATATGTGAGTCGGATGAAATCTGGCTGGAAGTATGTGAACCGTGGGAAGAATACGATATTTCGTCAGACATTTATATGCTCCCTAAGTGGGATAAGTGGGTAAGTAAAACTATTGGATATCATGTAAACAATGGTGAGAATCCATATGGAATGGATGATGAAGTTCAGATTACAAAGCTGACGCTTATCACGCCGAATGCGGACGAACCATCAGGAGAACCGGTGGTAGAAATAAATGATGAAGATGAAAATGGCTGGAATATCCATGCCCTGACGTATGGTCATGCGATCATAGAGGCAGAGTATGAGCTATATGGAAAAGATGGTGAGACGGATACAAAAGACATCAATGTGTGGGTTAATAATGATGTCTGGTACCTGGATATCGAACCAGACACCAATACCCATGAAATGCTTTCGGAAGCTTCCATGAAGCTGACAGCCGTGATAGATCGCCAGTGCTATGACGAGGAAAACGAACATTTCCAGGGTGATGTCAGTGGAGTGACCTATAAATGGAGTATAGATTATGGAGAGGATGCCATTGCGCTCAGTGGTACAGAAGGAGAAGAGATTACCGTAACGGCAAATCCTGAAACCGACGGAAGAAATGTGGGCATCACCGTAACGGCGTTTCTTGGTGAAGAGGAAGTACAGAGCTGTTTCTTTGACCTTTATATTAGAGATACTTATTATACTCTGGAATGTGATGGGGTGTATAAAGAGCCGGGAACTAAGGTAAATGTCGATGACTTAAATCCGAAGGTTATCCGTTACTTTATAGACGAAAAAGGTGTTCACCAGACGGAAGAGATGGAAGGTTATACCTTTACTGCTGATTGGAATGGACATTGGACAGATGTAGAGTTTGATCTGATCGAGAAGGTGATTAATGATAAGGAGATTGAGCTGGCTAAACTGGAAGATGATCAGTTTGGAACGCTCTGGTTTGAAGTCTATGCGGAGAAGGACGATACAGAAGTAGGCGCTGTAGGTCAAATTACCGTATGCCATCATAAATGGCAGGAAAATAAGAAGGCTCCAACCTGTACGGAAGATGGTGAGATTGTTCGCATATGTGAAAAATGCGGATATGAAGAAAGAGAGTCAATCCCGGCCACAGGCCATAAATGGGATGAAGGAACGATCACCACGCCGGCAACGGAGACCAGTGAAGGAGTAAAAACCTATACCTGTACCGTATGCGGAGAGACCAGGACGGAGAGTATTCCGAAGCTTCCTGTCACACAGGATAAAAAGCCTGCCGATTCGACAGCTCCGACAGTCCCTGTCGCCCCGGTAGCTCCAACGACGCCGGCAGCTCCTGCCGCACCGACGACAGGTTCTGTCGTCGAAGACCAAAAGAGCAGTGACATCTATGAGGTGACTGGCAGCAGTACTGTGGAATATGTGAAAGCGAAAGCGGCAAAGGCCGCAGTAGTGGTACCGGCATCTGTGACAATTGACGGCAAAAAATATGCGGTGACTTCCATAGCAGCCAATGCATTCAGGAACAATAAGAAGTTGAAAAAGGTTGTCATCCCGGCCAAAATCACTAAGATTGGCAAGAATGCATTTCTGAAGTGTAAGAACCTGAAACGAGTTGTGATTAAGAGTAAAAAGCTGAAAGCAAAAGCGATTGGCAAGAACGCATTCAAGAATATTTCTCCGAAAGCAGTGGTGAAGGTTCCGAAAGGAAAAGTGAAAGCATATCAGAAGATTCTGAGAGCAAAAGGATTAGGCAAAAAAGTGAGAGTAAAATAAAGAATTGATTGCAAGGACGAGCGACCCGGAGTGTTTACTCCGGGTCGTTTTGCAATGGTGATTGAAAAAACGAAAAAATCGTCATTCAACTTTTTCAAAAAGTGCTGATGCTCCTTTTTATAGCTTGTTTTTGTTAAGAATATTTTTCAATTATTTATCATTGTAAAGTATGCTTATACGCTCTGATATTAGAGATAATATTATTAATTACACATAGAAAAAATTTAAAAAAAAATACACAAAGAAAGCAATAAAATATAATGATTTTTAAAAAAAAGATGATATATTAATGGATATATATGCATTATTAAGATGCGTTTTCGGGGTGAAAAATATGTATTCTGGCAGCCGACAATTTTATAAAAAGGAGGCCAGGGAAACACAATGAAAAGGAGGAGAAGCTTATGAAACAAAAGAAATGGCTGACAAGAAAACTATGGCTGTTTATAGCTCTATTTTTCGTCGGGGGACTGGTTTTATGTCTGCCTGAGTGGGCGGAAGCTGCGGCATACGCCTTCGAGGGGGAGTCTTTGACGATGCAGGGATATATCAATGATGAAGCTTATGAGTATTCATATGATGAGTATGTCTGTGAAAAGGACAAAACCTACGAATTGAAGGTGGAGGCGTCGAGCAGCTACGATCCGGATGGAATCATCTATCAATGGTATAAATGGGATCCGGAGCAATATGAGTACATTTCATTGGAGGAGGACGGAAATAGCTTTACCATTGAAAAGATGGCAGAGAAGGCAGAATATCGTTGTGAAGTGAGTGACGGAAATGAGAGTTATTCTTATGATTTTAATCTGGGCTTTGGGGATACGCTGACGGTAGACCAATACATCAATGGGGAAGCTTATGAGTATTCATCATGGGATGAGTATGCCTGTGAAAAGGATAAAACCTACGAATTGAAGGTAGAGGCGTCAAGCAGTTTCAGTCAAGAAATCACCTATCAATGGTACAAAGACTATGAGGAAATACAGCAGGAAAGCGGAAACAGCATTACCATTGAAAAAATGGCAGAGGAGGCAGAATATCGCTGTGAAGTGAGTGATGGAAATGTATCCAAATCCTATTATTTTAATCTGGGCTTTGGGGATACGTTGACCGTAGACCAATATATCAATGGGGAAGCTTATGAGTATTCATCATGGGATGAGTATGCCTGTGAAAAGGATAAAACCTACGAATTGAAGGTAGAGGCGTCAAGCAGTTTCAATCAAGAGGGGCTTACCTATCAATGGTATAAAAATTATGGGGAGATAGAGGGAAGCGGAAATAGCTTTACCATTGAAAAGATGGCAGAGAAGGCAAAATATCGCTGTGAAGTAAGTGATGGAAATGTGACCAAATCCTATTATTTTAATCTGGGCTTTGGGGATACGCTGACGGTAGGCCAATACATCAATGGAGAAGCTTATGAGTATTCATATGATGAGTATATCTGTGAAAAGGACAAAACCTACGAATTGAAGGTGGAGGCGTCAAGCAGATTCAATCAGGAAATCACCTATCGATGGTACAAAGACTATGAGGAGATAGAGGGAAGCGGAAACAGCATTACCATTGAAAAAATGGTAGAGAAGGCAGAATATCGTTGTGAAGTGAGTGATGGAAATGTGACCAAATCCTATTATTTTAATCTGGGCTTTGGGGATACGCTGACGGTAGGCCAATACATCAATGGAGAAGCTTATGAGTATTCATATGATGAGTATGTCTGTGAAAAGAATAAAACCTATGAATTGAAGGTAGAGGCGTCAAGCAGCTTTAATCAAGATATTACTTATCAATGGCGTAAATGGGATCCGGAACAAAGTGATTACATTTCATTAGAGGAAGGCGGAAACAGTATCACCACAGAAGCCATAACAAGAAAGACGGAGTACATCTGTGAAGTGAGTGATGGAAATGTGACCAAATCCTATGATTTTAATCTGGGCTTTGGGGAAACTTTGACGGTAGGCCAATATATCAATGGAGAATCTTATAGGTATTCATATAATGAGTATCTCTGTGAAA
Organism: Eubacteriales bacterium; assembly: GCA_030533385.1. GTDB lineage: Bacteria > Bacillota > Clostridia > Lachnospirales > Lachnospiraceae > Anaerobutyricum. The sequence continues at coordinate 4,011 of JAUNJG010000008.1, read as the reverse complement.
AAGACAAAACCTACGAATTGAAGGTGGAGGCGTCAAGCAGCTTCAATCAAGAAGGGCTTACCTATCAATGGTATAAAGGCTATGAGAAGTTGGAGGAAGGCGGAAACAGCATCACCACAGAAGCTATAACAGAGAAGGTGGAATACCGCTGTGAAGTGAGTGATGGATATAAGACTAACACTTATAAATTTAATCTGGGCTTTGGGGATACGCTGACGGTAGACCAATACATCAACGGAGAATTTTATAGATATTTATATAATGAGTATGTCTGCGAAAAGGATAAAACCTACGAATTGAAGGTGGAGGCGTCAAGCAGCTATGATTCAGATGGCATCACTCACCAATGGTACAAGTATGACTCCAAGGAAGATGAATATGTTTCATTGAAAGAAGAGGGAGGCAGCATCACCACAGAAGCCATAAAAGGAAAGGAAGAATACCGCTGTGAAGTGAGTGATGGATATAGGACTTACTCTTATAGTTTTAAACTTGGCTTCGGAGAATCGCTGACAGTGCAGCAATATATTGATGGAAAAACCTATAAATATTCAGAGGACGAATATATCTGTGAAAAGGACAAAGCCTGTGAATTGAAGGTGGAGGCGTCAAGCAGCTTCAATCAAGAAGGGCTTACCTATCAATGGTATAAAGACTATGAGAGATTGGAGGGAGACAGAGACAGCATCACCACAGAAGCTATAAAAGAAAGGGTAGAATACCGCTGTGAAGTGAGTGACGGAAACAGGACTGAAATCTGCTATTTTAAACTTGGCTTCGGAGAAACGCTGACCGTACGGCAATATGTCAACAAGGAAAAATATGACGGAAAGGATGAGTATCTCTGTGAAGAAGGCAAGAACTATGAGCTGAAGGTAAAGGCGTCAAGCAGTTATGCTTCGGAAGATATCACCTACAAATGGTGCAAGTACAATCCGAAGGAGTATGAGTACGTTCCATTGGAAGAAAAGGGAGGCAGCATCACCACAGAAGCCATAAAAGAAAGGGTAGAATACCGCTGTGAAGTGAGTGATGGAAATAGGACTGAAGTTTGCTATTTTAAACTTGGCTTCGGGAAAACATTGACCGTACAGCAATATATCGATGGAAACACATACGAGTATTCATGGAGGGACGAGTATAATTGTGAAGTGGGTAAAACCTATGAATTGAAGGTGGAGGCATCAAGCAGCTATGCATCGGATGAAATTACCTACAAATGGTACAAGAATAGCTCTAAGGGATATGGGTACGTTCCATTGAGAATAGAGGGAGACAGCATCACCACAGAAGCTATAACAGGAAAGGCAGAGTACCGATGTGAAGTGAGTGATGGAAACAGAACTGAAAACTGCTATTTTACCCTTGGCTTCGGGGAAACACTGAGTGTACAGCAATATATCAATAAGGAAAAATATGACGGAAAGGATGAGTATCTCTGTGAAGAAGGCAAGAACTACGAGCTGAAGGTAGACGCATCAAGCAGCTATGCATCGGAAGGAATTACCTACAAATGGTACAAGTATAACTCTGAGGAATATGAGTACGTTCCATTGAAAGGAGATGGAAAGAGCATCACCACAGAAGCCATAGCAGGAAAGACAGAGTACCGCTGTGAAGTGAGTGATGGATATAGAACCAATTCTTATGACTTTAAACTTGGCTTTGGGGAAACGCTGACTGTACAGAGCTATATCGGTGTAGAAAAATATGACGGAGAGGATGAGTATCTCTGTGAAAAAGACAAAACCTATGAGCTGAAAGTGGAGGCGTCAAGCAGCTATGCATCGGATGGAATCACTTATCAATGGTACAAGTACAATCCGAAGGAATATGAGTACGTTCCATTGAAGGAAAGTGGAGACAGTATCACTACAGAGGCCATAACAGGAAAGACAGAATACCGCTGTGAAGTGAGTGATAGGAACAGGACTGAAATCTGTCATTTTACCCTTGGCTTTGGGGAAACACTGAGTGTACAGCAATATATCAACAAGGAAAAATATGATGGAAGGAATAAGTATAGTTGTAAAGAAGGCCAAGCCTACGAATTGAAGATGGAAGCGTCAAGCAGCTATGCTCCAGACGGAATCACTTATCAATGGTATAAAGAGTATAAGGATTTGGGAGAGAGCGGGGACAGCATCACCATTGAAGGTATAAAAGAAAAGGCACAGTACCGTTGTATTGTGAGTGATGGAAACAGGACTGAAACCTATTATTATACTCTTGACTTTGGAGAAACACTGACCGTACAGGGCTATATCGGTGTAGAGAAATATAGTTCAGGGGATGAATATCTTTGTGAAAAAGACGAAACCTATGAGCTGAAGGTGGAGGCGTCAAGCAGCTATGCATCGGATGAAATCAGCTATAAATGGTATAAGTACAATCCAAATAAATATGAGTATAATTCATTAGGAGTGTTCAGAGACAGCATTACTACAGAAGCCATAAAAGGAAAGACAGAATACCGCTGTGAAGTGAGTGATGAGAACAGGACTGAAACCTATTATTTTACTCTTGGCTTTGGAGAGACGCTGACCGTACAGGGCTATATCGGTGTAGAAAAATATAGCTCGAGGGATGAGTATCTCTGTGAAAAAGACAAAGCCTATGAGCTGAAGGTGGAAGTGTCAAGCAGCTTCAATCCGGATGGAATCAGCTATAAATGGTATAAGTACAATCCGGAGGAATATGGCTATGATTCATTAGGAGTGGGTAGAGACAGCATTACCACAGAAGTCATAACAGAAAAAACATATTACCGCTGTGAAGTGAGTGATGGAAACAGAACAGAGTTTTATAGTTTTATTCTTGATATCAAGCCGGATCATATCCATACAGAAGTGAGCGTGCCAAGGATAGAGCCAACCTGTACTGAAGAAGGCAGGACGGCGGGAACAAAATGCTCTGTATGTGGAGAAATCCTAAGCGGATGTAAGCCAATCCCGGCCACAGGCCATAAATGGGATGAAGGAACGATCACCACACCGGCAACGGAGACCAGTGAAGGAGTGAAAACCTACACCTGTACCGTATGCGGAGAGACCAGGACGGAGAGTATTCCGAAACTGGAACCGGGTCATATCCATACAGAAGTAGACGTGCCAAAGGTAGAGCCAACCTGTACTGAGGAAGGCAGGACGGCGGGAACAAAATGCTCTGTATGTGGAGAAATCCTAAGCGGATGTAAGCCAATCCCGGCCACAGGCCATAAATGGGATGAAGGAACGATCACCACACCGGCAACGGAGACCAGTGAAGGAGTGAAAACCTACACCTGTACCGTATGCGGAGAGACCAGGACGGAGAGTATTCCGAAACTGGAACCGGGTCATATCCATACAGAAGTAGACGTGCCAAAGGTAGAGCCAACCTGTACTGAGGAAGGCAGGACGGCGGGAACAAAATGCTCTGTATGTGGAGAAATCCTAAGCGGATGTAAGCCAATCCCGGCCACAGGCCATAAATGGGATGAAGGAACGATCACCACACCGGCAACGGAGACCAGTGAAGGAGTGAAAACCTACACCTGTACCGTATGCGGAGAGACCAGGACGGAGAGTATTCCGAAACTGGAACCGGGTCATATCCATACAGAAGTAGACGTGCCAAAGGTAGAGCCAACCTGTACTGAGGAAGGCAGGACGGCGGGAACAAAATGTTCTGTATGCGGAGAAATCCTAAGCGGATGCGAGCCGATCCCGGCCACAGGCCATACAGAAGTAGAGGTGCCAAAAGTAGAGCCAACCTGTACTGAGGAAGGCAGGACGGCGGGAACAAAATGTTCTGTATGCGGAGAAATCCTAAGCGGATGCGAGCCGATCCCGGCCACAGGCCATACAGAAGTAGAGGTGCCAAAAGTAGAGCCAACCTGTACTGAGAAAGGCAGGACGGCGGGAACAAAATGTTCTGTATGTGGAGCAATTCTAAGCGGATGCGAGTCAATCCCAGCCACAGGCCATAAATGGGATGAAGGAACGATCACCACGCCGGCAACGGAGACCA
>JAUNJG010000007.1 GCA_030533385.1 Eubacteriales bacterium | reverse complement strand
CATTTGAAAGAAAAACAAAAGAAAAGTTGCCAACGTTTACTTGACACAAACCACACCCGACGGATTCTTTACACTCCTTCCGATTTCATGGTATAGTAGCTGCATGAAAACATAAGAATCAGGCAACGGAGGTCTTTCCGGACACGCATCCATGCATAAGGAAGCATCCAGCATCTCATCCCTGCTGTCAGCCAAAACATCCCGAAAACCCAGCCGTCCCAGAGAAGCCCTCGATGCGAAGGAAACGCCGTCTGCCATCACGAAAATGAAAAAGGATTTGATTTATGAAATGTATCGCTTTAGATTTAGACGGAACTACGTTATACGATGATAAATTTCTCACGAAGCGAACGGAGAACGCCATCCGTGCCGCTCTGGACAAAGGGATTCAGGTAGTCATCGCCAGCGGCAGGTGCATGGATTCCCTGCCCGACAGCGTGACGCAGATTCCCGGTATCGAGTACGCCATCACCTCCAACGGCGCCGCCATCTATCATCTTCCCACGGGAAAATGCCTTTTGAACTATCCCATCTCTCCAAAGAGCGTAGAACAAATCATCGCCCTGGCCTCCGAACATTCCTGTGCCTTTGAAGTATTTTATGAGGGAAAGGCTTATGCCGAAGCTTCCTACATAAAAAATCCGGCGCCTTACGGCATATCTCATGCGGAATATGTACAAAGAACGAGAAGTTCTGTTCCCGATATCTTCTCTTTTATGAGAACTCACCAAAAAGAACTGTACGGCGTGGATATTCTGACTGCCGACGAGGCTCTCTACGACATCCTCTATCAGGACATAAGCCGCCTTCCTGATGTGTATGTGACTTCCTCCGTGAAAGGGCGCATTGAGACCGTGTCCAAAAAGGCGGGAAAACATGCCGGACTTGCCTATATTCTGAAGCGGTCGGGCATCCTTCCAGAGGAAGCCGCCAGCTTTGGAAATGCGGACAACGACATCGACATGCTCCGCTTTGCCGGAATCGGATTTGCCGTGAAAAATGCCAGCCCGGGCTGTCTGGCCGCCGCAGACAAAATTTTGCCGGGAAACCGGGAAGATGGAGTGGCTGTCGGCATCGAGGAGCTGCTGCACCTGAACGTCCGGCATCAAAAATAGGCGCACACAAAAGGCAGCCTGGCGGGGTTCCCTCCCTGCCAGGCTGCCTTTTGTTTCTTTATAATCTTTACAATTTTTTTCTGATTTCTCTTTTGTAGGACAAAAATGCCTCTGTCAGATAAAAATCTTCCAATCTCGGTTTCTTTTCCCGTATCACGATCTCATCTTTAATCTCTCCCGGCACCCCATTCAAGATATAGATTCTGTCGGAGAGCAAAATTGCCTCGTCGATGTCGTGGGTAATAAAAATGGTGGATAAATCGATGCGTTCCATCACCTGAAGATACCATCGGTGGATGGCTGACTTGGTGATGGTGTCAAGGGCGCTAAAAGGCTCATCCAAAAGGGCCACCCCTCCCGAGGAAAGATAGGTGCGCAGGAGTGCAGCCCGCTGCCGCATCCCGCCGGACAGTTGGGCCGGATACTGAAACTGCGTCCCCTCCAGGCCAAAGTCCCCAAACAGACTCTCCGCCTTCTCTCTTGCCTGCTTTTTTGGCACACCTTTTAACAGCAAGGGTAAAGAAACATTATCGATGATTTTTTTATGAGGAAGCAGGAGGTCTTTTTGCATCATGTAGCTGATTTTTCCCGGCTTCCCGGTAATGTCCTCCTCCCCCAGAAGCACCCTCCCCTCCTCCGGCACCACCAGGCCGGAGAGAATGTGAAAGAGGGTGGTTTTTCCGGAACCGCTGACTCCCAGAAGGGAAATCAGCTCCCCTTTATGCAGCACGATGTTGATGTCCCTGATAATCGTTCTTCCGTCGTACCGCTTGGTAATTCCTTCCGCTTTTAACAATGGCATGGCCGTCTATTCCGGAAGATAGGCATCGGAATAACCAAGTCCGGTCAGGTCCCTCTCGGTCAGTCCGTTTTCATAAAGCCATGTATAAAATCCATCCCATCTGGCCGGGTCGATATATCCCCACTTTTCCCCGTCGGAAATATATTCCGCAGACAGCCATTCCTGACTCTTTGTCACAAGCTCCTCAGAGCCGCCAAGAGACCCTGTGCTATCTCCCGCAATGAGCATATCCGCCGCCTCCCCGGGATGTTCCACCGCATACTCATACCCCTGCCGGGTCGCCGCCAGGAAGGCCTTCGCCACCTCCGGCGAATCCTCTAAGAATTCATTGTTGGCGATGAGTACCGGCGTATAATAGTCAAACACGCTGTTGATATCTCTGAAATTCCAGTAGTCAAAGTCCGTGCCTCTAAGCTCTGCATTGATGCCTCCCCATCCGTAAAAAATCCAGATGGCATCGGTCTGCTTCGCCTCCAGAGCCGCCGGCTCGTCGGTGATGTCATTCGGAATCAATGTTACCTTTCCAAAATCTCCCCCGTCATTTTCCACCACGGTCTTTAAGGTGGCAAGCTCCGTCGGGGAGTCCCAGGTCGAATAAGTCTTTCCTTCCAATCCCCTTGGTCTGTCCATGCCTTCTCCCGCCCTGGAAATCACGCCGGAAGTATTGTGCTGCAACAACGCCGCCACGGCGGTGATGCCCAAAGGCTCCTCAGAGTCCAGAGCCGCCGCCATAGTATCCTGGGCCTCCACGGCAAACTGGGCCTGCCCTGCTGCACACATGGTGGCCGCCCCGTTCTCCGGCGGCTGCACAATCTCCACATCCAGCCCTGCGTCCGCATAATATCCCAGCGCATCAGCCACATAGATTCCCGTATGATTGGTGTTTGGCGTCCAGTCCAGGCAGAATGTAATTTTTGTCATCTCCCCGTCCTGTCCCGCCTCCGTGGAACCGGCCTCTTTGACCGGGGAAGCGCAGCCGACAAGCCCCACCGCCATCGCAGCGCTCACGGCCGCCGCCATCCATCTTTTTTTATCAAACATTTTCTTCTCCTTTCTTCTATAACGATTCAGGTATGTGCCTGATACCAGACGACATCCGACGCAGGTGCGCCTGCAAAAAAGAATGTCCACTCTCAGCACAGGGCCTTTCCCCCGAACCAAAGGATCCGCTGCGCCGGCTGCAAACCCAAATGGTCACGGCTGAATCGTTTCTTTCTTCTCCACCGCCATCCACGGCATAGAGACTCTCCGGATTACGTTCACCAGCGCCATCAGCAAAAGACTGATGACCACGATGAAAATAATCACCGCAAACATCTTGTCAAACGCATACGCCTTTTTTACTCTCGTCATATAGACGCCCAGTCCCTGAAAGCCGCCCAGCCACTCTGAGATTACCGCTCCCACCACGGCATAGGACGCAGAGATTTTTAATCCTCCAAAAAAGTGGGGCAGCGCCGCCGGAAATTTAACATGCCTGAAAATCTGCACTCTCGTCGCTCCCATGGCCCGCATCAAATCAACCGAATCTTTGTCCACACTTTGATATCCATCCAGCAGTCCGACCGTGATGGGGAAAAAGGTGGTGATTACCACGAGGGTGATTTTGGGTGCCATGCCAAATCCCATCCAAAGGACGAGCACCGGCGCAATCGCAATAGTCGGAATCGTCTGGGTAATAATCATGAGAGGATACAGCGCCCTGTGTAATATCAAAAAGCGATCCATCAGCGTCGCGGCAAAAAAGGCCAGTCCAATCCCGACAAACAGGCCGTAAAAGGCTTCCTGCAAGGTAATGCGGGCATGCTGCAAAATCAGCGGGAAATCTCCCACCAACGCCTTCATCACGTCCGCCGGAGAAGGAAGCATGTACCCCGGCACGATATTAGCCCCGCACAGGAACTCCCACAAAAGCAGTACCAGACCAAATGCCACAACCGCCGGAATGTTATTGGTGATGCTTTGTAACCTTTTTGTCAATGCTCAGCACATCTCCTTCTGATTTGAATGATATTTTTACATAAGTGTTCATGGCAGTACACCCTGCCTTTGCCGCCACAAGCTGGCAATTTTTTACGATTTCCATCAGGGCGTCATAATCCCCCTCTATCGATGTCTCGCTGGGTCCCACATAATAGTGGTATCCCGTGGACTTGATGTAGTCAATTACCTCATCCACAATGCGAATCACTTCTTCCTCCTCCTGCACACTCGGCAGAACCTGAATTGCAACACTTGCGTTCATAGCTTCTCCTTTCCGTCTGTGTCCTTCCACATGGCAAAGCGCTTTCCCATGCGGGCATAGCCTGCTCACCGTGTGTCCGTCACACTAAAAAAAGCGCCTGCACAATGCAGACGCTCCGGTTCCATACAACAGATTCCATAAATACTCCCTACACTGGCATTATCCAACAGGTTTAAGGGTCTAAGGTCTACCTTACTCTCAGCATCTCACATTCAGCTCCCCTGATTACTACTATCCAACTATCCAGAGTATAATACAAAACCTCCTCGAATACAAGAACTATTTTTCTTGATCATGAAGACCGTTTCTCACACCTTCTCAAAAGTCTCCGGTACTCGGCCCCTGACACAGGCATGGAATAATAAAAGCCCTGGGCGTAATTGCACCCATTTTTTATCAGCCAGTCTATCTGTTTCTTTTCTTCCACTCCTTCTGCAATCATCTCTATCCCCAAATCTGCGGACAACCTGATGCTGGAGCGAATGACTTCTTCCATTTTTTTGTTTCCAATTTTATCAATGAATGATTTGTCCAGTTTTATGACGTCAAAAGAAATGTTCGCCAAAGCGCTCAGACTGGAAATACCCGTACCGTAATCATCCATATTGACCTGACACCCCAGATCATGAAGATTACCTACGATTTGTTTCAGTGGAATGGTATCATCATACAATGCACTTTCTGTAATCTCGATGGCCAGCATATTCGGATCGATATGCATACTCTGCATCATATAAGATATTTTTTGAGAGATTCCGGGATACTTTAGCTGTACCCTGGATAAATTGACGGAAACCTGCAAAATCGGAAGCCCCTCTTTCTTCATCTGATCCATCTGGCGACAGACATTTTCAAGCATCAGCTCATCCAAAAGAATAATCTGTCCGTTCGCCTCAAAGCACGGCACAAATTCCGAAGGAGAAATCATCGTGCCGTCCGGCTTTTTCCACCGGGCCAGCGCCTCGGCTCCAATCATCTCTCCGGTTCTCATATCGAACTTAGGCTGATAATATACCTGAAATTCCCCGTTGGCCACCGCCTCCTGGAAAGCAGATTCCATAGACATATATTTTAGTCGTTCTCTTCTCATGCACTCATCATAAAATGCATATTTTTGTACATGATTTCCTTTTACTGTATTCTTTGCAATCATGGCATCGCTGTAAACGGTGCGAATATCGTCATAGTCTTTCAACATGCAGATTCCTATGGAAAGCACGAAAGGCTGGATAGAGCCCTGCCTGATATCATCCGAGGCGTGGTCCAGTAAAACTCGTACCTTTTTTTCTGCCCCTCTCACATTCCCGCAATACAAAAGACCGGCAAATTGGTCCGCCGTGTAGCGATAAATCTGATCTTCCGGAAGAATCTTTTTGAAAGTTTTGTAAATGTATTTCAGCAGATAGTCCCCCTTTTTGCTGCCATAGATAAAATTAAACTCTTTAAATTTATCGACATCCAGCACAAAAAAGGCCATTCTCACTCTTTCTTCCTCAGGAATCTGTCCAAAATAAATCCTTAAATATTCAAAATTCTTTCCTCTCAACAGCTTGTCTTCAAAGACGACTCTCTCCGCCTTTCCCTGAAAACGTATGTATACATAGACGATGCCGACGATGGCCAACCACACCTGCACCCAGATAAACACCATGCTGGATCTCACTCTGTCCAAAATAATCCCGGCTCCGCTAAATACGTCCTCCTCCTTCGCACAGGTCATCAGATACCAGTCGTTGATGGCTATCTTTTCAAAGTGGGCATAGTAGTTTTCTTCTTCAAAGCGAAATCCCGTATCTCTTGCTCCTCCTTTTGAGGGCAGGATATCCTCAGAATTGTTGACAAACTTCAACAGCCGCAGATATAATTCATTCTCCGACTTTCGGGGATAAATGACCGCCCGCCCTTCTGCGTCAATCAAAAAACTGAATCCTTTGCCATCCAGCGCACTGATATTCAATGTCTGCGCCAAATCAGCAGAGCGGTAGGTTCCGGTCAGGATGAACATCAGCCTGCCTCCATCATACACCGGTTCCGTCAGCAAATTCACCATCCGATTTCCTCCGTCCGTCGGAAGAAAGCTCTTGGAAATAATCGCCCTGCCACTCATCGCATCCTTGTAAGGAGTGTCTCCTTCCGACACGTCCACGACCTCTCCTGAAGTAGTATACAGTACGCCGTCTTCCGTCAGCACGCCCATGTTATAAAAATTATAATTTTCCGCATACCGCCTCATTTTTTTCAGGATGTTTTTCACGTCATATTCTTCTCTGTCTGACAGACTGTCCGCCATAGACTGCAACAAAATCTGTCGATTGGACAGCTCACGATATACGGCATCCGAATTCAGCTCGCTGATGTTTGTGATATTTTTCCTGTCCTCTTCCCGCACCACTTCTCTGATATTTTCGTGAAGCCACTGAAATACATACACAGAAAGCACAAGAAAAACCGCCAGCGTCAATATCATAGTAAATATAGACTTTACTCCCAGCCGGAACTCCTGTCTAAAAACTTTTTCCATACTCAAAAAACCTCTGATTTTATCTCGTCGGAGAAGACTTCCACTCTCATTCATGGTGAGACGCTCCGATTCATCCCAGCAAGCATGCGGTCTCCGGCTGAGAAACCATTCTTAGGCGGATGACAGGCGCACAGCTTCCTGTGATGCCAGTCTCCGTCGGCCGGTGCGCCGCCGCAAGAACGCCGGGGCGCCCTTCAATTGCAGCCTTCTCATATATTGATATATCACACCACATTCTTGATACAGCCTTCTGCTTTTTTCTCTCCGGTATACCGATACATTATATTTTGCTGACATTCCCCATGACGAAGTGAAGGAATTAAATAATAAACATATAGATATGATTTCATCCAAAAGACAAAAGCGGGTACCGTGAAACACTCGTCCCCGTTTTCGTTGACAGAAAAGAAAAAACCTCAGGCGCATCCTACCGAATTTGTCTGCGGCATTATACTCATTTATTATATAAATTTTTGCAGAGAATCTCAACTCTTTTTTTTCATCTTTTTTATCAATAATATATAAAATTATAGTATTTTTTTGTCATTTTTTACTTATATTATATAGATTTTTTATACTGACGAGATTTTTTTGTATTATTATGTAAAATTCAGGATTTTTTATTAAAATTTATGTAAAATATCCGCAATGAAATTTTGGGGACTTCCCCGCCTTGCATCCTCTTTTCTCATGAGGGAAGCGCTCATTCTTCCGCCTTGCGCCAGCCTCTCCCGCCAACAGGATTCCTCTGGCCAAGACGGAAGTCTGAACCTCTAACGCATATATCTTCTTGTAAATTCTTCTGCCGAGATTGGCTTGCTGTACAAAAAGCCCTGGCCATAATCGCAGCCGAGATTGCGAATCAGTTCCTCGTCTTCCGCCCTCTCCACGCCTTCCGTCACCGTAACAATGCCCATGCTTTTTGCCAGATTGATGATGTTGCCCATGATGCGCGCATAGCGGCCTCCTTTTTCTTCCGACATTTCCAGAAGGAAGGAACGATCCAGTTTCAACTCATCAATTTCCAAGTTTGCCAGCGTGTTAAAGGAGGCATAACCACTTCCGAAATCATCCATGGAAATTCTAAATCCCATCTCTCTGAGGCGCTCCAGCTTCCGATTCAGCTCTTTTGCATGCTCCAGCGCCAGTCCTTCCAGAATCTCCAGCGTAATCAGGTTCGCCGGAACCTGATATTTTTCCACCAAATCCGCCATAAAGCGGATGTAGTGAGCATCGAAAAACATCAGCTTGGACTGATTGACGGAGATGGGAATCGGAGAAATGCCCTCGTCCATCCAGGCTCGAATCTGCTTAAAGACCATCTCGGCCATGTACATGTCAAGCTGAACACAAAAACCATTTCTTTCAAACTGAGGAATAAATGCCCCCGGATATATGATGTCTCTGTCTTCAGGTACCCAGCGCACAAGGGCCTCCGCTCCGCCCAGGCTTCCGTCTTCCAAGTCCATCTTCGGCTGCAAAAACAGTTGAAACTCTTCCCGCTCCAGAGCCTGATGCATATGGGTTTCCACATAGTTTTCCATCTCCTCGCTCTTGTGAATCTCCTCGTCATAGAAATGGAGAAACTCACCGGGCAGCATCTTGCAATACTTGGTGGCAAAGCGGGCGCGGGTAATCAACAATTCATTGGAGAGAACGCCGTCTCTTTCGTCATACAAAACGGCACCGGCATAAAGCAAAATCTGATAATCCACCTTCTCGTCTACCATCGTGATGCAGATGTCATCCATCAACGCCTCAATTCTGTCACGAATCACCCTCTCGTCGTCTTCCTTTAAATACAGATAAAAGTTATCTCCGCTTTCCCGACAGAAAAACTCTTCTTCTCCCAGATGCTCCTCAATCCCTCCTGCGATATTACACAAAAAGCGATTGGCTTCTTTTACTCCGAAGATTTCATTTACAAATTTAAACTGGTGAACATTTAAAATAACCAGACAAAATTGGTTTTCCATCTTTCTGACGGCGGTTAGATTTCCCTGAAAACGGAGCAGATTATCTGCGCCGGTCAGGGCGTCCTGATAGGCCAGTTCAGTGAGATTTTTATTGTTCTTTGCAATCATATGACAAATGCATATGAGCAGTGACAAAATCAGCACCAGCAGCATGAGAAAAACGCTTCCCAGGGTATTGACCATCTGATTAGCCACATAGTTCCCATGTCCCCGGCTGTTGATGCACATGACATACCAGCCATTCACCTTCACCGGAGTGAGATACACATGATACTCTCTTTTTCCGCAATCCAGATGCGTGTAAATCCCCTCCTCTTTCCTCACAGTTCCCAAGAGACTCTCCGCATCTTTTTGCTCCTCCTCCTCATCCAGAGAGGACTCAAACAGCTCCTTCACAATGTCCGGATCGTCGTTCTCGGACAACGACAGCAAAACCTCTCCCTCCTCATTTACCAGGCTGACCGATCCGGTCCCGTTTATCACCCGGTCACTGGCCAAAACTTCCTCGAAAGTTTCCACGTTATTCCCGGCAGACAGCACGCCCATAACGTTTTTCTGCTCGTCAAAGACAGGAAGGGCGTAGACGAAGATCCTGTCCGAGACTATGGTGCTGTCAAATAAATCGGAGAGCGCCGGCTCTCCCCGGTACGCCTTCTCCATGATCCCCTGCACCATTTCATTCAGTTCCCGATAATCCATCTGGGTTTTCATGCCATTTTCTTTTTGAACCATCGTCCCTGTCCCATCCATGCCAAAATAGGCCATTCCGATAAAATTGTTATTTTGATTTGCCCTGCATAAACTGTCATCAAAATCATCGCTCTTCGTGACGTCCTCGCAGGTAAAAAAGGCGGACAAGGTGTGAAGTGTCTGGAAATCCTTATCAATCTGCCTCGTAATCCGTCTCCTGTACTCTCTGGCCTCCGTCTCCATCTGCTCTGACATCATCTCATTCAGCGAGTCATTCATCATAGAAAGTACGCCAAACCAGACCATAAGAATGGTTGCGGCGATTCCCAGGCAGATGACGATGCTGCGAAATAATTTTTTATTTAATCTTTTTTCATTCATACTACAGACCCTCTTCTAAACCCTGCAACGATACCTCCCCTCACGCACCTTTGCAGTCGCTTCGTATGTTTTCCGACCAAATACGCCGGCTCTGTTCGGATAAAACCGATGAAAAAACTAACAATAAACCAACCTGAAATATGTAAATCATCACAAAAATGTTCTGTTTATCTAAAAATATTATGAATTTTAGACTACCACAAAATACAAATTTTGTCCATAACTGCCGAAGCACAAAGCGCATTTACACCCGGACAAGGGACAGGGCGCTCCCCATCGTTATCAGGAACGCCCCTCGTCTTTTTTCTATCACTTCCGTCTGCCTTCTACTGTAATGATTCGCCTCTCCTTCCCCCATTGTTATGAGGGTCCACGACGATAAACTTTCCAGGATTCTTTTCATCCCGGCGCAACACACCCTTTCCGAGCAGATACTCCCGGCGTCTGCACACCGGCCTGCAATTGTCACATCCCCTCTTCATGCAGACCTCGTCTTCTGCAATGAAAAAGTCATTTTTCCCTCCAAACTTTGCCACATACATGGCGTTGTCCGCAAAGCGGTACAGAGATTTATAATCGTTACTCTGCTCCCCTGAGTAGGCGGCGCCAATGCTGGCAGATAAGGCGCAGGACGGATATGCGGCAAACACCTTCTGATTCATATCATCAATGACCGCCTGGAGCTTTGCCGCCAGCTTCTCCTCCTCGATGGCCTTCGTCAGGAACACGACAAATTCGTCGCCGCCCAGCCTTGCCATGAAATCGGTGTGGCGAAAGCTTTTTTTCAGTCTTTCGGCAAACTCCTGAATCAGCTGGTCGCCCGCCAGATGTCCCAGAGTATCATTTACCGTCTTGAAATTATCAATATCAAACAAAATCATGATGCCCTCGTTTCCCTTCACACGAAGGAAATCATCGATATATCGTTCTGCCGCCGCCCGATTGTGAATCCCCGTGAGAGAATCGCTCTCCGCCCGCCTTTTCAGCGCATTTTGTTCCATCATCGTCTGGCTGATATCGGAGATCCTTCCGATGGCACTCTCCCCCTCTTTTCCGATATAGCGAATCTGTATCCGATACCAGCAGTCTCCATCTTCTTTCCGGCACCAGACATCCCTTTGCTCCTGTCTTCCCGACAGCATCTCATGCAGGGTACGGCCAATCTCTTTTTGTTCTATTTTGTCAAATTTTTCAAAAGAGCTTTCAAACGCTTTCAGAAAGTTATTTAAAATATTTTCGTCAGGGAAAAACAGCTGGCTGTTTTGCACATTTAACTGATCCCGCCTGAAATCATACTCAAACAGACATTCGTTGGTCATTCTGGAAAACTGATAAATTTTATCGCTCTCCAGAGCCTTCTGCCTTAACTCCCGCCGTTTCCTGTAACCCAGATAGAGGGAAACCGAAACGAGAATGCCTATGACGACGATCAAAATCCGCTCCCAGTAAACATAAATCAACTCAGAGAAAGAGTATTCCACAGGCTCATAGGAATTTTCATAAACCATCTGCTGGATACTGTCTCTGGGCATACTGTTAATGTAGCTGTTTATGACATTTCTCAGTCTGTTATCCCCGCCTTTCGCAATCCCTATGGAATACCGGATGCTCATGGTCGTTCCCCAATCAAAAGACAAGGACTCATACAACCCTTTCTTTCTTATGTAAAAGCTGATACAGTTGGCATCCATCGAAACCCGGCTGCCCTTGTGCCTCGCCATTCTCTTTAAGTCCTTCTCCACATTGGCAGAGAGGTTTAGCATCCCGATATCTTCATCGTCTATCTCTCCGTTGCTCACGGCAATGCCGTAGCTCTCAAAATAAGAATGGGTCATGGACAGCCTGACCTCCTCTTGAAGCCGGGCGCCGGGAGGCACCGCCGCCACCAAATCTATCTTGCCTTCCCTGATGAGTTCCCGTCCTTCCACATAGTTTTTGGCTATCACTTCCTCGTATTGAAGGCCGAGGTCCCTCGCCAGCTTCTCAAACAGACCGGCCGCAAGCCCCACTGCCTTTCCGCCTTTCCCGTCCTGCATCGGTTTGTTTCCCTCGAAAAACAGTACCTTTAACGTCCCCAGACTCTCGATGTACTTCTTGCTCTCCTCCGTCAGATAAAAGTCTCCCTTGTGAGAAAAATATTTTTCATAAAGCTCTGTCTGCAAGTCAGGATAGGACTGCACCAGGCTGTAAAGTCCCTGATTCAACTCCTTAAACAGCTCCGGCTTCTCTTTGCTGACGGCAAAGTAAAAGTTCTGAGGATTGAACCGGGCAATGCTGCGAAACCCTTCCGCCATGGAGATGTCCACCTGCAAAATGGCGTCCGCCTCCCCGTCGTACACACTCTGAAACATCTCTTTGGCATCGCTGCACTCCACCACCTCGTAGGTAAATCCGTTGACCCGGGCAAATGCATCCAAAAGCTGCATTCTCTTTTCCATTCCCGGGTAGGAGGCAATCCGTATGCCGTTCCAGTTCTTATAGTCCTCCTCCATCCACTTTACGGAACTTTTGCTGACCGTCAGGGCGGTGTAGGAGGTTCCGTAATTATAACTTGGATAAAAAAACTCCTCCGCCAGCGCCTCACTGTAATTCATGGCACCCAGCAGGTCAATCTCCCCCTTCTGAAGCATTTCCATGAGAGTGAGGATCTGGGTGTTCAAATCTCCCTCCACCTCCACATACTCACATGTCCAGTCCGTGTATTTGCTGATTTCTTCCAGATAATCTATGGTGTACCCTTCGTACTTCCCGTCCTCCGTCCGGAAGGTCAACCCTTTCTGGGAGGGACATCCCACCCGCACCGTCCTTCTGTTTTTTGCGCTGGCGGGAACTGCGGCAGTTCCGAGGACCACTCCTAATATGCAAAAAAATAATAATAGCCTTCTCCTTGTTTTCATCCGTACCCCCCCCCAATTTTTCCTGTACTTTTTTACTTTGATACTCCCCATAGCGAAAGCAAAGGATTTTACGACACATCGGATAAACGAAATAGGGGAGAAAGAATCTCCCCTCGCTTCTAACTTTGTTTATATACTATGCTTTCACACACCAAAAGTCAATAAAAAAAAGAGGCTGGTACACCATCCTCCCAGCCTTCTGATATGAATTTTTCAAACGATTCCAATCTGCATCCCAACCCAGTAAAAAAGTCCGACAACCCAGCTTGCAAACACGCCGTACAAAATGACCGGCCCGGCGATGGTAAAGATTTTTACGCCGATGCCGAACACCTGTCCCTCCGACTGGTATTCGATGGCCGGGGAAGCTACGGAGTTGGCAAATCCGGTAATCGGCACGAGGGTTCCCGCTCCACACCACTTTGCCAGTGGCGCATACCATTGTAACCCCGTCAATATCACGCTGAGCAGCACAAGCACGATGCTCACGACCATGAATGCGTCTTCTTCTCCGCATTTCCACTGAGAGATCGCCATCTGACGTATTCCCTCCCCCAGCGCGCAGATAAGTCCACCGGATGCAAAGGCGTGCCAGCAATTTTTCCAGGAACTGAACTTCGGCGTCAGCTTTTTTACCTGGGCCGCATATTCTTGTTTGGTCGGTTCTTTTTTCATAGTAGTCCTCCTTCTTCTCGGTTTTCAAATACGTCCGGCAAAAAACGTCAGACGCCTACTTTTGTGAAAACAGATAAAACTGCATCAGACTTCCGATGCACTTTCCAACGGCCGCCGCCTTGATAAACAAGGGAAATCCCTTTCTGAGACGAATCCGCCTTGACAAAATCGGAATGATGTTGATGACTTCCGCCAGCGCCCCCGCCAGACATCCCACAAAAATACCTGTAAACAGTCCGATGCCGTGAATAAAAATGAGAGAAAACAGCTTCGGAAGCCAGGAGAAATCCACCGGGTAAAGGGAGACGAAATTCATGAGGATGAGTCCCGCGGCGAGACAATTTTCATAAAAAGGAATGTGCCTGGCTGTCTTCGTGATGGCGGCCAGCCGGGGCAAAATTCCCACCAGGCTGATAAACGCAATAAATCCTCCCGCCGTGGCGAAGCCAGCCGCCAGGGCAATCCACAGCAAAATCCCGTCAGCGATGATTTCCCACATCCAGCTCTTCTCCTTTTCTGGAATCATCCAGCACGATGGTCTGATTCACGTCCTGTTCATAGAGGCGCATCTGAACCTGAATCGGCGTCGGCCCGCCGGTCACCTTTTTCCCCGGCATATGTTTAAAAAACACAAAGATTCCCACGGTCAGCCCGATAGAATAAAACAGTTCCACGAAAGTTGGCCCTGTCGGTCTGGTTCCCAAAAATACCTCGTAAAGCTGGGATAGCACCTTTCCCATGTCCACATCGTTATTGTATCCCATGATGGAGATGCCCATGCCAAAAAAACAGGTAATTGCCACGAACAATATTTTTCCTTTTTGCGCCGGCATAGAATCTTCCTCCGAAGGATTTTTATAGTAAAGCACGCAGTCTTTCTCTCCCACGTTTCTCACCTCTCCTCCCGGATACCTTTCCAGAATTTTTTCTATCAGATACAGAACCGACAAAGAGATCTTGCCTTCCTTCTTTTCCCGGAAACGATAGATTTCTATCTGACCCACGTTTCGCTCCACCTTTTTATCTTCGCAAAAAACCGACCCCACATCCTTCACCGTTATCTTTGTATGGTTCAGATAGGCGCTTTGTTCCGGCTGGATATAAATAATCGGACGCTCCATGCGCTCTCCTTTCCGTCTCTTTCCCCGGCTGCCGTCCGGTATGCTCCCGGAGCCATCTCATCGGATGCTTTCCCCGGGAGCGAAAAAAACTGTTTTTATGGATGGTAGCATATGCATCCGCCGTAAATTTATTCACCTCGCAGTTTTTTCAATACTTTTTTCTCCATGCGGGAAATTTGTACCTGAGACACCCCCAGCACCTTCGCCGCCTCCGCCTGGGTCTTGTTTTGAAAATAGCGCATCTGTATGAGCCGCCTTTCTTTTTCTTCCAGTCCCATCAGCAGTTCCTCAATATACATTTTGTCTACCGTTTCTTCAATGTCATCTTTTTGCCTTTCAATTTTGTCTTCCAGATAGATTTCATCCCCCTCCTTCTGATAAATGACCTGATGTAAGGAGAGCATTTCCTGTCCCGCCTCCAGCGCCATCAAAACGTCTTCCTCCTCCGCACCCAGCGCCCTGCACAGCTCCCGGAGCGTCGGTTCCCTGTTATTTTCTTTTTCATAAAACTCTATCTCTCTTTTTATTTTATAATTGAGTTCCTTCAAACTGCGGCTGACTTTCACCATGCCGTCATCCCGTAAAAAGCGCTTGATTTCCCCCAATATCAGGGGAACCGCATAGGTGGAAAACTTTACTTCCCGACTCAAATCAAAGTTGTCGATGCATTTAAGCAGCCCGATGCTCCCTATCTGGAACAGGTCTTCCTTCTCATAACCTCTCCCCTGAAAACGTCGCACCACACTCCAAATCAATCCCACATTTTCTTCCACGAGGCGGGATCGTGCTTTCTGATTTCCTTCCTTTGCCTGTCGAATCAATTCACAGGTATGCTCCACTATCTCCCTCCCATTTTTTTCATCAGATAGACGCTCGTCCCCCTGCCCGGCTCACTCTCCACCCTCATCTCGTCGCTGAAAGCTTCCATAAAAGTAAATCCCATGCCGGAGCGCTCCTCCTCTTCCAAGGTGGTGTACATCGGCTCCATTGATTTTTGAATATCGGCGATGCCGACCCCCTCATCCCGGATATGTACGGTTACTTCCCTGCCCTCCCTTTCCAGGTGCATAAATATTTTTCCTTCTTTTCCCGGATAGGCGTGAATAATCGCATTGGTGATCGCCTCGGACACTGCGGTCTTAAAGTCGGAAATCTCCTCCATCGTCGGATTCAGAATGGCTGCAAACACTGCTGCCGCCGTTCTTCCAATCCTCTCATTTTCCGGGTAGTTCCAAAAAATCAGGTCCATCTCGTTCTTTTTCGTCTTCATGCATACACCTCCCTCATCTCCTCCGCCGTCTCCAGCAATACCACTCTGCCCGAAAGTCCGGACATCTCCCACATTTTTCTGATGGAAGGACTGCCCCCGAATAAATATACCTGTCCTTCCACCGGATACACCTGCTGCATCCTCCCCAGAATCAACCCGATTCCGGAACTGTCCATAAATGCCGTATCGCTGAAATCAAAAATCACGTCCCGAATGCAGGACTTAAAAAACATAATCTCACATTCCCCTCTGATGATTTCCGCCTGAAAATGATCCACCTCCCGCGGCATTCGGATGATCAGACACTGGTTTCTCACATGACATGCACCCATGATGGCTCCTCCCTCGCTTTTCATTCTTGTTGCGGCAGCTCTGCCTTCTTTTATGATAGCAAAGCAAAAAAAATAAGTCCGACAAAATATGTCGAACTTATTTTTTTCATTCGTTTATCGTTCTTTTCCCTCTATCTTTTGGATGGGAGAACCTCTCCCTCTAAAATGTTCCTGACTCCCGTCAATCTTTCTTTTCTGTGGTGGAAGCCTCGTCGGTACCTTTCTTGGCCGCCGTCGTTCCCTTTTCTTTTTCCTGGCTGGCAGCCGCTGCCGCCTTCGCAGAATTTACCAGCATCTCCAATCCGTGGTTGGCGGATCTGCGGATCAGGTCATTGTCGCCGGAGTTATTGATAATATCATAGAAATATTCTTTCGCCTTCTCCTCTTCCCCTGTCCTCTTATAGCACATGGCAAGCACATAAAGGGTTTCATAATCATTATCACTGTACTTATAAGCGTCCTCCAGGTTCTTCTTCGCCTCGGCATATTTGTACCGGTCATAGAGAGCCTTTCCCTCGTTGTATAACTGGCTGGACGCCTTAGGATAAGCAGTGTCCTTCATGGACGTGTATAACTCCTGGGACATCTTGGACGGAAGGGACTCTTTGTCAATGTCGGACAATTCCTCAGCGCAGCCTACATAATCTCCCTTAGAGTATGCCTGGCTCGCCTTCAGCAAAGAATCATACATGCTGTCCTCCCCGTCTGCTCCCTCGTATACTTTCAGTCGCTTCGTCAGTTTTTTATTGTTGCCTTCCAGGGATGCCTTGTCATCCTGGAGGCTGGCAATCTCGCTGTCCTTTTCCTGTACGGTCTCTTTATATTCTTTTTTCAGCTTGTTGTAATCGATGCTCACGCCGGCCTTCACGCTCGGAATCACCAGCACGAACATGGCCACCACGCCGATGGCAAGTCCGATGAGCATGTAGACAAACTGCTTCCACGTCTCCCTGCTCGGATCTTCATAGTGATCCACCGGACGGACATTTTTTAAGTTTTCATTGTCCGGCTTCATCGCTGCCGCCGGAATCGGCTCCGGCGCTGCCATCGGATTCTCTCCCACCTCGGACAACAGCCTTCTCGCCGTCGTATTGTAAGGGTCTATGGCCAGCGCATTGTTCAAGTCCACCTTCGCCGCCGCATTGTCTCCCGCTCTCATGTGAAGCAGGGCAAACAAAAGATGGCCCCGCACGAAATGCGGCGTGATGCTCAACACCTTCTTAATCTGAATCATCGCCAGGTCGTCACTGCCCTGCTTGGCGTAGAGAAGAGCCTGGTTAAACTTCTTGGCCGTCTCGTTAATCTCCTCAAACACCGCCGGGTGTTCCTCCATCTCTTTTAAGTAACGATTGGCCTGGTTCTCCTCCACGTTGTTTAATCTGGAGCTGATACGCCACTGGATGTACGCCTTTCCGGCCTCCCCCGTCTTGTAATATACAAGCCCCAGAAGGTTGCGGGCGTCCTTGTGACACTTATTGTAAGAGAGCGCCTTCCTTAGCGCTTCCTCCGCACCGCTCATGTCTCTCATCTGCACCTTTTCCAGGCCGATGTTATAAAAATAATTGGCAGTGTTGCATGCCTTTGCTATATGTTTGTTCTCAAAACCGCAGCAGGTACAAAATCCATCAGCTCCCACGTTGCGGCCACATTTTACACATCTCATGTAATTCCTCCTACACACTGTACCCTGACGGAATGATTATTTTTCTTTTTTCTTCAGCTGTTCCTGCACCATCTCTTCCACTAAGTCGGTGATATCCTTAATATCTTCCTCAAACAGGTCGGTCTCTCCCACTTCCACGCCCACTGCCGGTTTGAATTTTTTTAATTCGAGATTAAAATCAATCATGATAAATCCTCACTTTCCAATCTATATGTGACGCATCTTTTTAACTCGCCTGCCAGATAAAGGGAGCCGAGACAAAGAAGGCGTTCTTCTTCTTTTTTTTCTTTTAGCGCAGCCGACAGCGCCTGCTCCGGTCGCTCATATATCCTCAGGAAACCGTCCGTCTCTTTCCGGAAACATTCCGCTATCTTCCAAACGTCCGCTCCTCTTTGCTGTCCGGTTCCTGTAATGAATATTCTCTTCCAGGAAATGGAAGCCAGGATGTGTATCATCTCGGAATAGTCTTTATCCCCACACACAGCAAACAGCAGATTCCATCTGCCGTTTCCCTTTCTGGCCATCCGGCATACCTGTCTGACCGCACCCGGATTATGAGCGCCATCTACATACACGCCGGGAAGCACCTCTTCCATTCTTCCCTCCCAGAACATGCCCAAAAGACCTCTTTGCAAAACGTCCCCGGTCAAATCCGGCAGCAGCACTCTGGCAGCCACTGCCGCCAGGCCTCCATTCTCCGCCTGATACTCCGCATGTCCTCGAATCCTCAAAGAATCACCTCTATAATAACGATTCCTGATGGAAAAATCAATCGTATTCTCTGTTTTTTTTGAAATTGTTATACTTTCGGATTCTACTTTGTAAAGAGGGGAACGTTGTCTTACTGCTTTCTGTCGAATTACTGTAAATGCTCCGTTTTTTTCATCCAGTGCCACCACCGGCACGCCCGGTTTGATGATTCCAGCTTTTTCCGCCGCAATTTTTTCGATGGTATCTCCCAGTATCTCCGTGTGGTCAAGACTGATGGAGGTGATGACAGACAGTACGGGAGCAGTCAGCACTGTGGCGTCCAGCCGACCTCCAAGACCGGTCTCCATGATGCAATAATCCGGCTTTTCCTTCTCAAAAATCAAAAGTCCCATCAAAAATAATATTTCAAAATAAGTCAGCGGCTTCCTTCCTTCTTTTGGCTCCTCCATCAGGCACCGCACTTTTTTCCATGCGTCCACAAGAAGTGCATCCCCGCACATCTGAAAATTAATCCGAAATCTTTCATTTATGCAAAGGAGATGCGGAGACGTAAACAGTGCTGTCTTATATCCTGCCTCCCGCAAGATCGATTCCAGATATGCACAGACAGAACCTTTTCCGTTGGTTCCCGCCACATGAATCACCCGAAGCTTTCGCTCCGGATGTCCCATTTTCTCCAAATACAATTTCAGATTATCAAGACCTGCCCCGCTGCCAAACCGGGGAACGGCAGAAATCTCCGCCTCCAGCTCCTCAATCGTCATAACAACCCCCTCAAACATTCATAATTCCTTCACGCAGCTCCTATAAACCTCTAAAACCTCCGGGAAAACAGTCGGCATCCCTACTATCCCCTGTCGGGTGGCTATCCTCAGCCTTCTTCCCTTACCGGTAAAGCGGACATTTGCAATCCGCTTCTCCACCTGCTCATGAATGCAGGCTGCTTCGCAGCTTTCAGCAGGGGGCACATCCCCCACTGAAATAAGAGTCTCCTACTCCCACTGGATGTTCTGCACCTTTGAAGAGGGGAACTGCTTCTTCTGCGTTCACAGTCTTTATTTCCTCAATTGTCCCAGGCGCTCCTCCACCTGTTTTGCCATCGCCGTATACTTCTCTAGCTTTTCTTTTTCTGCGGCAACCTTATCCGCCGGGGCCTTGCTGACAAACTTCTGGTTATTTAACATACCATTTGCCCGCTTGATTTCTCCTGACAGGCGCTTCGCCTCCTTTTCCAGACGGGCGATTTCTTTTTCCACATCCACCAGCTCGGCGAACGGAAGATAGATTACAGCATCCGGAATCACCGTGGACACCGCATCCTCGGCAATGCCGTCCTTATCGGCCTGCACATACACTTCACTGGCATATCCCAGGGTGGCAAAAAATACCCGGGAACGCTCGAAGATCTCTCTGATCTCCCGCTGCTCCGATACCACATACACCGTGGCTTTTTTGCTCGGCGGCACGTTCATGTCCGCCCGGAGATTACGGATGTTTCTCACTGCTGTCTTGATGGTTTCCACCTCATGTTCCTCGGCCTTAAAATTAAACTCCTCTTTAAATTCCGGCCACCGGGATACCATGATGGATTCTTCCTCCTCCTGCATACTGCAAAAAATTTCTTCGGTGAGGAACGGCATATATGGGTGAAGAAGCTTCAGCGCAATGGTCAGCACATATTTTAACGTGTAGAGGGCCGCCGCCTTCGTCTCATCCTCGTCGTTGTACAGCCTTGGTTTTACCATCTCGATGTACCAGTCGCAAAATTCCTCCCAGATGAAATCATAGAGCTTTGCCACGGCGATGCCCAAATCGTAGTTTTCCATGTTTTCCGTCACTTCTTTTACCAGCGTGTTGGCCTTGGATAAGATCCACTTGTCCGCCGCCGTCAGGGAATCCAGGGAAACGTCGCTCAACTCTGCCTTTTCTATATTCATGAGCATGAAGCGGGACGCATTCCACACTTTGTTGGCAAAATTTCGGCTGGCAATGATTTTCTTCTCAGAAAAGCGCATATCATTGCCCGGCGCATTTCCCGTTACAAGCGTAAGACGCAGGGCGTCGGCGCCGTACTGCTCGATAACCTCCAGCGGATCAATGCCATTGCCCAAAGACTTACTCATCTTCCGCCCCTGCTCATCTCTTACCAGACCGTGAATCAGCACATCCTGGAACGGGGATTTGCCGGTGTGTTCATAGCCGGAAAATACCATACGGATGACCCAGAAGAAAATAATGTCGTAGCCGGTCACCAGCACACTGGTCGGATAAAAATATTCCAAATCTTCTGTCTTCTCCGGCCATCCCAACGTGGAAAACGGCCACAGCGCCGAACTAAACCAGGTGTCCAGGGTGTCCTCATCCTGCACCAGGTGGGTGCAGCCGCATTTTGGACACACCTCCGGCTTTTCCCTTGCAACTACGATCTCTCCACACTGCTCGCAGTAGTAGGCCGGAATCCGGTGTCCCCACCAAAGCTGTCTGGAAATACACCAGTCTCTGATATTTTCCAGCCAGTGCAAATAGGTGCGGTCAAAATGCTCCGGCACAAATCTCAGCTCTCCGTTTTTCACCGCTTCGATGGCCGGTTTTGCCAGCTCCTCCATGCGGACAAACCACTGCTGTTTCACCATCGGCTCCACAGTGGAGTGGCAGCGGTCATGGGTTCCCACGTTGTGACTGTGCGGTTCCACCTTCACAAGGAATCCTTCTTCTTCCAGCTGCGCCACAATGGCCTTTCTTGCCTCATAGCGGTCCATGCCCGCAAACTTTCCGCCGTTTTCATTGATGGTTCCGTCAT
This sequence comes from Eubacteriales bacterium, assembly GCA_030533385.1. GTDB lineage: Bacteria > Bacillota > Clostridia > Lachnospirales > Lachnospiraceae > Anaerobutyricum. Next base: position 44,081 of record JAUNJG010000007.1, on the reverse strand, counting down.
CGTTCATCACGTTGATTTCTTCCAGGCCGTGACGTCTTCCCACCTCAAAATCGTTAGGATCATGAGCCGGGGTAATCTTCACGGCTCCCGTTCCGAATTCCTTGTCTACATATGCGTCGGCCACGATTGGAATCTCCCTGCCCACGATTGGCAAAAGCACCATTTTTCCAACCAGATCTTTGTATCGCTCATCCTCCGGATGAACGGCGATGGCCGTATCGCCCAGCATGGTCTCCGGGCGGGTGGTGGCAATCTCAATCTGTTTATCCGTGCCAATGATCGGATAATTGATGTGCCAGAAATGTCCGTTCTGATCCTCATATTCCACCTCAGCGTCGGAGATGGAAGTCTGGCAGACCGGACACCAGTTGATGATGCGGGAACCTTTGTAGATGTAGCCTTTCTCATACAACTTAATGAAGACTTCTTCCACCGCCTTGGAACACCCCTCATCGAGGGTGAAACGCTCTCTGTCCCAGTCGGCGGAAGAACCCAGCTTCTTCAGCTGGCTGACGATGCGTCCGCCGTATTCCTCTCTCCACTCCCAGGTACGTTTCAAAAATCCTTCCCTGCCCAGATCTTCTTTTTCGATGCCCTCTTCTTTCAGCTTTTCAATGACCTTGACTTCCGTGGCAATGCTGGCGTGATCCGTGCCCGGCTGCCAGAGGGCATTGTATCCCTGCATCCTTTTAAAGCGAATGAGGATATCTTGCAGCGTGTTATCCAGGGCGTGTCCCATGTGAAGCTGCCCGGTGATGTTTGGCGGCGGCATCACGATGGTAAAGGGTTTTTTACTGCGATCTATCTCCGCATGAAAATATTTTTTATCCATCCATTTTTGATAAAGCCTGTCTTCTATCTCAGATGGATTGTAAGTTTTATTCATTTCTGTTGCCATGAAATTATTTCCTCCTGCAATTGTTAAGTGATATCTTTTCATAAAAAAGGGACTCTCCTCCGCCCGGATCTCCCGGGAATGTCCTCTGAAAAATCAGGGAGCGTCGCTCCTGGGAACAGGTACATTGACCGTCAGCAGATTTTCATCCACATCCAGCTCTCTCCGAAATGCTTTTTGAAAATCCCTCACTGTCTTTTTGTACAGCAGTCCGCCTTCCTCCTCTTTTCCGTTTTCCATGAGAAAGCGCAGCTTTTCTTCTCTCACTGCCTCCTCACTGTAATCGAAGGCTTCGTTCGCCTCCGCAAAACGGCTTTCAAAAGCCTCCTGCGACAGCTCCGACACCTGAAACCCTTCCAGCTCCCGCCGCGCCTTCTCCAATCCTTCCGTGAGGGCAATCATGCAATAATAGCAAAAAAGCGATTCTTCCTCTCCTCCATGCTGGTACGCTTTTACAAACTGTATTTTTGCGTCGTGAAAGCGAAAGAGACGGGCGAGAGCGATTCCCCGGTTATGGCAGACCGCCCCGGCCTCCTTCCCTTCCAGCTCCCCCTGCTTCAGAGCTTCCCCATAACAGTGAATCGCCATGGAGGCTCTTCCTGCCCGAAGGTACACGTCCCCCAGCCTCTTGCTCTGCAAAGAATAGGGAAGGTTCTTCAGATTCCGGTACTCGTCCAGTATCCGGCGAATCTCATCTTCGGAAAAATAGCTTCCTTCGCGAAACAGGGCAGAAAAATATTTCATCTGATCCCTGTCCGCATCTGTCAGCTTTACAAGCTGCCGGTACAGTTTGTCAAGGCCAAGCTCCTCCCTGATAAAGTACAAAAACTCCTCCTCCGGCAGAGTGTAAAGATAACAAATCATGTAATTGCTAAAATAATAGCATATTTCCTCATAGGAGGAGACGCTGATTCCCGTCTCCGGAAAACAGTACGGCTTTTCTGCCGTTCTGCCGATGCATATGATTGTTTCTCGCATAATCTTCCTCCCGCTATGAAATCAGGGAAAAGGGGAACACCGTCACCTTTCCCGTCGCCGGAAACATCGTCCCAAACCCCAAATCCTTCAGTAAAATCACACCCTCTGTCTCCGAGGTAAACTGCACCTCAATGCGGATTCTCGTCGTTTTCGGCGGCCTGGCCGGAAGCTCTTTTATCTCACAGGAAGAACATTCCATCTCATTTTCCTTCGTGTTGTGATAAAAGAACTCTACCTTCTGGCTCTTATCTAAAATGATATCCATCGTACCCCTCGTGTTATACCACTCCCGGCCGATGGATGTAATCGGCACATATTTCGCCTTCCCGGCCTCCTGACTCACGACGCCGATGGTATGATACACCATCTCCGGCCCCTGCATCAAGAGCATCCCTTCCTTCATCAGAGGAATCACCCCGGTTCCTCTGAGACAGGCGCCGTTGGCGTAAAGATTTTGTCCGAGAAAGACCCTCCGCCCGGCGCAAAGATAGGTCAGTGTCTTCTTCATCCAGTTCCCCTCAAATCCTTTTCCGGTCAGGAAAATGATGTGGGCCGGATTTTTTACGAGAAACTGTTTCATCATTTTGCTGAAGGCATAGTCTTTATTTTCATCCTCCGCATAAATCTCATACTGGGTCAGATCCAGCTCTTTTATCACCGCCCGGTATGCCTTTTGCCTGGATGGACGAATCTGGTCTGCCAGAATATATCGAAGGGTGTTCTCCCTGTAGTCAAGAAGGAGGGTGCTTCTGTCCCACACTGCTCTTTCCTGGTGAAAAACATACTCCACGAAAGCTCTGAACCGGGTCATGACCCGAAGTCCGAAACGCTCTTTTACCTCCTCTTTCAGGAGGGAACCAAGCTGCTTGCGGCACGCCTCGGAGGTGTCCTCCATCGTAAAATTCACATCCTGAAAATCCGTCCATGCCAGCCCGTTACATTCCATGTACTTTTCTGCCATGTTCATGGCAAAAGCAATGCAATCCTCTCTCTCATCCGGCGGAACCGGAAAACTCTCCTCCCTCATCTCCGCCCCGGATTCTTCGTAAATGCTCAGCTGCACAGAATCTTTTCCAATATCAATGCCGATATATTTCCTAGTTTCTAGTTCTCCCATAAATCCCCCTAAAAGGCTCTTTCCTGTTGTCAATGTCTGCGTCCGGCTCCTCACAGCATACCCATGACATGCTCTGCAAAGTAGGCTTTCTTTAGATAATACTCAAATTCTTCTTGATTCCAGTCTTCCCCTCCAAAATGATTCAGGGCAAAGAACCGGCTCTCCTCTCCTTCATATTCAAATGTCTCAAAGGAAAGACGACTCTCGTCTTCCACGAGAGCTTCATTTTCTTCCAGACGATAATTCACATGGTCATTTTGATAAAAATGCATGGAACAAACGTAGATGCCCGGCAAAAACTCTTCCAGCCTGCACTTTCTCGTGCGCTCTTCTTCTCCCTCAATCTGATAATAAAGCACCACATTGCTTCCCCGGCTTCCCCGGTAGGTCAAAAAGGTTTTCTCCACATACTGCGCCGGAAAGCTCACCCAATCCCGGTACGCATAAAATACCGGCAAGTACAGTTCTTCTCTCAAAAAACGATGGATGAGCATCACGGCGGTCTCTCGAATCTTCGCCTTCCACGGCTCCTTATCCGCAAAATACCAGAGGAAATGAAGCTGGGCCTCCTGGTCCCTGATTCTTCCCGCCAGAATTTCCTCGCCGATCATGACGTGGACAGAAGCGGGCAGTTCCACCAGTCCCTGTCTCTCCCTCTCGGACAGATAGCGCAGATACTCCCCGGTCATCTCCCTCTCCTGCTCCGCACCGCAGAGTGATTCCAGGACGGCGAACAGACCGTCGGTGTCATTTCCCGTAAACATGCTCTGCCTCAACATCTTCTTTTCAAAATCCGTGGTGTCAAGCCCAAATTTGCGACTTCGCTCCCAGATAAGCAAAAAATCCTCCGTCTCTCCCTCAAAATGTCTCATCAGATAAGAGAGGGTATCTCTGTTATATTTTTTGCTCACAAAAGCGGAGTAGGCAAGGGAGAGGGTAGTCTCATCCAGATTTCCCCCGCTGTGGACGACGCCGAAGGAAGCCAGCTTCAACCGCTTGGCCGCACCCATGATGCCACAGCCGTAAAGTTCAATGCCAAAGTAAGCTTCTTCCATCATGCCGACTTCCATGTAAAAATCCATCAGCCGCTTTCTAAATCCGGCGGACACATTGGAATAATCCATTCTCTCCAGCCAGATTGCCAGCTCTTCCTTTCTCTGATGCCCCTCGTAGTAAATGAGCAGTTTTTCCGCCGCCCTCATCCGTATCCACGGCTGATATCCGTCCTGAAAGGCGACCTTTTGAAGCACCGGCAGGTCACTCTCCCGGATGTCGCCATCCACCTTGTAGGAAAGGGCGAGAAGGATTTTTTTATTTCCCATATTTTTTTGCAGCCAGCCTTTCGGAAACTGTTCCGTCAAAAGGAACGGCTCTTTTTCGCAGTCGATTCCGGTGACATACCGCTGCTCCCGACTGTCCACAAAATAGAGGATGGTTCTGCCGTTTGGAATCTCCACATAGCAGATGCCGCCGGCGAGGGGATAGTAGGTTTCCTCCCCGGTCTCCGGCCTTGCCACATAAACCCCAATCATGTTTTTGTTCAGACAGGTCAGCTTCTGGTAAAATAAGATGTCACAGACCGCCTTCGTGTTGGCCGGCTTTTCCAAAATTTCTTTCTGGAAATAACTGTAAAGATAGGCAAGATGTTCGTTCATCCGGCCTTTTAACAGCTGTTCTTCCACAAAAGGCAGCATCTTCGCATAGTAAGCGCCGTACACTTCGTCATAAAACGTTTTATTTTCCAGCACGTTCGAGTACAGGTACGCCTTTTCCGTGGAATCAAGGCTGTTGCTGTAAGTGAAATAGATGAGTACCCGATGTGGAATCACCTCGTATTCCGAAAAATCCATGCTTCGGATAAAAAATTCGTTCAGGCCGATGATTTTCAGATTGGCCTCCACCGCCTGACGAAAATATCCATGATATTCTCTCCCATGTCGATTTCCCTTGATGAGAAGGGAACAAATCACTTGCAAAAATCTTTCGTCCGGTTCCACCTGATACAGTTTTTCAGCAATGTGATACACCGCCTTACTAAAATATTTTGCTTTCAACGCAAGCCTTGCAAACTGATAGGCCAGGGACATGGAGACATAGCCGTAGCGCACGCCCCACCGGAACACGCTGATTTCAAAGGAGCCAAGTTCCTCCATATAATCCGGATTGTCATTGAGCAGATCACAGGCTTCAAAGTATAGAAGACTACTGTTTTCTCCCTGCTGAAACAGCTGTTTTATCGTATCATACCGAAGGCGTTTGTTGTACACATACTCTCTGTCCAGATAAATGAGCATCCAGAGTGCCTCTGCCTTGCGCTCGGACGCCTCGTAAAACTCCCGAATAGAAAGGACGGCCGCAGAAATGCTCTCCGGCGTTCTCAGCAACAGCGCTTTCAGATAGAGAAAATAATTGTGCAGCAGCGGAGAGAAGGCCTGCTCCCCTTCCTTCGCCTCCATGGCCTCAAACAATTCCTTCGCCTCTTCCTGCCGCTCTTCCATCATAAAAATCTGCAACAGATAAAGCTTCCACTCCACTTCTCCGCTCCGGCGGGACAGCTCTTCCAATCCCCGAACCGCCTCGTCGGCAAAATCTTCAAAGCCAATGCTCCCCGTGCGGAAGGAAAGATAGTTGTGCATCAGCTCCGCTCTCTGCTTTTTCAGCCCGCTCTTTTTCTCTCTCTCCTTCGTGTACTCCGGCAGCGTCCCCCACCATTCCACGCGAACCGCTATCTCCTGGCGCATGGTGACGATGCGAATGACATCGCTTCCCATCGTGTAATTGTGGTTCTTCTCCAGAATCAGTTCCAGACGCCCTTCGGCGAAATCTTCGCTGGTAAAAGCGCCGACAGAAAGGGTAACCTGCCCTTTTTCCGCCTTGATTTTTCCCTCAACGTACCCTTTCTGGGTCAGGGAAATGACAAGCTTTTCCTGCTCCTTTCCTGCGTCCAGGGTAATCTGCTCCTTCTCCACCGTCAGGCAGGTCGGCTCCTTGTACCCTGCCGCACAGAGAAACTCCTCCAAAATCATGCTTCGGGAGCGGCTCTTCATCAGACCGTGATACAACTCCTTTTGCTCCGGCAGGTTCCGCAGAAACACATCGGCAAAATTAGGCAGGAAAAACAGCTCCATCGCTTCCTGCCTATTTTCATAATATAGTTTTGTAAAGTCCTCCATGTTGGAGATCTCCCCGACAGAGGTGTCCACCGAGGTAGGCACGACAAGAATACGGTAGGGGATGTTGTATTCTCCGCCGTCCGTAATCAAAAGAAAATCCCCCTCAAATTCATTGCCCGCCGTCGCCAGCTTCCCTTTAAAATAATAGGAGATCTCCGTCCGGACGCCCTCAAACTCTTCTGTTTCCAGCCCCACCTTGTCATTGGTAGAGCGAACGATTCCCCGCACCGGCACTTTACCGCGGCTCTCCACGACAAAGGAGCCTTTGTATACTTTGCCTTCCTCCACGGTAATTTCCAGGTTCGTGACGGAAATCCCAAGAACCGGAGTTTCTGTTTCATTTATCTCTTCTGTGAAATCTACTTTTTCTTTCAACTTATGTTCCCACCAATCGTCTATACTCTTTGTTGGCCTGCGCCTGGTCATAAGCGCCCTCTCTTGCAGCCCAGCCTGCGCCGGAGGCCGTCTGTTATCAGACATGACTGCATCATCACAAAGGTCACTTTATTTTTACTTTTTTCATCTCCGACCATGAAGAATAAAAACTGGTCTCCCCGACCTTCTTCACAACCCGGATTCTGAAATAGTAGGTTTTATTTCTCTTTAATCCCCGCAGGCGGACTCTGTTTGCCTTTCGGGACACGGAGAGCAGTCTTCCCCGGTTCATCTTCTTTTTTCCGGAGAAAAAAATCTCATAGTCTGTCGCACCTTTTCTTTTTGACCAGCTAATGTCCACCGACTTCTTTTTCCGGCTTTTCAACACAAGCTTCCCTACTTTTTTTAAATATACAATCCCTTTTTCATTGCTCCTGTCGCCGGCCTTGTTTTTTTTGACAGCTCTTATCATGTAAGTATATTTTTTATTCTGGGATACTTTTCCATCCAGCCAGCTTGTCGTACGTCCGGACAGGGTTTTGACCTTTTGAAAAGGACCGCTCCCCCGCCTTCGATACACATAGTATTTCTTCGCCTTTTTCACCTTCGTCCAGGAGATTTTTACGCCGTCATTCACGTTTTTTACAGATTTTAATACCGGAGTGCCGTCATCGGCCTTCACCACGCTGTCTTTATAGATGACCCCGGTATCGAACAGATCGGTCATCACCGGACAGCCCCATCCATAATAAATATCCCGGCCCGGTGCGCCCAGATCTCTGCACCGCGCCTTCAGCTCATTATAGATTCCGCTGACCGACATATCTTTCTTTATCATTTTTATGTAGGCCACCGCCGCCGTCACATGAGGGGCGGACATCGAAGTGCCGGACATCCCGATCAGCCCGTTGCCGGGAGCGGCGCTGATGACCTGACTTCCCGGTGCACAAAAATCAATCAAAGCCCCCCGGTTTGAGTAGTAGGCGAACCCTTCATCCGAGTCTATGGCAGAGATCGCCAGCGTCTTTTTATTGCAGGCTGGATAGCAGTAATTCACGTCCACGCCGCTGTTACCCGCCGCAGTACAGATGGCAACCCCCTCCCGGTAAGCCCGGTTGATGAGACTGTCCAAATAGGTGCATTTCGACGCATTCACCCCCACGAACCCCAGGCTCATGTTGACTACGTCCACCCTTTTATTCAGAGCGTACTGCAAGGCGGTCTTGATGGTGAGCAGAGACGAATATCCGCTGGTATTTGATATTTTCAGCATCATAATCTGGACGTTGTCCGGCGTGGCGTCGGCGATAATCCCCGCCACATGGGTACCGTGGCCGTGGTTGTCCATCACATTTTTATTGCCCTCCACAAAATTATAGCTTTTGGAAGATATGTTTCTGGAAGCAAAGAGAAAATTCGACCGGTCTATCCCCGTATCCAAAATGGCTACCATCACGGGAGCTGCACCCGCCGCCCGGGTTTTCAGCTCACTCATTCCCATATAGTCATTCCCCCAGGAATATACCCCTGTGTTTTCGAGAATGATCTCCTCCGGCATCGAGAAGGGAACGTCATCCACCCGGCACACCATATCCGGATAACAGTCGGCCTCCCCGTAGATTTCCTGAAAATTTTCGCAGGCCTCCTCCGCCTCCTTCTGGGTCTCATATTGCAGAATCGTCTCTCCCAGCTCCTCATTATAAATGATCCGACTGGCTCCATAGACATCCCCTCTGACGATATCCTCCACGATAATCCGCCTGGTCTGGTAGGGTGCCGTGATTTCGTAGTCTCCTCCCAGCCCCTTCTTTATCTCATAGACGCCGTCCTTTGACAGGGCGTCCGCATAAGCTCTCACCTGTTTTTTCGTGACGGTAACAGCGCCCCGGTTTTCCTTTTTGATTCCCTGTTTTCTGAGAGACAAAACTCTGCCCTTTTGCAGCACGTCCCGCACGCTTCCGGCTTTCCCGCCATCCACCGTCACCTCCCCGGAATCTGCGTCCACCGTCATGGTGCTGAAATAACCTTCTTCCCAGGTGTCGGCAATCAGATCGGAAATCTCCATGCAGGAAGACACGTCGGCAGGGCGGACTTTTCCCGGACTGCCGGCCTGCACGCTCACGCTGCTCACACAGATCAAAAGAGTCATAATCAGTGCAAGGCAGACTCTGCCCGGTCTTTTCCATCTTGTACCTTTACTCTTTTCCATTCCTACCTCTTCACCTTTCCAAAAGCATACCCGGAAACTCTGCCGGTCCGTCCGCCGCATCTCCGGTATCCTTTAGCATTGCCACTTGCGAATCTGCCTTCCCCGGGGAAAGCTGCTCTTTACCCTCTCTCAAAAACTTCATTTACCGCTTCCTGATAATCCTTTAAGCAGACCGCCTTTTTTATTTTCTTTCCCCAGCGTTCCGCCCCCGGAAACATGGGAAGCATATAGCTCCAAAGCTCCTTCATCTTAAATAAAACGTTCCGCTCTCCCGACATGATTTCCTCATAGCCAAGGCAGACTTCATCGTGAAAGGCTCTCCATCTTTTCAAATCCCGAGCTTCCTCCCCCGCCAAAGTCTCCGCCAGCTGCGGATTGGCAATGAGACCCCGGCCTATCATCACCGTATCTATCTGAGGAAATCTGTCCTGAAATCTTTGCAGGTCACTCTTCGCATAGATGTCTCCATTGTAACACATGCAATGGTCTGTCAGCAAGAATCCTTTTTCAAAGGCGTCCCAATTCACCGGTTTTTTGTAAAAATCTCCACGAACTCTGGCGTGTACAATGACTTCTGACAGGGGAAAACGGTTGTAAATCTTCACCAGCTCCTCTATCTCCCCGGGGTCTTCCATCCCAAGCCGGGTCTTTACCGACACCTTCACATCCACCTTCTGAAATATCTCATCAAAAAAATAAAGAAGCTTCTCTTTGTCCCTCAAAAAGCCACAGCCTTTCCCCTTGGAGACGACGGTCCCCGACGGGCATCCCAGGTTCAGGTTCACTTCTTCATATCCACAATCTTGTAACAAGGATGCCATCCGCACAAAATCTCCGGCATGATTCGTCAGAATCTGCGGCACCACCGGCACGCCTTTGTTATGTTCCGCAGCCACGTCATTTTTTTCTCTGGATGTCCAGCCTTTTCCCTGCTTCGGCGTCAAAAACGGGGTGAAGTACTTATCGATCCCCTTAAAATGGCGCCAATGGGCATTTCTGTAAATGTATCCCGTCACTCCCTCCATGGGAGCTGCATAGACTGAACATTTCTTTTCCTTCTTTTTCATCTTTTCCATCTTTGTTCTCATCCTGTGTTTTCGTTGCTTTTTGCTCTATGTTTTTGTAGGTTTTTGCTCTATGTTTTGTTCTTGACTTTCTTTATTTCAATGTTATAGTTAATATTCCTACACATTATCACAGAAATTCACGAATTTCAATGGCCGCCTGCTTTTTTGCGGCCTTGTAATGTTTTCCATCAAGCACAGTAAGGTACATTGGAAATACACGCAGAATACATTTCATGAGAGGTACGATTATGAACAGACGAACCGACGCATCCACTTATTTTGAGACCTTGTCTCTCACCCCCATCGCCCACATCCACTCTGACTTTCCCGAAAAATTCGGCATTCCAAGGCAGAGCGGGATGGCGGAGGTTTCCTCCTTTCTTCTCTTTGAAAAAGAATACCGCAGCCCGGACTGCATCCGGGATTTGGAACAGTTTTCCCACCTGTGGCTCCTCTGGGGTTTTTCTGCCAACGAAGCCGGGCGCTGGTCCCCGACGGTGCGGCCGCCCCGGCTGGGAGGAAATAAGCACACCGGCGTTTTCGCTTCCCGCTCCCCCTTTCGCCCCAACCCTGTCGGACTGTCCTCCGTCCGGCTGGATAAGATTGAATATGGAGCGGATGGCCCGGCACTCTTTTTGTCCGGCGCAGACTTGATGGACGGTACTCCCATCTATGACATCAAACCTTACCTGCCTTTTACGGACTGCCACCCGGATGCGTCGGCCTCCTTCACGGCAGACGCCCTCAAACACCGCCTGCAAGTTCACTGCGAGCCGTCCCTGCTCTCCCTCATTCCTGAGAAAAAACGGGAAGCCCTTTTGTCCGCCCTGGCCCTGGACCCCCGTCCCGCCTATCACAGCGACCCCGACAGACAGTACGGCATGAGCTTTTCCAGCTACACGGTGCGCTTTTTTGTGAAGGACAACAATCTGTACGTCAGCGAAATCTGCAAGAGAATATAAAAAAGCGGAGGTTCGTCTCTTCCCATCAAGTTTCCACTCTCAGGGAAGAAACAGACCTCCGCCTTCTTTTTCTTTATGTCCTCTATCCCGTCCGAGCCGTCTGCTTTATGCCCCTCCGGGATTTTCGTCCAAATATTCTTTGATCTTTTTGATTTCTTTTTCCAGCTCCCGGCACCGGCGCTCTCTGGTCTCCACATTCCTTTCCTCTGTCTTTTTCGCCTTCTTCTCTCCGGATGCCGCCCTCCTCATCTTCTCTAAAATATGTTCTCTTTTTTCTACCTCTTTTTGCAGATACTCCAACAGCACAGGATGGCGCTCCCTGAGAAGGCTGGCGCCATATTCATAGCAAAACTCCTCCTCATATTGCTCCTTCTCCTCCCCGGCGGGAAGAGCCTTTAAGACAACGTAATATTTCCCTTCCTCTTTTAAAAACCATTCTTTGGCAATCCGATATCCTGCTTCGTGAAGGAGATGGCGCACCTTGAACCATTCCGACTGGGGCTGCAATACAAACTCCGTACCTGCCTCCAGAAAGCGGGAAGCCTCTCTTAAAATTCTGCAAATCAGCTCCCCTCCCATCCCTGCAATCACCACACTGTCCGCCTCCTCCGGCTCCAGCGCCGACAGTCCGTCTCCTCTCCTCACTTCGATGACATCTTCCATACCCTCCATGCGAATGTGTGCCTCCGCCCTCTCCAGAGGGCCTTTGTTCACATCCATGGCATAGGCCTTTTTACATCCTTTTTCCCTGACCAGATAAATGGGAACGTAGCCGTGGTCAGTCCCCACATCAGCCACCCGGCATCCCGCCGTCACCGCCTCCGCCACGGTTCCCAGCCGCTTTGATAATTCCATAATTTCTCCTCAGTATTCTTTTTGTGTTCTTCGCCGTCCCTTTGTTTTATTCGAGAAAGTCCCGCAGCTTCCTGCTCCTGGTAGGATGGCGCAGCTTTCTTAGCGCCTTCGCCTCAATCTGGCGAATCCGCTCCCTCGTCACCTGAAAGTCCTTTCCCACCTCCTCCAGCGTGTGCGGTTTGCCATCCTCCAGCCCAAACCGCAGAGCCAGCACCTTCTGCTCCCGCTCCGACAAGGTATCCATCACCTCGCAAAGCTGGTCTTTTAACAGGGAGTGAGCCGCCTCCTCCGAAGGAACGGGAATATGCTCATCCTGAATAAAATCCCCCAGATGGCTGTCCTCCTCCTCCCCGATGGGCATCTCCAAGGATACCGGCTCCTGAGAAATTTTTGTGATCTCCAAAATTCTCTCCACCGGCATTTCCATCCTTGCCGCCACCTCCTCCGGCGTCGGTTCCCGCCCCATCTCCTGAAGCAGCGCCCGCCTCGCCCGGTTGACCCGGTTGATCGTCTCCACCATGTGTACCGGAATCCGAATGGTTCTTGCCTGGTCGGCGATGGCTCTCGTGATGGACTGCCTGATCCACCAGGTCGCATAGGTGCTGAATTTGTATCCCTTTCGATAGTCAAATTTGTCCACGGCCTTAATCAGTCCCAGGTTACCCTCCTGAATCAAATCCAGAAACTGCATTCCCCTTCCGGCATACCGTTTAGCAATGCTGACGGTGAGTCGGAGATTCGCCTCAGAAAGCCTTCTTTTTGCTTCCGCATCCCCCTCCTCCATCCGCTTTGCCAGCTCGATCTCCTCCTCCGGCCTTAAGAGCGGAATCTTACCTATCTCTTTTAAATACATCCGAACCGGATCCTCCATGGAAACATTTTCCACGTTCATCAGGCGAAATGCCTCCTCTATCCCTTCTTCTTCCAGCTCCTCCTCCGCATCTTCGGGCACGGTGAGCACGTCAATGTCCCGGCTTTCCAGCAGGGAAACGACCTGTTCCATCTGCATGGGATTGAGGGGGGAATCTTGAAAAGCTTCTTTGATCTCCCCCATCTCCAAAACATTTTTATTCCCCCTCGCCCTCTCCAGCAGGGTATTGAATTGACTGTCAAACATCTGCTCTCCCTTATCCAAAATATGCCCTCCAAATGATTATGGGGAACGATGGTTTCCCCGGTTTAGGTAAAGTCTAACCATTTTCTTTTTAATTATTCTTCCAAGGAAATGTACAGTTTTTGTATTTTGTTTTTCTGGGAAAGAAGCTCCTGCCATTTTACAATGTCTCCGGTGCGGCTCATGGCGTCCTCGATGCCTGCAAGACGGATTTTTTTCACCACGTCAGACAAGGCCTTGCTCCTGTCCTCCGGGGAAGTTTCATATTTCAAATGCGTGTTAAATATGGCCGAAACTTCTCTTTGCTCTTCCAGCTGGGTGAACTGGCTCAAAATACGGGCAGGATTTACCGAACCTTCTTCTTCCAACTGTGAAAACAGCATCACGGCCACAGAGTGATAAAGGGGCGTCAGAAAATCCTCCGCCTTCACATAAGGGCGAACCAGCGGATAGATGTCGGGGTGCTCCGTCAGCCAGGTCAGCAGGATTCTCTGCGGCTGGTTTTTATATTTCTCCTTTTTCTCCTGCCTCGACTCTCTCGTCTCCGGAGAAGTCTTGTACTGTTCATTGACCTTCTCATAGGAAAGTCCCATGCCGTATTTTTCCACCAACTCCTCCAAATCCTTTTTCACAATCATAAAGCGGTTGGCCGCCGCATCCAGATAGGCGCCCCTCTCCACCGGCTCTTCTATCTGCGCCAGATTTTTCGCCACCGCCTTGATAAATTCCGTGCGGCTTTCCGGGTCTTTTTGATTGTACTGCTCGCAAAGAACAAGCAGCTCAAACATTCTTCCCGGCTCCGCCTCCTCCATCCTCTTTCGGTAGGCCTCCTGCCCCTCCGCCTTAATCAGCTCATCCGGATCTTTGTAAGGCTTCATGGAGAGAACCCGTCCCCGCAATCCGTTCTCCCTCAAAATCGGCAGCGCCCGCAGCGCCGCCTTCACGCCTGCGCCGTCGCTGTCAAACGAGAGGATGACCTCACTTGTGTAGCGCTTTAACAGCATTGCCTGCTGGGGTGTAAAGGCCGTCCCGAGCGGTGCCACCGCATTGGTGAAGCCTGCCTGATGCAGGGAAATCACGTCCATATATCCTTCACATAAAATAATCGCTCTCTCCCTGGAACGCTTCGCATAATTTAATCCATACAAATTCCGTCCTTTGTCAAACAAAAGCGTTTCCTTAGAGTTTAAATACTTCGGCTCTCCTTCTCCGAGTACCCGTCCTCCAAATCCTATGACCCTCTGATTGACATCCATGATTGGAAAGATGACGCGATGAAAAAATTTATCATAGCTCCCTCTGACCGCATCCACCGTCACCAGAGAGGACTCCTTTAGCTGCTCATCCTTATACCCCTCTTTTTTCAGATACTGATACAGGTCATCCCGGTAAATGTCTGCGTAGCCGAGGCCGAAATGCCGAATCGTCTCCTGGGTAAGTCCTCGCCCCCTCAGGTATTCCATCGCCTTTTCCCCTCTCTTTGTGTGCAGAAGGTAATGAAAATACACAGCGGCTTTCTTGTTCATCTCCTTTAAGAGAATCCGGCCGTCCGCCTGCTGCCTTTCTTCCGGCGTCTGCTCCCTTTGCGGCAAGGTCATGCCGGCTCTCCCGGCAAGCTCCTCCAACGCCTCCACGAAGGAGAGACGGTTGTACTCCATCAAAAAGGTGTATACATTGCCTCCCTGTCCACAACCAAAGCAATAATAAAGCTGCTTTTCCCGGCTGACGGAAAACGAAGGCGATTTTTCATTATGGAAAGGGCACAGCCCAAAATAGGAAGCTCCCTTTTTCTTGAGAGAGACATACTGGGATATCACGTCTACAATGTCATTTTTCTCCCGGACTTCTTCTACCAAATCATCTTCATATCTCATGCCGTCTCTATCTTCCCTTCTAAATATATGATACAAACTGTCAAATCATGCAGAGTTTTATTCTAACACGGCAATGGCATCCAGGGACACCTTCATAAGTTCCCGAACCTCCTCCTCCGAAATGCCCATACGCTCCGCAAGCTCCGACGGCTTCGCCTCTCTTTCGTACTCTCTGGCAAAGGCCGTCGCCAGCGCATTCATCTCATTGACCCGGCTCGCCATCTTCTGGGCGGAGCGGGTGGACTGGTTGTACTCCGCCATCACGTCCTCCACATGGCGGCGTATCACCTGCTCTTTATAATCCCGAAATTTTCCGTGAATTTCCGGCTCAAACTCATTGACGGCCATCATCAGTCCGATGTTGCACTCCTGAATCAGATCCCCAAGCAGCAACCCTCTCCCCACATATTCATCGGCCAGGGAGACGGCAAAGCCCAGATTAGCCTCTATCAAAAGATTTTTTGCATTGACGTCCCCGCTCATCAGTTTTTTTACCAGCAATTCTTCCTGCTCTGCGCTGACCTGTCTGGCTTTTTGAATCTCTTCCATATAAAGATTGACCATATCCCTATCCAGAGGATCCTCCTTCGTCTCCACCGGCTCCTCCACCTCGCTCTGCCCTCTTTGTATTCGGTTGCGAATAAAAATCCTGTGACTTTCCAGGTAGCGGCAAATGTAATCGAGTTGTTTTTCTTCCAGGTTCATCTCGGAAAAATAATCTCTGATTTCTTCCATGTCCAGGCGATTGTCGTTCGTCTCCGCCAGCCGTTCCAGCTCCTGCACCGCCTGTAAAAATTCTGCTTGTCCTCCCATGGATGTCCCTCCTTTTTCTTTTCTTATCACGATGAAAAAATATCCGCACTCGGATATGTCCCACCGGTCTGTCTTATGGTAAACAGTATAAAAGAAAACGGCGAAAAATACAACCGCAACCGTCCCCTTCCAGCCCTCCCTTCCCCGGCCCAAAAATAAAAAATCCACCGCCGGTCCTTCGTTCAACAGGACTGTTTCCCCCACCGTTTTGCGAGCTTTCCTTCCTAAAGGAAAGATTGACAGAGCTTCCTTTATAAAATATAATAGCTTTAAAATATATTTTAAAGGAGATGATGTCTTGGACCCCAGTTCCATAGTCCAACTAATTGTTTTATTGTTATTACTGACTCTTTCCGCTTTGTTTTCCTCTGCGGAAACCGCTCTCACCACCAGCAACAAGCACCGGATGCGCGCCTTGGCAGAAAGTGGAGACAAGCGGGCCGCCCGCATTTTAAAAATGACGGAAAATCCCGAAAAGATGCTCAGCGCAATATTAATCGGCAACAATATCGTCAACCTTCAGGCTTCTTCCCTGACGACGACTCTTGCCATTGACCTGGCCAAACAGGCAGGACTTGGACAAAACACCAGCACCTTCGTTGGCTTTGCCACCGGTATCCTGACCCTCTTGATTCTCATTTTCGGCGAGATTACCCCAAAAAATATCGCTACCAAAAAAAGTGAGGCGATGTCTCTTTTTTATTCCGGCCCCATTCAAGTTTTAACCGTCGTGCTGACTCCGGTTATTTTTGTAATCAACTCCATCAGCTATTTCCTCAGTCGCCTCCTTGGCATCCACGGGGAAAGCGGTCATACCATGACGGAGATGGAGCTTCGCACCATCATGGACGTAAGCCAGGAGGAAGGTGTCATCGAAAAAGAGGAAAAAGAAATTATCAACAACGTATTTGATTTCGGTGATTCCATTGCCAGAGATATCATGATACCTCGCATTGACATGGTGTTCGCCTCGGCGGACATGAGTTACCACGAGCTGGTAGATATTTTTATGGAGGAACAGTACTCCAGGCTTCCGGTCTATGAGGACACCAAAGATCATGTCATCGGCATCCTGACGGTGAAGGATCTTTTCTTTTACCGGGAAACCCACAAAAATGAGGACTTCGACGTGCGAAAGATTTTGAGGAAGCCTTATTTTACCTACGAGTTTCAAAAGATTGCCGTTCTCATGGAAGAGATCAGGGAAAAACCACTGAGCTTTGTCATCGTCCTGGACGAATACGGCTCCACCGCCGGTCTGATTACCCTGGAAGATCTGGTGGAGGAGATTGTGGGAGACATCCGGGATGAGTTTGACGCTGACGAGCTGGACACCATCCGATGCGTCGGTACCGGGGAATACGAGGTGGTGGGCAGCATGAAGCTTGACGACCTGAACGACACCCTGGGTTCTGACATCGAATCCGAAGACTATGACTCCATCGGAGGACATATCATCGAGCTTCTCGACCATCTTCCTGAAGAGGGAGAGACGGTGCGGGAAGGAAACTATCTTTACTCCGTCAAAAAAATGGATAAAAACCGAATCGAAACTGTTTATATAAAAATAGAAGGGCAGGAGGAGGCCGGTTCTTAAACCGGCGCGTGGGCCGACAAACGCCGTCCCAGCGCTACCGCTGCCTTTACACCTTCGTATCATGGCGATACGCATATTCCGGCGAAAGCTGCGGCTTTCCGCCTGCTGACAGGCCTGTCGCATCTGCGGCAGGTCTTTTCTTTTTGCAGAAAGGATCGATGACCAAATGATTACCGACAAACAAAGACAACGAGACTATGAGTATGAGGCAGACTATCAGTCTAAGAGCCGCTACACCACAGAACAGTGGAAAAGCCTCTTAGAATCCGGACAGCTCACTGAGCCACAGCTTTCCCTCCTAAAACAGGTCTACGCCTCCTATAACCACGCCGCCACCCTCCTCCAACTTTCCTTTTGCGGCCATGCAACGGAGGCGGCACTCCTGGCGGACGCCAACGACATGGGAAAACTTCTGGCAAACGCCAACGACATTCCCGCCGAAGTGGATTTTCAAGGCGAGGAATACTGGTGGTTTCTCTTTTTCTGGGGCAAACATACAGGCGCAAAGGAGACAGAGAGTCTGGAATGGAAACTTCACCCCGAACTTGGCGAGGCCATCGGCGCCCTCTGGCCCGATCTGGAACAGCGCTACTATGCCTTCATGAACGACGTGGAGCGCAGCCTTCAGATTCGTTATACCCAGGAGGATTCCGTCTGGATTGCGGCCGCCGTTCTCCTCTATGAAAAATATTACCAAAATCCGGGCATCAGCGCCGACGACATCCTTCTCATGCAGTATGAGGTGCAGACCCGGGCACAAAAGGTATTCGGGCAGGACGTCAACGTCAACACCATCACCCGGATTTGCAATGCTGACGAGCCGGGACACCGCCTCCGGTATCTGCGGGATATTTACAAATATTACCGCATCAGCTATCCCGGCGAATTTGGCGGCGACAGGGAGCGACCGGAAGACGAAAATATAGATGATACCGCATATATCTACTCTATCTACGGCTACATGACCCTCTCCACCCTCCTTGATTTCGTGGAACATGAATACGCTCACCTGGTGGATGCCTCCTATGTGGAGCTGAATCATTCTAACGGTTTTGTCCGTCTGGCAGATTTTCTCACAAGGCAGGGGGGAACCGTCTATGATCCCGAAGACACCTCCGAGCAGTCTCTCGCCCTCCGGGCCGACGGCGAAGACTGCTCGGCTGTTTTTCACCGGCTGGCGGACGCCCTCATCGGAGAATATCCCAATTTTACTTACGCAAGAAAAGCGCACTGGCACACAGAGGAAGACGGAAGGGTTTCCTATCTCTTCTGCGACGTCCTCTCCATAGAAGATTATGCCCATACCCATGCCGGACTGTCCTTTCTTACCATTCCCGACAAGGACGCCGTCAATATCGAGATTGCCCTCAACCTGCCTTACTGCGCAGACGAGGAGGCCATGTTAAATATTCAGGAAAAATGCGGGAAGCTTCCTCTCATGACTGCGGCTCCCTTCCGGGTGGAAAACAGAGCCACCGAAGGTTTTGACCTGATTGAGGACAGCCAGAAGCTAAAAGCCTCCGCTCTCTACCTCTACGAGGACTTTAAGACCATGAAAGAAGAAGATATCATCGACATGATGTCCACCGCCTCCCAGATTCTGGCTTCTTATTATACAGATATCTGCCAAAACGACTACCCCGCTCCCGATGAGACGATGCAGGAAGACCCCCTTGCAGCCGCTCTTGGCTCCAAGCTGACCTACCGGGCAGCCGTCCAGGTTCCCGGCCCTCAGATCATCTATAAACAGGGCGGAAGTTCCCCCACTTCCGACTACATTACAAGAGTATTACAAGGCTATGCCCCCACAAAAAAAGAAGAGACGACAAAGACGGAGCCGGACGGGGAATCTCTTTCCGCACCGCCGCCTCTCCTCCCTTCCAATCCAGAATCTCCGCTGCCTCCTGAAAACCTTTCGGAACAGCGCCCTGCGACATTCGGGGAGGGGACGCCATCTTACCACCGTACCGGAAGCTCACCGTCCCCTTCTTCGACAGCATCCACCCACCCCGACCGCAGAGAGCAGGGCTTTCGTCTCTATCCGAAAAACACTCTGATCAAAGGCCCGGTCAAAACAGGAAAATACCATGAGGCCATTCTGACGGCGGTGGGAATCATCGAGGGGAAGGAACTTTCCATGATGCGGATTGAGCCAAGGTCCGACGTTTTGGAACATTATAAAGAATATGTGGAAGAGGGAAGGATTCTCCATATTTCCTACCCGGACAGAGACGGGGACGGCTATGCCGGCTGGATTGAATCCCGGCAGTCCTTTGGCGTACAAAGCGGCATCTTCAAAACTTTTGCCAACCACTGTGCCGACGGACGCTATGTGGTTATGATGGAAGAAGTCAACATGAACTGGGCGCATCTGTTTGGAGAAACCGCCGTCTTGTTAAGGGACAACCGGAGGGAGGGGATGGGAAGTGAAACCGCCGTAACCCTCTCCTGCTCCGGAGAGACTTTTACTCTGCCTTCCAACCTCTACCTCGTTGCCACCTGCGACTGCGACGTGAGCGAGGACACGATAACCGGAGCAGTCGCTCATGATTTCTTCATTCGCTCCATCGCCCCCAATCCGGCAATCCTAAAGGGCATACAGGTAGAAGGCATCCATTTAGAGCGGATGATGATTACAATGAACCAGAGAATTTCCTATTTTCTGGGACCGGATTACCAGCTCGGAGAAGGATTTTTCCTCAGTTCTCCGGAAAAAGACCCCTTTCTCTCCCTGAGCCGCATTTTCTCAGAACAGATCATCCCCCTGTTGGAAAAATGGTTTGACGGAGATATGGAGCGGATTCGCTATGTGTTGGGAGACAACGGAAAACAGCACCCCGACACCGTATTTTATCAGGAAATCCCCTTTTCCGGCGGCCTCTTCCTCGGAGAAATCCCTGATTCCTTCGACACAGGGAAATCCATTTACCACAAAAATACAGAAGCATTTTTTCATCCTGCCAGCTACATCGGCATCTACCACTGACAAAAACACCTTCCGGCCCCGGCGCTTTTGCCGGGGCCGGTTTTTTCAATATCATCTCATCAAAAGCCATCCATCTTCTCAAAAACAGAAGACAAACAGGCATTTTCCGGAAGATTTTCTCAGGCAGTCACCTTTTCTTTTGAAGAAAATATGACAAAAAATTCATAATCCACCGGGAGTTTTGTTAATTAATATAAATACATAACATTTACTTATTATTTCCTCGGCTATTATTACAAATTTATTAAAAAATATAACAAAAGTCACATTTCACACACATTCTGGTTTTATAATTGCCATAGCAAGTGATGATGAATCTATGGAGGTCAGATATGTTAAATATAATAAAGCGGCCAATCGTTCGTATTTTTGCAGCCGCATTCCTTTTAAATGCAGCAATCCTGCCGGCAACCGGTTTTCGTCCTGCCATTCAGGCAGAGGCCAGCACACAGGCGACTGTCAACGCCAGAAAGCTTCACATCCGCTCTTCCAAAAGCACGAAGGCAAAATGCATCAAAGTTCTTCGCAAAGGAAGAAATGTGGAGGTTCTCACCACCGGAAAGAAGTGGGTCAAAGTAAAAATCGGCGGTAAGACCGGCTACACCCAGGGAAGATATCTTTCCACCGAATACGGAAATGCTTCCTGTCTTGATGCCAACGTCATTGACGGCGAGGTAAGCTCCAAGAAGTTAAAAGTTCACTCTTCCAAAAACGACGCTTCGACAGTAGTTGCCACGGTGGACAAAGGAACCAAGGTGAAGGTTCTCACCCCGAACAAGCGCTGGGTCAAGGTGTACGTTCACGGAATTACAGGTTATGCCAAGGGAGACCAGATTGGGACAGACAATGGAGGCACCGCTTCCAACACCAGCACCAAGGGAGAAGAAGTCGTGCAGTACGCTTTGCAGTTCGTCGGAAATCCATACCGATGGGGCGGCACCAGCCTTACCGGCGGCGCAGACTGCTCCGGCTACATCATGAGCGTTTACAGACGTTTCGGCAAGTCTCTTCCTCATTCCTCCCGCGCCATGAGAGGATGCGGAACGAGGGTCAGCAGTTTAAAGAGTGCAAAACCTGGCGACATCATCTGTTATAACGGTCACGTCTCCCTCTACATGGGAAATAACAAGATTGTTCACGCCAGCAACCCACGGGACGGTATCAAGATTTCTACCAACGCTTCCTACCGCCCGATCGTTACTATCCGACGCATCTTTAATTAAAAAAATCATGGTTTCAGAAAATAACTTTCAAGATATCATGGTTTCCTCTACATAATATCTATCTGCCGCCGAAAGGCGGCATTTTTTTGCGGCGAAACTTCTCAAAAAGGCTGCTGTATGACCTCATAAAGAAATCATACAGCAGCCTTTGTCTCTTATCTCTATTATCTTTTCTCTATTATCTTTTCTGTTCTCTTTTTATCATCGCACCTTGCCCTTGTGGAAATGTACAGAAAGAAAGGGCGGGCGCTTTCTCATCCCCCAACAGCTTTCCCATTGCGCCCTTTGTCCTCCACACCGTCAGTTTCCACGGTGCATCATCTTGTTTTTCAACTGCTCTTCCAACTCTGTCAGCTTCGCCTCCGCCTCCCGGCGTTTCACACGGCCTTCTTCCTGAATCTTCATCACCTCGTCAATGGTCGAAATCAGGTTCTCATTGGTGGCGACGAGGGTCTCCATGTCCACAACGCCCCTCTCGCTCTCCCTGGCGGTCTCCACCGTCGCCATCTTCAGCTTCTCTGCATTCTTTTTCAACAGCTCATTGGTTAAATCTGAAACCTGCCTCTGCGCCTCCGCCGCCCGCTTTGAATGTTCCACTCCAAGGGCGATGAGCATCTGACTTTTCCAAAGAGGGATGGTGTTGACCAGCGTGGACTGAATCTTTTCTGACATCACGGCATCGCTGGACTGAATCATGCGAATCTGAGGAGCCATCTGCAAGGAAACCATGCGGGTCAGCTCCAAATCGTGTATCTTTTTTTCAAAGCGGTTGCACAGCCCCTCCAAATCGCTGACCTCCTGGGCGTCTTCCGCAAGTCCGGATTGCAGTGCCCGCTCCCTCACCTCCGGAAGCTCTGTCTCCCTGACCTGGGCCAGTTTCTTCTTCCCGGCGAGAATGTACATGTTCAACTCCCGAAAATAAACCTTGTTCAGATCATACAGCTGATCCAACAGGGCACTGTCCTTCAATAACTGCATCTGATGGCCTTCCAGCGTCTTGACGATCTTTTCTATGCTCGCCTCCGCCTTATCGTACTTCAGCTTCATCATCTCCGCCTTTGCCACCTTTTTTCGGAAGAAGCCAAACACGCCCTTGCTCCCTTCCTCATCAAATTCTTTTAATTCCATCACGACGCCGTTTAGCAGCTCTCCGATCTCTCCCAGGTCTTTTCCCCGGACTTTGTTCAGCGTTCCCTCGGAAAAATCGGACATTTTCTTCTGCACTCCGGCCCCGTACTGCAAAATGGCTGCCGTGTCCGTCAGCGCAATCTGGTCGACAAACTCTTCCACCTGCTTTTTTTCTTCTTCCGTCAGGTATTTTTCTTCCTCGAAAACGATCGGCTTGTCCTCCTGCTGCACTGTCAGTTCCATCTCCTCCACCTCCGGGGTCAAGGTGAGGGATGGCCCTTCCTTCAATAATTCTTCGATATCCATCTCTCTCGCTCCTTTTCTTTTTTCGCAGTTCTCATTGCCAGAAGTCTCTGCCTTCCTCTCCCTGGGAGCGGAGCTTCCTCGCTCCCCATCCGTCCTTTGCCAGCATCGCTTCCAGCACCCGGATGTCTGAGGAAACATCCATGGCAATCTCCTGGAACATATCGTCAAACATCTCTTCCAGCGCCTGATTTACCGTGTCCAGCGAATCTTCGATTTCTTTTCTCGTCCGGATGATATTTTCTCCCTGCACCGGCTGCTGTTCCGTCTCGGCATACACCTGTATCAATTTTAAGATAGCGGGAAGATAATACTCCGCCAGACGATCCGTGCGGGAAATATTCTCCGGGTGTTTTTGTATGCTGACAAAAATCCGGCTGAGCAAAAGCTCCAGACGATCTATCTTCTCCAGCACTGTCTTCGTATGAATCCGGTCTCTGGCCTCCTTGATTTCCTGAAGGCAGACGCCCGCACTCTCTTGCAGTTCCAAAAGCCGGCGCTCCTCAGCGGAGAGCTGCTCCCTCTCCTCCTGCTGTCGCACTCTTTCCTGCTCCTGCTCCTGACGAATCCTCTCCTCCTGCTCTCGGCGCTCCTTTGTCTCCATGGCCGCATCGTACTGCTGCCCGGCTTCCTCCGTGAGCATCAGACAGGTTTGCTCCTCATCCAGACGAGCGTGCGGCCACAGCCGCTGCTCTATCATAAAACGGACGTCTTTTCGGATTTTCTTCAGGGAATACCCGGTTTTTACTGACAACTCCTCCAGCATCATGAAGGAGTTCTCTCCCCAGATTTTCACATATTTCTGAATTCTCTTTGCTCTCTTCCCCACAGACCGTCCTGCAAAAAACAAGATTCCGCTTAACTGCGTCAGGATGAGACATATGCTCTCCGGGATGAAAACCTCGGCACCACCAGCACCAAATCCTCCAAGACCGGCCAGAGCAATTCCAAGGCTTAAAGCACCGAAAACAGTAAGGCCGATTCCTCCGAAAATCGTCCCGATGGGACCGCTCCATTTTCCGGGAAGGCGGCGCAGACGCATCGGCTGGCGGCTGGCTATCGGTTTTTTCAGCTTATGCTTCCACTGCTCTCTTTGCTCCTCCCCGCTATTTTTCCAAAACTGTCTGCCAACCTCATATTTTGCCTGGTCTACCGCCTGATGGATGTTCCTGCCGATTTCTCCGAAATCTACGGACTCCACCGCATCCATCGCATCCTGTACCACATCCTGGAGCCAATCTCCAAAAGTATCAAAATCCTGATTGTCATATTTCTTTTTTCTTTCTTCCATGCTTTACAGTATAGCACGAAATCCTGCTTTTTTCTATGAATCTTTTTTTCTGAAAAAAACATCTTTTTTTTCAAAAAGAATATACTTAAAAAAAACGAATGAGGTTTTCTATTGGCCATCAGAATTTATATCGACCAGGGACACAATCCCGCCGGAATCAACGCTGGAGCAGAAGGCTTCGGCATCCGGGAGCAGGACATCAACTATCAAGTGGGGCTGTATCTTTATAATATTTTATCCGAGGATTATCGGTTTCTCGCCAGATTGTCCCGCCCCACGCCGGAGACCACCTTAGGTTACAACAATACAAGCAGTCTCAGAGCGCGAGTCACCCAGGCCAACAACTGGCCCGCCGACTATTTTATCAGCATCCACGCCAACGCCAGTGAGAATCCGGACAGCAACGGCTCGGAAGTCTATGTGGCGCAAAGCTACACGCCCGCCTGGTATCTCGCCCTGGATGTGCTGGCAGAAATCGTCCGCAGAGTCAACACAAAATACAACGGAGTCTTCACCAACCCCTCCCTCTATGTGTTAAGAAACACAAAGATGCCCGCCATCCTGGTGGAGCTTGGATACATCACCAACTACGAGGACAATCAGCTCATGCTCCAGGAACCTTATCAGTTTGCCTACGGCATCTATGTCGGACTTTTAAACTATCTGGGACTGCCACAGATCTTATCCTGAGATTCCTTTTTTCCTTTTTTGCGCCGTCTCTTTTCACCAGGTCAAAGCGTCGTCTGCCAGATTTTTTTGTGCCACAAAAAGGGAGCCGTCAACAACAGCTCCCCGCTCCATGCCCTTTCCTTCTTTGAAAGTGCAGCAATATGATGCATTATAAAAGAGAAGATTCTTCCGCTCCAAACAACCCCCTTGCATTTAAGATACCCCAGCCCTGCTTATTCCTCGGAGCGCCGCAGTCAATCGCCGTCTCCATCAATCGGATTTTTATGTCCAGGTTGGTAAGCCAGGGTTTTGCCGACAAGAGCAGCGCCAAAGTTCCCGTTACCACGGGGGTCGCCATGGAAGTACCGCTTCTTTTCCGGTAGGCGCCAGACCGGTTATCGCAGCTTAAAATACCGGAAGCCGGGGCGACGACGTCCGGTTTACACACGCAGCTTCCCGGCACCGGTCCGCACCCGGAATAACGGGTTCCGGGACTTCTCTTTTTGCCCAGCATCATCTCCCTGTCCAGGGCGCCTACCGTAATCACCTTTTTGCTGACGCCGGGGCTTGTCACCGTATATTGGCTCGGCCCCTCGTTTCCCGCCGCCACAACTACCGTCATCCCCGCATCCCAGAGCTGTTCCACCTTTTCTACCAGCACATCTTTTTCCGGGTTGCTCCGGTTTCTGACGGGCATCCCCACGGAGATGTTCACAAGCCGTATCCCGTACTGATGCTGAAAACGTAAAATCCACTCGATGGCTTCCAGCATGTTGGAAAGCTTTCCACTTCCTCCGGCATCCAGCACCTTGAGGGGAAGCAGGGTGGCCTCCGGTGCGATTCCGATTCTCTGCCCTCCGGGAAGCCGGCCGCCCGACGCAATGATCCCGCTCACATGGGTTCCATGTCCGTTGTCATCATACACCCGCTCTCTCCCATGCACAAAGTCCCGAAAGTCGCAGATTCGTTTGCCGGGAACAAAAAAATCTTTGTGGGGATACAGCCCGGTATCAAGAACCGCCACCGTGACGCCCCGCCCGGTAATGTTTTTATCATAAAGAGGTTTCAAGCCCAAAATAGCTTCTAAATCCGGTCCCATTTCTCCGTCCTGCCGGCCTGCCTTTTTACTATGATATGACAAGAATCTCAATTCGCCACTGACCGGCTCTCCTTTGTCCAAAACGTCCGTCGTCATTGCCAAAAAACAGCACGGAGACCGACTTCCTGGTTTCCTACCCTTCCAGCTCTCCTCTGTTTCTTCCTCTCTTGTCTTTTTGATTCTATTTTTTCATTTCGATTCTGACGCAGATTCTCTCCCTGCGAGGAAAGCCTTCAAAAACTTTCCCGCCAGGCTGCCCTCCGCCACCGCCCACTTCGCCTCCTCCAAAGGAAACCAGGCGCAGGAATCAATTTCCGTCTCTGACACATTGTCCAGCCTTTCCGTATCCGCCACACAAGAAAAATTCAACATCAGCGTATTGCTCCTCTCATAATATTCACTTCTCTCAAAGTGAACCTGAGAAACGGAGACGCCAATTTCCTCCATGACCTCTCTTTTGACCGTCTCCTCCGCATTTTCTCCCTGATTGATGTAGCCTGCCACCAAAATATTTCTGTCCCTGCCATATTGTTGAATCAACAGAACCTTCTCCCTGTCAGGAGACAGCACCTCCATGCTCACCGCTGTGGAAAAGACCGGGAAGCGATATGTATGACAAGTCTCACAAAAAGGAATCATCCCCTCTTTTTCCAGATACTTTTTTTGCAGCTTTGTGCCGCACTCCATGCAATAGTTCATCTGCAAACCGTCCTCATCCTCCTCTCCGCTAAAAAAGCACTCTGCCCGCCACTTCTTTGGCGCACCTGCTCAGCACATTGTAACACGTCCCGAACAGACCGCGCAAACATTTGCCAAAGCATTGTAAAATGAGGTTCACAGACATGGGCGTTTTGACAGATGCCAACGTTCTTCTTTGTGAGTCATGAAGTGTCAGAAAACCTAGGGCAGCCTCTCCCTCGCATTTTTCATAATTTTTGTCAGCTCTTCCAGCACGTCCTCCCCCACATCCCAGTCTTCCACCAAAAAGAAATCCTGATTTTTCCATCCGTACAAAAACATCAAAAACAAAGCAGCAAAGAAAAAGAAGCACTGCAAAACAGTAAAAAAGCTATCCTGCCCGGGAAATATCCTCCGCATTGTCCATGCGACAAAAACTGCGCCAAAACAAGAGATCCCGTACCACAACAATCTCTCTTCTCTTTTTTTCTCTTCTCTGACAGATCGTTTCTTTCTCATTTTCCCAACCTTCTTTCCTTCCATATTCTGCTATAATACATAACCTTATTTATCATCTATATTGTTCCGAACTTGTCTGCGAGCCCGGTGCAGGATGCGCCCACCCCTGTATGACATTTTTCTTATCCGCATCTCTTCCTGTGCCTTCCCGCAGTTCATGTGTCAGACGGGATTCTTATGATGTCTGATATACTATTATAAATAATATCACATTTACATTGAAATTTCACTCTATTTTCTGTTATAGATTTATGCCCATACTTCACTCTATAATATAGCTAAAGAAAAAACAGGAGAGTACATATATGGATAAATTTATTATTACACCCAAAGAAGAAAATTACGTTACTATGACCATTCGCATGGAAAGAAAACTCCAGGAACAATACAATGATTTGTCTGCCAAAACCAATCGTTCCAGAAATGAACTTATCAGCATGGCATTAAAATATGCGCTGGAACATATGGTGATCAGCGATGAATTAGAGGAGCATGTGTAAAAGACATTGGCTGTCCCTGGGACGCTAATCCTGCAAAATATTCTTTTGCGGCATCTGCCGGCAGGATTCAAACGCAGAATAAAAAAGAACGGTGTCAGGTTCTATATGATTGACATCGTTCTTTTTTATGCCTGTAAATACTGTCCCCGATTGAAAGCAAGACTGCCCAGGGACTGACTTTAGACGGCGGGTGGTTCACAAACATATGGCATCCGTGTATAATGAAAAAGAAGACTGCCCTGCGAAGTCCTCCCCGACGAGAGAAGCAGGCGGGCCTGAGATGTTATAATCGAATCGTTACAAATTTTACACTGGATAAGAGATGAGAATCAAAGGAGTACAGGACATGTTGTTAGATTTATTTTTAACGTTTATGAAAATCGGTTTTTTCACTTTCGGCGGCGGTTATGCAATGATCTCTATCATAGAAAACAATTGCGTCGAGCGAAAGCAGTGGATCACCCACGATGAAATGATGAACGTGACAGTAATCGCAGAATCCACGCCGGGACCGATCGCCATCAACTGCGCCACTTTTGTCGGCTATAAACAGGCGGGATTTCCCGGCGCCGCAGCTGCGACCTTCGGCATCATCGTCCCCTCTTTTGCGGTTATTTACATCATTTCCATGTTTCTGGATCATTTCCTCGAAATCACAGTCATCACCCACGCATTTCAAGGCATCAAAATAGCCGTTGGCATCTTGATTTTAAAGGCCGGAATTACGATGGTCAAAAAAATGCAAAAGGGAACGCTATCCCAGATGATTATGTTATGCTCCTTTTTGGCCATGCTCGCCATCAATATTTTTGCATGGAATTTCTCATCCATCTCATTGATGCTGGCTGCCGTAATCGTAAGCCTTTTCATTTTCATTGCCAAAGACAGGCAGAAGCAGAAAGGCGGTGCAAAGCGATGATTTATCTCGATTTATTTCTTGGTTTTCTTCACGTCGGCCTTTTTGCCTTTGGCGGCGCATATGGCGCAATCCCTCTCATTCGAGATACCGTCCTTTCTTACGGCTGGCTCACCGACGAGGCACTGTCCTACATGATTGCCGTCAGCGAAAGCACTCCCGGCCCCATCATGGTCAATCTGGCCACCTACGTCGGCAGCAGCCAGGCCGGCTTTCCCGGCGCTGTCCTCGCCACCCTGGCCGTTGTTCTTCCTTCTTTTGTCATCATCCTTCTTGTCACAGCAACGGTAACCAACTTGCTGAAAAACCGTTATATGCAGGCGGTTCTTTCCGGTTTAAAGCCGTGCATCATCGGCATCATTCTGGCTACAGGCGTATTTATGATTCTGAACAATGCATTGGGACTTACCAAAAATTTCGCTTATGACGGAAGGTCCATCTTTTTGACCCTTCTTCTCGGAACCATCATGTTTGCATCAAAACCGGTGTTAAAAAAACAGATTTCTCCGATTACGCTGATTATCATAGCCGCTTTCTGCGGGGCGTTCGTATATGGTATATGAGCAACAAAGATGGGCAGAAATAGCCGGGCAGACGGGCAGACACACACTCTGGAAGGCGCACACAAAACAGGCATGATTACATACAAACCATGCCTGTTTAAAAAATTTTTAATCTTTGATAGCGATCTGATTGATCATGTTATCTTCCCGGACGCCCGCCGGGAATTTTTTTACCGTTTTTTATTTTTCAATGGCCTTGAAGGCTGCCGCCTGTGCGGTCATTCCTCTCTCGGATGCCAGTCTCTCGATGGAGGAAGCTCCGAAGAATCCGTCAATTTCCGGCACTTTTCCGATTACATAAGCCGCATCTTCCGGATCGGCAATCGGTCCGCCGTGGCAGATGACCATAATGTCAGGGTTCACTTCCCGTCCCGCTGCGATAATCTCACGGATTTTTTCCACGCAGTCATCCAGCGTAAGAGCGGTCTCCGCACCGATGGAACCTTTTGTCGTCAGACCCATATGCGCCACCAGAATATCTGCTCCTGCTTCCGCCATCGCCTTTGCCTGCTCCGGGTCAAATACATATGGACAGGTGAGCATGTCAAGTTTATGAGCCTCCCGAATCATCTCTACTTCCAATCCGTATCCCATTCCCGTCTCTTCCAGGTTTGCACGGAACTTTCCGTCAATCAGTCCGACGGTAGGGAAGTTCTGTACCCCGTTAAATCCCTGTTCTTTCAGCTGTTTTAAGAAAATATCCATCACGCGGAACGGATCTGTGCCGCAGACGCCGGCCAGCACAGGGGTTTTCTTTACAATCGGAAGGACTTCCTGTCCCATCTCCTGCACGATGGCATTGGCATCGCCGTAGGAGAGCAGTCCCGACAAAGAGCCACGGCCTGCCATTCTGAAACGTCCGGAATTGTAGATGATGAGCATGTCCACGTCCGCCTTCTCACTGCACTTTGCCGTGATACCTGTTCCGGCACCCACGCCCACCAGGATTTTCCCCTGAGATACCTGCTCCTTAAAATCTTTTAAAATTTCACTTCTGGATTTTCTTAACATTTCATTTCCTCCTATACATTTCCATTGCTATGTTGATGCCAGGGGACTTCCATCCCCGGAAGACATTAGATACCATATTCCCTCGTGGAAAAACACTCCACCTTTATCAGTGACGGGCAAAACAAAGCATTGTTTAATGAGCTGACTCCTCCATCAGCTCCAGCAATGTCCTCGCCGCCTTCAGAGCAAACGCCTCCTCATTGATGTTGTTGTCCATGTCGATGATTTCCACCTTTTCATTCCGTATGTTCTCTTTGATGGTTCGGAATAAAGTTTCCCTTTCTTCCGGCCCGTCAAAAGGTTCCCCGGCAGCATCTATCATAGACACGCCTTTCTTCGGAAGCAGAACGACCATCCTTCTCTTTGTTTCGTCCCATTTTTCCGCCAGACGCTTTCCGATTTCTATATTTTCTTCCACCGTCGTCCTCATCAAAGTGACCATCGGATTATGCTTATAGAGATTCCGGCCTGCAAACTGTGCCGGGACTGTCTCGATAGAACCAAAGTTTACCATATCGCAGGCTCCCACTGAGACAACCTGCGGCACTTCCTGACGAATGGCCGCCCCACAGCGATCCGGCCCGGCTGCCAAAATTCCTCCGACGACCTCGTCGCAGTACTCTGTGGTCGTCAAATCCAGCACGCCTGCAAAAAATCCGGCATCAATGAGAGACTCCATCGTTTTTCCGCCGGTTCCCGTCGCATGGAACACCATCACCTCATATCCCTTTTCTTCCAGATAGGCTTTTGCCTGCTCCACGCACGGTGTTGTCACCCCAAACATGGTCGCCGCAATCAAAGGCTTGTGGTCTTCCTCCTCCGCCCCAAGGCGCTCTGCGCCGGAGACCATTCCGTACATGGCCAGAAGGGCATTTTTAAAAATCGTTTTAGATATTTTATTTAATCCCGCCACATCTACGATGGACGGCATCATGATAATATCACTGGTTCCCACATATCTGGACACATCTCCGGAAGCCATGGTGGATACGATGAGCTTAGGCACCCCGATAGGCAGCGCCCGCATGGCCGGCGCAACGAGAGAGGTTCCCCCCGAACCTCCGAAAGAAAGAATCCCGTCAAATTTTCCTTCTTCGTACAGTTTTGGAACCAGGCGTTCCATCCCCTCGGACAACGCCTTCGTTCCCAGCGCCCTGTCTTTTTTGGCCGCAACCTCTTTGATATCATATCCGGCCGCCGCCGCCACTTCCCCGTTGGACACATCCGGTTCAAAGACCGGTTCAAAGACTCCGGTGTGAATCATCAGGGTGTTAAGCCCCAACTCTTCTGCCAGATTTTTCACATACATAAACTCTGTCCCCTTTGAATCAAAGGTTCCGGCTATGGCTATCGTCTTCACTGCACAATCTCCTTTCCTCAAATACCTTCTTCTTTTATACCAATATACAAAAAAAGCAGAACCAATGGTTATACTCTTGATTCTACTCTTTTCTCTCATCTTATTAAATGTATTTATATTATGATTCCTTGTGTTTATCTTCACAGATTATTTGTAACTATGTAAATTATTCTTGTGTTTATATTAGATATCTAACGAGACAACTACTTTATCTTTTTTACAGTTTTCCTGGTATTGTCTCGGGGACATTCCATTATATTTTTTGAACATTTTAGAGAAATGGGCATAGTCAAAATATCCTACTTTTTCCGCAGCTTCTTTACATATGATATTGCTGCTTTCCAGAAGCTGCTTTGCCTTGTTCAAGCGAAACCGCACCAGATATTCCGTAAAGTTCGTCCCTGTCTCTTTTTTAAACTTCGTACTTAAATAGGAGGGGGAAACGTGAGCCACAATGGCAATGTCGCTGAGCTGAATGTTCTCCATGTAATGCTCCTCGATATATTTTCTTGTAAAATCCACATAGTCGCCCGGATTCCAGTCTCCGTCGATGAGCCTGGTCATAGGGTCAGATTTATCAAAGCTTCCATAACTTTTAAATGCCCTTGTCGTATTGTAAATGGCCCGCTCCGTGGGAATTCTGTCAAAGGTAGAGCCGCCGATATATCCCTGACATCTTGTAGTTTCATAAATATAGTGCATGTCAATGGGGGTGTTGGCAGGGCCGGCATATACCATTTTGATGATATCCCTGTCTGCGGCGTCGCATTGGTGAAAAATATGCTCGGTCAGACGGCGGGCCTCGTCGATGGATATGTATTTTTTCGCCCCGAGATACCCTCCCTTCGTCAGCCCGAGATGCACGCAGATGACGTCCGCCCCCGCATGCAGCATCATCTCCGCCTCCCGGCTGTTGGTCACAAAGGCCACTGTGAACAAATCAAGATAATGAGCAAGCTGAATTGCCTCCGCCTCCCGGCTGTAGGTGTTGCCTTCCTCCTCCAGCGCCTCTCGAAACTTCCCATCTATCATCGCCAACGTCGGATAGTTGACAATGCCCGAAAATCCTGCCTCTTTTAATTCTTTTAAATAGTCGTACAGATGGATAAACGGATCGCTGGCCATCAGTCCAAATAGCACCGGCGTGTCTTTGATGATGGGAAGCAACTCCCGCTTCCCCATCTCCATCACATCCTCATTGTTGTTTCCATAACAAAGAAAAGTTCCCATGGAACTTCTTCCCATGGTGCGGTATTTCCCTGCGCCCAGCGCCAGCAAAAAATCTGCTCCGCCCATGGCAGAAAATTTGGCCGCCATTCCGGAACCTATGGCAGCCCCAATAATATGCCCGTTGATATGAATTTGCGCATGTAAAGTTTTTAAAATCGTCTTTCTGTCCATCTCAGATTCTCCCGCCCCACTGCGCCAGGCCCTCCTTCTTTCAGGCAGCGCACTCTCGCATCGTCAGCATCCCGTCATTTGAGATTTTTAATCTCTGCGGAAATGTACGGCGTCAACTGATACACATAATAATTGAGCCAGTTGGTATAGAGCGCATTGGCATGGCACCGCCAGGATTTTACCGGGCCAAGCTCCGGGTCATCGTCTTTATAATAGCTCTTGGGAAATGGCACATTGTCCATGCCTTTGTCCAAATCTCTTTTATATTCCTTATCCAACGTCACTACGTCGTACTCCGGATGTCCGGTGACAAAAATCTGACGGCCTTCCTTCGCCATGATAATAAAAGGCCCCGCCTCCTCGGAGTCTGCCAGGATGGTAAGCTCCGGACAGTTTTCCACGTCCTCCCTCACGATGGCGGAATGTCTGGAATGAGGTGCGTTGAACACATCGTCAAATCCCCGCACCAGCGGCGTTTTCCTGTGAATGGTAGTATGTTTGAAAATACCGAAAATTTTATCATCTAACAGGTACTTTCTCACGCCATAATGGTAGTAAAGTCCCGCCTGCGCCGCCCAGCAGATGTGGAAGGTGGAGGTTACATGGGTTTTGGACCACTCCATGATCTCCACCAGTTCGGGCCAGTAATCCACCTCCTCATAGTCCAGCGTTTCCACCGGCGCCCCGGTGATAATCAATCCATCGTAATAATCTTCCTTAATCTCGGTAAAAGTAGTATAAAAGGCTTCCAGATGGGAGGCCGACACATTTTTGGAATCGTGACTTTCCGTTTTCAGAAAGGAAATATCCACCTGGAGCGGCGTGTTGGCAAGGCTTCGCAAAAGCTGAAGCTCCGTCTCCTGCTTCGTGGGCATGAGATTCATAATCATAATTCGCAAAGGACGGATATCCTGGCGCATGGAGCGCTCATAGTCCATCACAAAAATGTTCTCATGTTCCAAAATCTTTTTCGCAGGCAATTCTGCATCTATTCTAATTGGCATAATCTATCATCTCTTTTCTGTTTTTTCTTTCTATCGTTCCGGGGAATCCCCGATCATCTCTAAAAACTGTTCTTCCGTCAAAATCGGAATATCCAGCTCCTTCGCCTTTTTATTTTTGGAGGAGGAAGACGTGCTGTCGTTGTTTATCAGATAGTCTGTGTTTTTGGACACGGAACCTGTCACTTTTCCTCCCAACGCCTCAATGCGCTCCCTCATCTCTTTTCGATTTTTAAAATGTGTCACCGTTCCCGTGATGACGAACACCTTGCCGGAAAGACTTTGTCCACCCTGCGTGTCCTCCGGCATCTTCTCAAAGGTAAGATATTCCAGCAGCCGCTGCAACATCTCCCGGTTGTGAAGATTGGAAAAATAATCTCTAAAACTTTCGGCAATCACTTCTCCAATCCCCTCTATCTCCACCAGCTCCTCCACGGAAGCTTCCATCATGTCCTCCAAAGAATATTGAAAATGCCGACAAAGAAGCTTTGCGTTGGCGCTCCCGATATTCAAGATACCCAGACTGTATAAAAATCGGGGCAGCGTCGTCTTTCTGGACGCTTCCACGGAGGCGATGAGGTTTGCGTAAGATTTTTCCCCGAACCCTTCCATGGCCATAATCTCCTCTTTATACCGAGACAAGGTGTACAGGTCGTACAGCTCCGACAAGAACCCTCTCTCAATCATTTTTGTCAGGGTCGCCTCAGACAGCCCGTCAATGTTCATGGCGTCCCGGCTTACATAATGGGCAAACAGCTTTACTTTTTTGGCACTGCAATAGGGATTTGGGCAGTAGAGGGAACGCACCTCGTTTTCCATGCGGATTTCCGTCCTCGCACCGCAGGCCGGGCAATGCTCCGGCACCTCGTAAGTCCCGCTTCCCGTCAGGTTTTCCGACACCTGAGGAATGATCATGTTGGCCTTATATACTTTGATGGTATCGCCAATTCCCAGGGCGAGGCCGTCCATAATGCTCAGATTATGAAGGCTCGCCCGGCTCACGGTAGTTCCCTCCAGCTCCACGGAATCAAAAAGGGCAATCGGGTTGATAAGCCCCGTCCTCGACGGACTCCACAAAATCTCCCGAAGCGTGGTTTCCGCCTCCTCGTCGGCCCACTTAAAGGCGATGGCATTGCGGGGGAACTTGGCGGTACTGCCCAGGGAAACCCCATAGGCAATCTCGTCATAAATCAACACCAGGCCGTCGGAAGGAAAATCGTTTTCCGCTATCTTCCCTGCAAAGCGGCTCACCGCCTCCTCCACCGTGCCGCCGTCCACCATCTCATAGGGAACGATGTCAAATCCAAGGGACCGGAGCCAGCACATATTTTCCTCCACGGAGTCTGACGGCAGGCCGTCCCCGGCGCTCACCAGGGAGAAGGCAAAGAAAAACACATGGCGTCTCGCCGTAATTTCATTGTTCAGCTGACGGACGGATCCGCTGCACAAATTCCTGGGATTTTTATATCTGGCATCCACATTTTCTATGCTTTCATTGATCTTTTGGAAATCTGAGTAGCGAATCACCGCCTCCCCCCGAAGAACCAGCTCGCCCTGAAAGGGGATTTTGGCCGGAAGATTCTCAAACACCCTGGCATTGTTGGTAATCACCTCTCCCACCAGACCGTTCCCCCTGGTGACCGCCCGGTAAAGCTGTCCCTCCCGATAAGTCAGCACCACGGTAAGGCCATCCATCTTCCAGGAGAGCATCCCTCTTCGCTCTCCCAGCCATTCTCTCAAAGCTTCCGGGCTTTTGGTTTTATCCAGCGAGAGCATGGGCGAATCGTGGGGCATCTTTTCCAGCTCACTCAGCACCTCATATCCTACTTTTGAAGTAGGACTTCCGGAGAGAACGATGCCCGTCTCCTCCTCCAACGCCGCCAGCTCATCATACAGGGCATCATACTCCTTGTTGGACATCATCTCCCTGTCCTCCTGATAATAAGCTCTGGCGGCCTTATTCAGAACCTCTGTCAACTCCTTGATTCTTTGCTGTTTTTCCACCTTGTCCTCCTTCCCGTCAAGCGCTCCAGCTCAGATAACTCCTGTCTGGAAAGCTCCCGATAGCTGCCTGTGGGCAGGTCTCCCAACACCACATTCATGACCCGGACTCTCCTAAGCTTCACCACCCGGCAGCCGAGAGCTTCGCACATCCGGCGGATCTGCCGATTCAGCCCCTGAGTCAGAATAATACGAAAAGTAAAAGTTCCCGTCTTTTTTATTTTGCAGGGGCGGGTCACCGTGTCGAGAATGGGAACTCCCGCCTCCATCCGCCTTACAAAAGCGTCGCTGACCGGGCGGTTGATTCTCACCTCGTATTCCTTCTCATGACCATTTCTTGCCCGAAGAATCTCGTCCATCAACTCCCCGTCATTGGTCATGAAAATCAGCCCCTCGGAATCCTTGTCCAGCCTGCCCACAGGATAAATCCTCTCCGGATATCCAATGAAATCTACAATGTTGTCCTTTTCCTTCTTCTGGGTGGTACACACGATGCCCCGGGGCTTGTTGACGGCAAGCACGATGCGGCGGCGATGCTTCCCGGTTCTCTCTCCCACCGGCTTTCCATCCACGCAAACACTCTGGCCGACCTCCACTCTCTGCCCCAAAACCGCCGTGACCCCGTCTACGGTCACCCGTCCGGCTTCCACCATACCGTCCGCCTGTCTCCTGGAACACACCCCGGCGTCGCTTAAATATTTATTGAGGCGAACGCCTGCCTGCCCCGTCTCTTTTTCCTTTTTCTTCTTTTCCATATTGTTTCCTGCCCTGTCATCCATTTTTCTTAAAATTTTCCGTCGGCTTTTTCCTGGAATTTCTTTGCATCCACGATGAACCTCTCGTGAGTTCCCTTCCCGATGACCCCGGCAGCATCTTCCACCAGAGCAGAAAATACCAATCGTTTTCTGTCTATCTCCAAAAGTTCCACCTGACAGCGGACTTCCGCCCCCAGCGGCGTGGCAGACACATGCTCCACATTGAGGCTGATTCCCACGGAGGTCATCCCCTCATCCAGCCGCCCCTCCAAAAGGGCGACAGCGGTTTTTTCCACCAAAAGCAGCATGGCCGGAGTCCCGTACACGCAAAGACTTCCACTCCCCAGCGTTTTTGCCGTGTTCTCCACAGTAACTTTCTCCCGTTTCGTCATTTTCATACCTTTATATAAATCCATCACTGTCTCTCCTCTCTCACAGTTCCCCGATGAGAAATTTTTTTCATAATTATATAAGTATAGCAAACTTCCCGTTTTTTTGCCATGAATTTTTCCAGGCCTCCATGACAACAGCAACGGTTCGGCCATAACATCTCAGGTTCGCAGTCGGCACTGTCTCCCGCCGCTGCCGCAGTTACCGTCTGCCATAGCGGAGAGCTCACACCAGACCAGCGGATACCGACTGTTGCAAAAGACTTCATTCTGGTATAAAATGGACGTAGTTTACATCGTAAACAATAGAATGATAGAAATGAGGATTATAATCATGTGTGAAACTATGGCAGATTTTGACAAAACAACGGATTTAATGAAAAATCCTGCCTGGGCGGCAGTGGAAAAATACGCAGAGGAAGGCACCGTTCTTTCTCTGGAGGTAGGCGGCATCGTCAACAAAGGCGTCATTGTCTATGTAGAGGGGCTTCGCGGCTTTATTCCGGCATCCCATCTTGACATCGGCTATGTCGAAGATACGAACACTTATCTTGGAAAAACCGTGGAGGCAAAAGTGATCACCGCAGACGAGGAAAAGGATCGCCTCGTTCTCTCCGTGAAGGAAGTCATGTACGATCGCCGCAGAAAAGAAAAGGAAGAAAAAATTAACGCCATCGCTCCCGGCTCCCTCCTGGAAGGAAAGGTGGAATCTCTCATGCCTTACGGCGCTTTCGTAGATTTGGGTGACTCCATCTCCGGTCTGGTACATATTTCCCAGATTGCCAACAGACATATCGAGTCTCCGGGCGAAGTGCTGAAAGTGGGACAGGAAGTCAAGGTCAAGGTACTCAAAGTAGAAAACGGCAAAATCAGCCTGAGCATCAAGGCCGCCGCAGATCAGGAGGAAACACCAGACGAAGCGCCTTCCATCACATATAAAGATGAGGGGAACGCTTCCACCGGCCTGGGCGCCCTTCTCTCAGGATTAAAATTAGACTAATCAAAGACAGCTGGCCTTTGTCGGCATGAATTTTCTACCCGCCTCATCGGCCGGTTTTTTATGACAGTCTCTGTCACCTCACCAAAGAAACAGGCAGGATGCCGAACGTGATCGCTCACAGACGACATCCTGCCTGTTTTCTCTGTCACTTTTTTTCTGCCTCAATCACCTTCTGGAAGGCCTTGATATCCCTCGCAATCTCCCCGCTTAACAAGAGCAGACAAATCAGGTTCGGGATGGCCATCAACGCATTGGCAATATCAGAAAAGTTCCAAACCAATTCCAGCGTCTGGGTTGCCCCCACATAGACAACGAGGGAGAACACAATGCGGTACACCATATTGCACTTGTGGGTTCCCATCAAATATTCAAAGGCTTTTTCTCCATGGTATTCCCACCCAAGGATGGTGGAAAAAGCAAACAGGGCAATGCCCACCGTCACAAAAATGCCCCCGGCGCGGCCAAAAACTGTGGAAAAGGCAGCGATGGTCAGCGCAGAACCTTGGTACATCGCACCCGTCGCCGGGTCAATCTGCCCCAGCATACCTGAGCTGGCAATGGCAAGACCGGTGATGGTACACACCACGATGGTGTCCCAGAACGTGCCGGTCATATTGATATAACCCTGGCGCACCGGATTGTCCGTGGTGGCCGCCGCCGCTGTGATGGCGGCAGAGCCCATGCCGGCCTCGTTGGAAAATACGCCGCGGGCCACGCCGTAGCGAGCCGCATTCATCATGGATGCCACAATATTTCCGCACAGAGCGCCTCCCACCGCCTTCACGCTGAAGGCCATCTTAAAAATCATCAACAGACCTGCCGGCAGGTTTCGGAAGTTCCCGATGATGACAACCAGTCCGCAAAGCACATAAAAAACTGCCATAAACGGCACAACCACGGAAGATACTCTGGAAATGGCCTTGATTCCCCCGATGATGATAATCAGGGAAAGAGCCGTCAAAAGAATGCCCGTGACTTTGTACGATACCCCGAAGGTGGATTGAACGGAAGTGGCGATGGAGTTGGCCTGGGTCATATTTCCGATGCCAAAGGAAGCAACAACGGCGAAAAAGGCAAACAGCCATCCCAAAACCGCACCAAATGTTTTGTTTTTCAGTCCCTTTTTCATGACGTACATCGGTCCGCCGGACATCTCCCCCTTTTCATTGACTTCCCGATATTTGATGGCAAGCATACACTCGGAAAACTTAGAGGTCAGCCCAAAACATGCGGATATCCACATCCAAACCAGGGCGCCCGCTCCGCCGGACACCATGGCGGTGGCGACGCCGACGATGTTTCCTGTTCCGATGGTGGCAGCCAGCGCCGTCGTCAGTGCAGAAAAAGGGGAGACGTCTCCGGTTCCCCTGCTCTTTGTCCTCGCCTCCTTACTCAAAGTTGTCTTCAGCGCCCACGGAAGATTTCTCCATGTGAGGAATCCACACCTTACCGTTAGCACGACCCCCGTTCCTACCAGCAGGACGAGCATCACCGGTCCCCAGACAAAGTCGTCAATTGCCTGAATCATTTTTGCTAAACTACTCATCTCTCTCTCCTTCTTTTCCCTTTCCCCCATACACAGAGGATGTACGGCGTCCATCCGCCAAAGTCCTTCTCTTAGCCAGAGACCAACACCCCACCTGAGAGAAATCACTGCAGTTTACAGGACATCTTCCAATGTATCCCGGGACTTTCGACGGAATAAAGCAACAAGGGAGCATCGGTCAGAACGCCGTTGCTCCCTTCATACATTATTTTAGCACAGAATCTTGCTCCGTCAATATATGGCAGAAAAAAAACTGTTACAATCCGACTTCAGATTTTCATCCGGCACTGCCGCCAAATGGGTTTCCGAACTCCTTCTTTATTTTTTCCAAATCATGATAGTCTTTCCCATCATTTTCTGGATATCCAGCTCAAAGGCACGGTTCATATCGGCAATGGAATGAATCTCCACCTGCGCTCCCACCAGGTTGCTCAGGTATCCGAGAATCTCCGGATGTTCTTTGTACATTTCCACCGTCTTTTCAAAATCAGCCCGTCCGCTCCTGCTGCTTCCAAACACCCGCAGCCCCTTCTCAAGAACCATCCTCGTGTTAATCGGCACAGGATACTCAGACACGCCCAAAAGAGAGATGGCTCCCTCCGGCTGAATCAGGTCAATAATCTGAGCGATGGCCTTCTGGGAGGCGTCCCCGCCCACACACTCGATGGCATGATCCACCATCAAACCCTCCGGCACGTCCCACACCAGATAAGTTTCATCCGCAAAAGAAAATCCTGACAGCTTTTCCTTATCCGTTCCAAAGATGATAAGCTTCGTCTCCGGATGCATATAGTGGAAAAACAGAGCGGTAATATAACCCAGGTTTCCATCTCCCCACACACCGACGATATCCTTTCGCTCGTGGGCGATGCTGTCAAACCGTCTGAGCGCCTGCACGCTCACCGTCACCAGCTCCGTGAAGGTAGCCACCGTCCTGTCAATGTCCTGCGGCAACAGAAGCACCCTGTCCCTGTCCAAGGCCACGTTGTCCTGCATAAATCCATCAAACCCACTGGCCCGGAAACGGGAGCTTCTAAGATAATTTTCTCCGATGACGTCATCCTTCTCCGTCGGAGTGTTCGGGATCATGACCACCAGGTCTCCCGCCTTAAACTCACCGAGGGCGTCATAGACCACCTCGCCAATTCCTTCGTGTATCAGCGCCATGGGCAGTTTTTTGGCCAGCACTTCCACCGGCCGACTGCCCTGATAATAACGCTGGTCTGCATGACAAATCGACAAATGGGTTGGACGCACAACCACCTTGTCCCCATTTAAGTCAATGTCATTAAAGGCCACCTCAAATCGTCTGGGCGCAACCAGACGATACACTGTATTTAACATGTTTTATTCTCCTTTAATTAATGTCTCTGCCACTCTCAAATCATAAGGGTAAGTAATCTTGATATTGAATACTTCCCCTTCCACCAGATGTACCTGCTCACCCTTCAACACGCATATTTTACAGGCATCCGGGAGGGTACTCTTTTGCTCCTCCGTCAGCGACTCATAAAGCTCTTTTACCCGCTTTGCTCTGAAAGACTGCGGCGTCTGTCCCTGATACATGATAGAACGGTCCGGAATGTTGCTGATAAAGCAATGATCCTTTCCTTCCACGATGGTATCAGAAGCCGGAATGACCGTATCGCAGGCCCCGTACTTTATGGCAGAATCAATATTTTCCTCAATAATGCGGTGAGTCACAAACGGACGCACGGCGTCGTGGGTCACGATGATGGTATCCTCATCCAGCGTATATTCTTTTTCGATGTAGCGGATGGAGTTCATAATCGTCTCGTTTCTCGTGCTTCCTCCCTCGATCACGACAATCTTATCCGGATTCTTAAAATTCTTTTTCACCAGATTCTGCGTGTGATTTATCCATTGGTTCGGACAAAGCACGATCACC
This sequence comes from Eubacteriales bacterium, assembly GCA_030533385.1. Classification (GTDB taxonomy): domain Bacteria; phylum Bacillota; class Clostridia; order Lachnospirales; family Lachnospiraceae; genus Anaerobutyricum. The sequence continues at coordinate 2,804 of JAUNJG010000007.1, read as the reverse complement.
TTCTCAAACCGGCTGTTGGCATAAAACTTCTCAATGGTATAGATGATGACCGGCTTATTGCCCACCGTGAGAAACTGCTTCGGTTTCTCCATGTTTCCCATCCTGCTACCGGTTCCCCCGGCAAGTATCACTCCAAATATCATAGTATCCTCCTTGTTGCAAAACCTTCTCTCCCGGAAATCCCTGTCCCGGCCAAAGCCGGCGCCTCCACCGGAGGCCTTCATCCCATCCGGTTTTCCGTCTCCAAATGAGAGAAAAACATGAAATCCAGGTAGCGGGTTCCCGTCTTTGTCTTAAAAATTTTATTTCTCACATGCCTGACTGTCTCTTCGCTGCATCCATCCTCAAACAAATTGACAAGAAAATCTGCCTCGACCAAAATCTGATAATCCTCTCCCTCCACGGCATCATAAGTATGATGGTTGGCGATCAGAAATAAGACCCGGTCAATGAGAGCCTCGTCATACCCCAGGGAAGTAAGCAGCGGTTCTGCCACCGCCGGACCCTCCTGCTCCTGAAGCTTTCCGCTGGATTTTCCGTATTTCTCCTCACTGGCCCTGATGCCGATATCATGGACGATGGCCGCCGTCTTCAAGATGAAAAGCTCATCCTCCGGCAGCCCTTCCGCCAATCCGATTAACGTGGAAAACTCATACACTTTCAAAAAATGCTGAACACGCTTCGGATCTCCGGCAAAATATTCTATCATTTTGTCTATCAGCCTGTTATCCGCCAGCACAGACTCCTTGTAACGCTCCTCCATACACTCATCTCCTGTCCCACTGTAAATCACAAAATATTCTCAGCTCTTTTTTCTCTGAGGCCAGCGCAAACCACAGTCTGCACAGACGACCCACCCGGAGCCGCCCGCCGCATCCATACAAACGTATGGCACTATTATACAAAATTTCTAACAATAAAGTCAACATTATCATTTTTTTAACTAAGCAGACGAGTAGGATTCGGACATGACTGGGGCGTTACACAAAATTCAGGCATAAAAGCAGAGCACCTTCCTTACGGAAGATGCCCCAAAGTTTCCCTCTTTTTTATACTCTATCAACAATTTATCAATGATTCATCCGACAATTAGCCCCAAATCGGTGCGTAAGCCGATTGAATCTGGCTTATCTGCTGTTGTGTCACATTGCCAATTGCGCTCTCGATGGCGGCAAAGGTTCTCGGACGGCTCTGCTTCAATCCGGCCGGATCCAGCGTGTAATCACGGAAAGACTCTGCAAAGTACTCAGAACTGTTCTGAATCACATAAGCCTTGTTGGTTCCGCTGTAGCTGTTTTTCTCCGCCTCGTACACACTTCTGAAGTCAGGCTGCATATCCACGTTTCCGGCAACGAAGGCCAGGAAATGTCCCAACTCGTGGTAAATGACGTCACTCTCCCTTTTCAGGGTGATGGAACGGGTTCTTGAGTTAAAGTAACCGGAATAGGATACAGACGGATCAACGTTGACCGTGAATCCCAGGTCATTGTAAGCTGCCATCACTGCTCCGTTAAGCTTAGGAGCGAGAGCGGAAATCTCGGAAGAGGAAGATTTCGCCGTGTTATCTTCCGCTGCCTGCGCCTGCACTGCGCTCTCCGCCAGAGTCGTTGTGGTCGTCGTCGTAATCTTTGTGATAATGACTTTCTTCTTGGAGTTCTTTTTAAACTTCTGCGTCTTCAAAGTCTGAACGACTGTCTCCACCATCACGCCGTTGCCTTCTTTATTAGAAGTTTTTGTTTTTAAGTTTTTCTTTTTATAAGTCTTTTTCGCTGCCTTTTTCATGATGACGGTCTTTTTCTTTGTCTTTGTAGACTTCGTCACCTTCGGAGCTCCTCCCAGAGGCACGCTTCCGTCATCAATCACCACCTGTTCTCCGTGATGGTCAACAAACTCCGTAAGCTCAGGTACCTGAGACTTACTCTGCTGCATGGTGAACACTCCTCCTGCCGCAATCATCGCTGCCATGCTGAAAGCTGCAACCTTTCCTGCCAGATTGCGAGAAACTAACTTTTTAAAATTTCCTTTTGTCATAGCTTTACCTCCCTTGGTATGTGGTATGCAAGGTGAACAACCATGCTCTCAGAACGCCCCTGCGTTCCTGCGGCAATACACAGACCAGCAAACACTGACACCCTGTCAGTCTGTGTGACTGCCATCCGCCGGAGACTTTTGCCTCAGCCGAAGACCCGACTCCCACTGATACAAATCCCCATGACCACTGTCCATAGAAATGAAAATCTTCTCCGACGAGATAAATAAAAGCCGCCTATAAAACTATAAGCGGCTACCGATTATTGTCATTCATCCCACTATCTCTTTCTTCCAGGGAACTCCTCCCCGAAATCTGTACCTTCGCTTTTTCTTAGCTATGCACATCATCTTTCAGCTATGTTCGCTATGTCTGAACTGTCTTTATTATCTCTGTCGTCTCTGTTTCAGGTCTGTGTTCTGTCCTGCCGTCGCTTTAATCTTATTGTCCGTCTCAGTCTGTCATTCACGAGGCTGGCTTTCTTCCGAAAGACAAGCGATAAAAGTAAAGAGATATCGATATTGAAAATAATACATTACACATTTACTAATAAGATACTTCCTATAAAAATACCTTTTATAAAAAATACCTTCCATAAATGCGGCAACCGGCTATCATAGTTTATACACCTTAGACCCCTGGCTTTGCGTCCTTGCCTTTAGACAAGTTTGCCTACTTTTCTGTATCCTATTATATTATGTCATGCAATCGATGTCAATCATTTGTTTGTGTCAAGTAAACGTTGGCAACTTTTCTTTTGTTTTTCTTTCAAATG